>NZ_RAWI01000350.1 GCF_003612125.1 Corallococcus praedator
GCGCCGCCCCCTCCGCAGCCACGACTCGCACGCAGGCCCCGGCCGCGCAGCCCGCCCGGACCAATCAGGTGACGCAGGTGTCGCGCGCGGAGGTGCTCAACCGCGCCGAGCTGGCGCGCATCCGTTCGACGCAGGCGCCGGTGGCGCCGACGCCGGGCTCGTGGCGTGGCGGCGCGAACACGGAGGTGGGTCGCGCCATCCAGACGATGCGCTCGCGGCTGTCGGACGTGAACATCAGCATCAAGGGTGACACGCCGCAGAGCCTGTTCGACCGCGCCATCCTGGACAACAAGCACGTGACGAACGAGCAGATCCTGGAGATGTCCAAGGTGACGCTGGAGCAGCTCGCCACGGACCCCAAGGACCGCGCGAAGGTGCTGGAGAAGGTGCCCAACGCGCGCGAGCTGCCGGTGCACAAGTTCACGGTGGCGATGCTGTCCGCGGTGACGGGCATCGACCGCGCGAAGCTGTCGGAGGCCTGTCCGGACCTGGGGCTCACGGGCGCGCCGGGCACTCCGCTGCTCTACGCGGCCAAGACGGAGCGCATGCAGCGCTCCACCGCCCTGCACGACTTCACCGACTACATGCGCGGCGCGGGCGTGAAGGGCATGAACAAGGCCGTCTGGGGCGTGGAGAACCGCATCCTCTCCGCCATCGTCTCCGCGGCCGGCGGCGGTCGGTACTGAAGTCGTAGCACCGGGCCCATGCGCAGGAGGCGGCACGACGCCCCTCCCGCGCGGGCCAGCACGGAGCAGGCCTACTCGTCGCCCGTGCCCCCGGCCAGCTTCTGACGCGCGGACTCCAGCCGCTTCACGCGCACCTTGCCGGCCAGGTCGAGCAGGCGCCGGTCGCGCTGCCACTTCTCCCGCGTCTCCACGTCCACGCCCTCCCAGGCCGTCTCGCAGCGCTCCAGCGCGCGGTGCAGCTGCGTGAACGCGCCGCCCAGCGCCACGTGCACGCCCGGCTCACTGGGGTCCTCCTGCGCCAGCGCCCGCATCAGCACCGCGATGGCGACCAGCTCCTCGCGCAGCGCCACCGGCCAGCCGCACCTCCGGCCCACCTTCACCAGCCAGCCCAGCACCGCCAGGTTGACGTGGCAGTCCTCCACCGTGCGGAACGGCCGCAGGTAGCGCGTGTACCCATCTCCGGGCAGCACGTCCTCGGGGCCCACGGTGACGCCCTCCAGCCGCAGCGCCGCGTGGGGCACCTCCGGCACGAAGCCCAGCGGCGGCAGCGGCTCCACCTGCACGCCCGGCTTCTTCGCGTCCACCATCACCATGCGCAGACGGTTGCGCCCCTGCGCGTCGCGGCCCTCGGTGGCGACCACCAGCAGCACCTCCGCGTACGTGCCCAGCGTGACGTAGGTCTTCGCCCCGTCGAGCTTCCAGCCCGCGCCGGCCGGCGTGAGCGTGGTCTCGATGGCGCTGGGATGCCCGCCGCCGGACTCGGTGGCGCAGAGCGCGACGCGCCGGTCCGGGGGAAGCTGGGGGAACAGCGAGCGCAGCGCGGCGTGGTAGCCGGACGCGAACGCGAACCCCAGCCGGTCCGCCCGGAACCCGCTGGCGAGCGCCAGGTCCGCGGGGGCCGGGAAGCGCGGCAGCACCGCGAGGTGCCGTCGCCACCAGGCCTCCACCGAGTCGAGCGCGGGTGAATCGGGAGCTTCGGTGAGCAGGAAGCGCAGGACGTCTTTCACGCCCCCACTCTAATGCTCCCCTCCGGAACACGCGCGTCCGTTTGGCTTCAGCCCGCCGCGCGGCGGCCCCGGCCCGCGGTCTTCGCGCGCTGGGTGCCCCGCTGCTTGCCCGCGGCGGACTTCGACTTGGAGGCCGGCCGGGACTTCGACTTCGGGGCGGACTTCGACTTGGACGCGGCCTTGGAGGCCGTCTTGGACTTCGACGCGGCCTTGGACTTGGACGCGGGCTTGGAGGCCGTCTTGGACTTGCCCGCGAGCTTCTTGCGGCGCGCGGGGGCCTTCTTCTCCGGGGCGAGGATGGTGCCCCGGCACGAGGGCGTGCCGCAGCGGCAGATGTAGAGCCCCTCGGCGTCATCGCCCATCTCCGGGGTGCGCTCGTAGGCGTAGTCGTACGTCAGCTCCTCCCCAGGTTCGATGGCGCGCAGCGCGTAGATGTGGATGTGGCCCTTGTCGATGAGCGACTGACAGTTGGGCTCGCACGAGTGGTTGATGTAGCGCGACTCGTTGTGCAGCGTGCCCGCGTCCAGCACCGTGTCGTCGTCCAGGTTGAAGAGGAAGGTGTGGTGGCGCTCCATCGACTCGTCGTCGTAGCGCGCGTCCGCCTGGGCCTGGGTGAGGCGCTCACCGATGTACTCGATGATGCGCGCGCCCTTGCGGATGCGGCGGGTGGCGAAGGCACCAAGTCCCTGGATGGGCGACTGGCGCAGCTCGAAGGGAATCGACGGGGTCGGCTGGAAGGAAGGAGAAGTCATCATCGGGGGTGGAGCGGCTGGGGCGGGGTGCGTGTTCAACCAGGACGCTGCCTTCAGGGGCGGTGTAGCGTGCCGCAGTCAAGCGCGCGAAGAAAGGCACTCGATCATGCGGTGGTGGCTCGTGGTGGGAGCGGTGAACGCTTTCCTGTCCGTGGCGGCGGGGGCCTTCGGGGCGCATGCACTGCGGGCCCGGCTGCCCCAGGATCTCCAGGTCATCTTCGAAACAGGCGCGCGCTATCACATGTACCACGCGCTCGCGCTGGTGGCCGTGGGACTGTTGGGCGTGACGCGACCCTCCGCGCTCCTGTCCGCCTCCGGGTGGGCGATGCTCGCGGGCATCGTCCTGTTCTCCGGCAGCCTCTACGCGCTCGCCCTCTCCGGGGTGCGCGTGCTGGGCGCCATCACCCCGCTGGGCGGCCTGGGCTTCCTCGCCGGATGGATCCTCTTCGCCGTGGCCGCGTGGCGCACGTCGCCCTGAGGCGCGCTGTCACTCCTTCAACAGGGGCGGCAGCGGGTAGATGAGGTCCAGGTCGCGGTGGTTGCGCACCCCGCAGGCCTCGCGCTGCACGGTGAGGTTCCAGCGCAGGCGCTCCGCTTCCTTCCAGAGCGCGCGGTACGTCCCGTAGCGCGCGGCCCGTGAAGCCCCGGACAGGGCGCACAGCTCGCGCTCGGACTGGGACAACGCCGCAAGGGCCTTCTCCAGGCTGTCCCCAGAGCGACGCAGACCGGAGGCGCGCTCGCGCTGGAAGTCCACCTCGACGGGCAGCAGGGTCTCGACCTTCACCGGACGGGCCATGGCCCTGCGGATAACAACGACGCCGGGGCTTCGCATCGCGCGCCGGGGGACGACCGGGCCCCCCTGCCCTCGCCCCCACCGGGCGGGCAGCCGGCCTGCGCCGACAGGGCCTGGAGTCCCCGCGCGGGAAACCTTCGTGCGACGCGGCACCCAACCCGCTAGGTTTGGACTCCCACGCCCGATGAAGACGCTCCACCGCCCCACGAAGGACGAGCTGTTCGCCGCCATCGACCGGACCGTTCCGGACCTGCTGGCCCCGGACATGCGGGTGCTCTTCTGCGGCATCAACCCCAGCCTCTACTCCGCCGTGGTGGGGGTGCACTTCGCGCGGCCGGGCAACCGCTTCTGGCCCGCGATGCACCTGTCGGGCTTCACGCCGCGCCGCTTCCTGCCGTCCGAACAGGACGAGCTGAAGGCGCTCGGCCTGGGCATCACCAACGTGGTGGACCGGGCCACGGCGTCCGCGGACCTGCTGGACGCCGAGGAGTACGTGGCGGGACGCGGCAACCTGGAGCGCAAGGTGAAGCGCTACCGTCCGGCCTTCCTCGCGGTGCTGGGCCTGGGCGCGTACCGGAGCGCCTTTGGCCGGCCCAAGGCGCGGTTCGGCCGCCAGGAGGAGACGCTGGGCGGCACCGGGCTGTGGGTGCTGCCCAACCCGAGCGGCCTCAACGCCAGCTACCAGCTCCCGGACCTGGCGCGCCTGTTCGGCGAGCTGCGCCGCGCGGTGGACGCGGGCTGAAGCCGCGTCACTTCAGGAGGCCGGCCTCGCGGGCCACCTGCGACGCGACGGGCAGCACCTGGTCGAAGGCGGCGGCGTTGCACGCGAGCAGGCCCCGGTGGTTCTGGAGCTCGGAGCCGTCGTAGCGGTACGGCACGCCGGCCAGGTCCGTGAGGACGCCGCCCGCCGAACGGATGACGGCCTCCGGCGCGCAGTTGTCCCAGCGGTAGCTCTTGTCGCTGACGTGCACGTAGAGGTCGCAGCGGGCCTCCGCGAGCAGGCCGCACTTGAGGCCCACGGAGCCGGACTCCGTCTCCCGAGTGATGCCCAGCCGCTTCACCACCGCGTCCGTCGTCTTGGAGCGGTGCGAGCGCGACACGACGAGCCGCAGCGACGCCGGGTCCGCCACGTCCGACACGCGCAGCGCGCGGCGGCCCCGCGGGTCCTCCACGTAGCCCTGCTCGCCGACGACGCCCGAGTAGAGGACATCCCCGACGGCGCGGTAGACGACGCCCAGCGCCGCCCGGCCCTCCACCGCCAGGCCGATGTGGATGGCGAACTCGCCGTTGCGGTTCACGAACTCCTGCGTGCCGTCGAGCGGATCCACGTACCAGCAGCGCTCGAAGCGCTTCGCGTCGGACGCGTCCTCGTTCTCCTCCGCGACCACGCCGTCGCCCGGGAAGGCCTTGCGCAATTCGCCCACGATGAAGGCGTTGGCGCGCTCGTCGGCCAGCGTGACGGGCCCCGCCCCGCCGGCCTTGTCCGTGACGGAGAAGTCGGTGGCGTAGACCTGCAGGAGGATGTCACCAGCCTGGCGCGCGATGCGCCGGGCCACTTCGAGCTCAAGAGCGAGAGCGGGCATGGAGTGCCTGCGAGTCTGCCCGCTCGGCGCTGCTTTGGAAACCAACGACGGAGGGGCACGCTGGGGCGGATTGCCCCACGGGGGAAGATTGCCCCACGCGGCAGGGGACGCTCCGCCCCGGGAGGGACGCTGGCCCGGGGGCTGCAATCGCTGGAGCGCAAGACGTCTTCCAGCGCCGGGGGCCCAGGGGCCGGGCGCGGCAAGGATGCACCGCGATGATGAAATGGCTGATGGGATTGGGCCTGCTGGGCATTGGCGTGGCGCTGGCGTTCGCGGGCGGGCGGATGATCTACCGCACGACCGTGAGCAGGAGCTGGCCCACGGTGCAGGGCACGGTGGTGGAGTCCCGCGTGGTGACGCTGCGCGCCAAGCGCTCCGTGAGCTTCCGGCCGGAGGTGAGCTACCGCTACGAGGTGAACGGCACCCCGTACACCTCCGACACGTTCGCCTTCGACGGCCACGCTTCCGGGGGCCTCGTGGAGGCCCAGGCGGTGACGCGGCACTACCCGGCGGGGACCCCGGTGACGCTGCACTACGAGCCGGCGGATCCGTCGGTGGCGTGCATCCAGTGCGACACCCTGGGCGTGTCGAACTACGTGGTGACGCTGGTGGGCGCGCTGTTCGCGGTGGTGTCCGCGTGGGGCCTGATGGACATGGCGCGCTCGGAACTCAGCGACAGGAGGCGCCAGCAGCAGCCGGTGCGCTCCGGAGCCCGCTAGTACCGGGCACTTCCCTCCGGAAGGCTTCGACAGACGCGGCCCCGGGTGCCCATCCTGGGGCGCCAACCCCGCCGTCTGGAGTCCGCATGCCCGTCATCATCCGTCCCGCGAAGGCCTCGGACGCACCCGCGCTGGGTCGCATGGGCGCGGCGCTCGCGCACCAACACCATGGCTTCGACGCCGAGCGCTTCATGGTCCCCGACGACGTGGAGGCCGGCTACCGCTGGTGGCTGGGCAAGGAGGCGCGCCGTCCCGACGAGGCCGTGGTGCTGGTGGCCGAACTGGACAGCGACGTCGTGGGCTACTGCTACGGCCGGCTGGAGGGCGTGGACTGGAACATGCTGCTCGACAAGCACGGCGCCCTGCACGACATCTGGGTGGAGGAAAAGGCGCGCGGCACCGGCACAGGCCGGCTGCTCGCGGAGGCCATGGTGCAACGGCTCACGGAGATGGGCGCCCCCCGTGTCGTGCTCTCCACCGCCGCCAAGAACGAGTCCGCGCGGCGCCTGTTCGAGCGGCTGGGCTGGCGCCCCACCATGGTCGAGATGACCCGCGAGGCGCCGCCCCGCTCATAGCCGCCCTTCAAGCACCCGGCCCTGCTGGGACGCCTCCACCTGCTGGTGTGTGAAGGGCTGTTCGTAGAGCCCCATGGGACAGCCTGGATTAGCGTCGCGGCTCCCATGTCCAAGACCGCTCCGCACCTGCCCTGGCTCCTGTCCCTCATCCTGCTCTGGGGCTGCTCGGACCTCGTGGATCCTCCGGACGCGAGTTCCTCCATCGAGGGCGTCGTCACCCATGCGCTCGACGTGGCGACCGACGACGGTCCGGTCCGGGGTTCCACGCTCGGTGGACTCAATGTCTTCAAGGGCATCCCCTACGCGGCGCCTCCGACGGGGAGCCGGAGATGGGCCCCGCCCGCGCGCCCCACGCGGTGGACCCAGCCCCTTGCCGCCACCGCCTTCGGTCCACCCTGCCCCCAGCTCAGGGAGGAGGTCCTCCACCTGAACGAGGACTGCCTGCGCCTCAACGTGTGGGCCCCCGCGGCCGCCGCGAAGCCTCGCGCGGTGCTCGTGTGGATCCACGGTGGCGGCTACGTGGAGGGCGCATCCAGCGAGGCCTGGTACGACGCCGCGCAGCTCGCCGAGCGCGAGGACCTGGTCGTCGTGTCGTTCAACTACCGGCTGGGCCTGCTCGGCTTCCTCGCCCTGCCCCAGCTCACCGCGCCGGACGGGGGCACCGGCAACTGGGGCCTGCGGGATCAGATCGCCGCGCTGGACTGGGTGCGCCGCAACATCGCCGCGTTCGGAGGCGACCCGAAGCGCGTGATGATCGCCGGTGAGTCCGCGGGCGCCGTCTCCGTGACGACGCTGCTGGCGGCCACGCCGGCCCAGGGGCTGTTCCAGCGCGCCGCCATCCAGTCCGGCACCTACCGCCCCGTCCTGGAGAAGGAACAGCCGGTGGGCGCCTTCCCGTCGGCGTACTTCGTGGGCCTCGTCTCAGCCATCGTCCTGGAGTGCACCGAAGGAGACATCGCCGCGTGCCTGCGCGCGAAGCCCCCCGTGCAGGTGCTGGGAACCCAGTTGCAGCTCACGCCCGTGACGGAGATGGGCTTGAGCCTGTGGCCCACGCTGCCGGTGGTGGACGGCGTGGTGTTGAAGGGTCGGCCGCTCGCGAGGGTGCTCGCGGGCAGCGGGGACGTGCCGGTGCTGGTGGGCGCCAACGACAACGAAGCCAGCTTCGTGCTCGCCAGCATGGGCGTCGTCGGCAACCCGGGCGACTTCGGCCGCTACGTGGACGCCTTGGGCGCGAGCGCCAGGAAGGCGCAGCTCACCGCGCTCTACCAGCCCTCGGTGGTGGGCGAGGTCGCCGCCGCGGACGCCCTGGGCACGGACCTGTCGTTCGCGTGTCCGGCGCAGCGGCTGGCCACCGCGAGCGCCACCGTGGGCACCGCCCCCGCGTACCTCTACCGCTTCGCACGGGCCCTCCCCAACGGCCCGCTCGCGCCCCTGGGCGTCGCGCACGGGACGGACATCGTCTACCTCTTCGGCCGCTTCGACGCCGTGGCCACCACGCCCACGCCGCAGGACCTGACGCTGTCCTGGCAGCTGCAATCCGCCTGGGGCGCCATGGCGCGCACCGGCTCGCCCATCCCCGCGTGGCTGCCGTATTCGCCCGGCGGCACGTTCATCACCTGGAACACGCCCGCCACCACGGAGGCCACCTGGCGCGGTGGACGCTGCGCCTCGCTGGACGCGTGGGGCCTGCTGCCCCCTTGAGAAACGACGAAGCCCCGGGCGGACAGGCCCGGGGCTCCAGGGTGCATCACGAACGGCGCAGGGGCCGCCCTACTTCTTCTGCTCCTTCACCCAGGAGTCCTTCAGCGTCACCGTGCGGTTGAACACGGGCGCGCCCGGCTTCGAGTCCACCGCGTCCGCGCAGAAGTAGCCCAGGCGCTCGAACTGGAAGCGGTCCCCCGGGTTCGCCTGCGCGAGCGACGGCTCCACGCGCGCGTCGGAGACGACCTCCAGGCTGGCCGGGTTGATGAACGCCTTGAAGTCCTTCTCCTTGTCCCGGTCCGGCTGCTCCACGGAGAAGAGCCGGTCGTACAGCCGCACCTGCGCGACGGGGGCGTTGCCCGGCACCCAGTGCAGCGTGCCCTTCACCTTGCGGCCGTCCGGCGAATCCCCGCCGCGCGTCGCCGGGTCGTAGGTGCAGCGCAGCTCCGTGATGTTGCCCGCCGCGTCCTTGATGACCTGCTCGCACTTGATGAAGTACGCGGAGCGCAGGCGGACCTCCTTGCCCGGCGCCAGACGGAAGAAGCCCTTCTCCGGCACCTCCTGGAAGTCGTCCGCCTCGATGTACAGCTCGCGCATGAACGGCACCTTGCGCGTGCCCAGCTCCGCCTTCTTCGGATGGTTGGCGACCTCCAGCTCCTCGGTCTGCCCCTCCGGGTAGTTCTCCACCACCACCTTGAGCGGACGCAGCACCGCCATGGCGCGCGGCGCCGTCTCATTCAGGTCGTCCCGGATGCTCAGCTCCAGCACGCCCATGTCGATGAGGCTGTCCGACTTGCTCACGCCGATGCGCCTGGCGAAGTCGCGCAGCGACGCGGGCGTGTAGCCCCGGCGACGCAGGCCGCTGATGGTCAACATGCGCGGGTCGTCCCACCCGGACACCAGCCGCTCCGTCACCATCTGGAGCAGCTTGCGCTTGCTCATCACCGCGTACGTGAGGTTCAGCCGCGCGAACTCATACTGGTTCGGCCGGTCGCCCTTGATCAGCGCGTTGACGATCCAGTCGTACAGCACGCGGCGGTTCTCGAACTCCAGCGTGCACACCGAATGCGTGATGCCCTCGATGGCGTCCGACAGACAGTGCGCGAAGTCGTAGAGCGGGTAGATGCACCACGTGTCACCCGTGCGGTGGTGGTGCGCGTGCCGGATGCGGTAGATGGGCGGATCGCGCAGCACCGGGTTCGACGACGTCATGTCGATCTTGGCGCGCAGCGTGTGCTTGCTGTCCGGGAACTCGCCCGCCTTCATCCGGCGGAACAGGTCCAGGTTCTCCTCCACCGAGCGCGTGCGGTACGGGCTGTCCCGGCCCGGCGTGGTGAAGTCACCGCGGTACGCGCTGATCTCCTCCGGCGACAGGCTGCACACGTAGGCCTGGCCCTGGGAGATGAGCTGCTCGGCGAAGGCGTAGAGCCGGTCGAAGTAGTCCGACGCGAAGAAGCGCCGGTCGTCCCAGTCGAACCCGAGCCAGCGCACGTCGCGCTGGATGGACTCCACGTAGTCGGTGTCCTCGGTGAGCGGGTTGGTGTCGTCGAGGCGCAGGTTGCACTTGCCGCCATACTGGTTCGCCAGCCCGAAGTTCAGCGCGATGGCCTTCGCGTGACCGATGTGGAGGTAGCCGTTGGGCTCGGGCGGAAAGCGGGTGTGCACGCGACCGCCGTGCTTGCCGGTCCTCTGGTCCTCCTCGATGACCTCCTGGAGGAAGTTGAGGCCCTGCGTCTCGTTCGTCGTCGTCATGATGGGGATGAATCCTGTTGAAGCCGGACAGGGGGGGCAAGATCTTCCTGACCCGAAACCCCGCCCATCCATTTTAACCGGGGCGCTTCAGACTTCCGCGAGCAGCGTTTCCCAGGCCTTGAGGGCCCGGTCGGCGGACAGCTCTTCCGCCCGGGCCAGGGCGCGGGCCCGCAGGTCCTCCCGCCAGGCCGCGTCCGTCACCACCCGCCCCAGGGCC
>NZ_RAWI01000351.1 GCF_003612125.1 Corallococcus praedator
GGGTGGGGACGGTGTAGTCGGCCGGGCCCACGCCGTTGGGCACGGGCGGCAGGTCCGTCTGGGCGTGTGGGAGGATGGCGACGGTGGAATCCAGGAACCGGCGCGTCGTCGCGTCCGCCTCCCCGAACTTCAGCCCCATGCCGGAGATGCCCTGCCCGTGCTGCCCGGTGACGAAGTGGACCACGGCGGCGGCGTAGAGCAGCCGATCGCCGCCTGCCAGCCGGAGGTCCAGGGTGACGGCCGTGCCCGGAGGGCGCACGGCCTTGGCGCGCAAATAGATGCCGCCCCGGGTGATGTTGCCCCCGTATTTCGCGATGAACTCCTCGGGAGTGGCGAAGGGCAGCTTCACCACCAGCCCGACGGCCCCTCCTTGATTCAGATCCGCCAAGGCCCGGTCCCAAGTCCCATGTGTGTGTAGCCGCGAGTATCACCCGAAGTCCCTGGGCACGCGCGGCAAAAAACCTTCTTCGTTGCGCGCCTGCCGCGTTACTCGTATGGAACCGCACCCGCCGGGCGCTGGTGCCCCGCGGGGCCTCCGGGAGCCCCAATGTTGAACCCCGATATCCGGCTGGCCCTCACTTTCGACGACGTGCTCCTGCTACCCGGTGAGAGCGCGGTCACGCCACGTGATGCCGACCTGACGACCCGCCTGACGCGCAACATCCGGCTCAACGTGCCGCTGCTTTCAGCAGCAATGGACACTGTAACGGAGGCGCGCACCGCCATCGCCATGGCCCAGGAGGGCGGCATCGGCGTCATCCACAAGAACATGACGCCCGAGCAGCAGGCCCTGGAGGTCCTCAAGGTCAAGAAGTTCGAGAGCGGCATGGTGGTGGACCCCGTCACCATCGAACCGAAGGCACCGCTCGCCCGCGCCCTGGAACTCATGAAGGTGCACGGCGTGTCCGGCGTGCCGGTGGTGCAGGGCAAGCGCCTGGTGGGCATCGTCACCAGCCGCGACGTGCGCTTCGAGAAGAACTTCACCCAGAAGGTCGAGGACGTGATGACGACGAAGCTCGTCACCGGCCGCGAGGGCATCTCCCAGGAGGAGGCCCAGAAGCTCCTCCACGAGCACCGCATCGAGAAGCTGCTCGTCGTGAACGAGGCCTATGAGCTCAAGGGCCTCATCACCATCAAGGACATCGAGAAGCGCCTCACCCACCCGTACGCGGCCAAGGACGGCAAGGGCCGCCTGCTGTGCGCCGCCGCCGTGGGCGTGTCCTCCGACCGCGAGGCCCGCATCGACGCGCTGGTGAAGGCGGGCGTGGACGTCATCGTCGTGGACACCGCGCACGGGCACTCGCTGGGCGTGATTGAGGGCGTGCGCGACACGCGCAAGAACTTCCACGGGTTCGATCTCATCGCCGGCAACGTCGCCACCGCGGAGGGCACGCGCGCCCTCATCCTGGCGGGCGTGGACGCGGTGAAGGTGGGCATTGGCCCGGGCTCCATCTGCACCACCCGCGTGGTGGCCGGCGTGGGCGTGCCCCAGGTGACGGCGGTGGATGACTGCGCCCGCGAGGCGGACAAGCACGGCATCCCCATCATCTCCGACGGCGGCATCAAGTACTCGGGCGACATCGTCAAGGCGCTCGCCGCGGGCGCCAGCTCCGTGATGATCGGCTCGCTGTTCGCCGGCACCGAGGAGTCCCCCGGCGACGTCATCCTGTACCAGGGCCGCAGCTACAAGAGCTACCGGGGCATGGGCAGCCTGGGCGCGATGAAGCAGGGCGCCAAGGACCGCTACTTCCAGTCCGACGTGGACGCCGTGAAGCTGGTGCCCGAAGGCATCGAGGGCCGCGTCCCGTACAAGGGCACCCTGTCCATGAACGTGCACCAGATGCTGGGCGGCATCCGCAGCGGCATGGGCTACGTGGGGTGCGCGAACATCGAGGAGCTGCGCACGAAGGCGATGTTCACGCGCATCACGTCCGCCGGGCTCAAGGAGAGCCACGTGCACGACGTCATCATCACCGAGGAAGCGCCGAACTACCGGATGGAGTAGGGCGCCTCGACTCGCGGCTCACCGCCCCCCGGAAGGTCCTACCGGGGGGTGCGGGTCCTGGAGACTACTTGCCGCCGCGACGCTTGCCGCCCGCCGCCGTGTCCTCCGCGGCGGCCGGCACCGTGGCGACGCGCTTCTCCGCCGCGCCCACGCGCTGCATGAGCTGCTCGCGGTCGTCCGGGTCCAGCGTCTCAATGGCCTTGCGCAGGGTGGCGAAGTCCAGGCGGGCGACCGTGACGGTGTTGCCGCCCTTGATCTCCTGCACCGTGGGCACGTCCACCAGCTCGCGCAGGTAGGTTTCGAACTCCACCCGCACGTCGGCCGTCTGCTGGATGCAGGTGTCCTTGGCGGAGACCAGCGCCTGGCTGCCCTCGCGGTAGCTCAGGTCCGGATTCCGGGCCATCGCGTCCTCGAAGGTGTGGGTGCGATCCTTGAGGGACGCGTAGAGCTGGACGTAGTCCACCAGCCGGTCCGACTCCGGGCGGTTGACGTTGCGCGCCTTGGTCAGGGGTTCGGTGGTGTCCTCACAGGTGACCTTGGACAGCTCGGCGATACCGGGAGTGTCCTTCACGGCGACGCTGCGGGTGTCTCGCTCCAGACGCTCGTCCGAGGAGATCTCCTTCACGCACCCCGCGGTGGATAGAAGAAGCATGGCTGCTGCACTGGAAGCGGTCAGGCGGCGCATCCGAACCTCGAACAATTGACGGCCTTTCAGCGTTGATTTCCCGAAGTTTGTAGCGATAAGGGCCCCCACCCGTCAACGACGCCCCCTGGGAGAAATGCCGGTGGACCTGCACTCCGAGAAGATCCTCATCCTTGATTTCGGGAGCCAGTACACCCAGCTCATCGCCCGCCGGGTGCGTGAACTGGGCGTGTACTGCGAGATCCACCGCCCCGATCTGCCCGCGGGCGACATCCGCCAGTACGCGCCCCGGGGCATCATCCTCTCCGGGGGGCCGGCGTCCGTGGAGGCCCCTGGCTCACCGCGTTGCGACCCCTACGTCTTCGAGGCGGGCGTCCCCGTGCTGGGCATCTGCTACGGCCTCCAGCTCACCGCCAAGCTGCTGGGCGGCCGCATCGACCGGGGGGCGCACCGGGAGTTCGGCAGCGCCTCCGTGGAGGTCCTCACGGCCCGGGGCCCGTTCGCGGAGTTCCATCCGGGCGACCAGGTGCAGGTCTGGATGAGCCACGGCGACCGGGTGGACGTGCTCCCGCCCGGCTTCGAGGCCATTGGCCGCAGCGGCAATTCGCCCTTCGCGGCGGCCGCCCACGCGACGAAGCCCTGGTACGGCCTCCAGTTCCACCCGGAGGTCGTCCACACCCCCCAGGGCAAGGCGATGCTGCGCGCCTTCCTCTTCAACGACTGCAAGGTGTCCGGCTCCTGGACGATGAAGGGCTTCATCGACGAGGCGGTGGAGACCATCCGCAAGCAGGTGGGCGAGGAGGGCCGGGTCATCTGCGGGCTCTCCGGCGGCGTGGACAGCTCCGTGGCGGCGCTGCTCTTGCACCGGGCCATCGGCCCTCGGCTCCAGTGCATCTTCGTGGACAACGGCGTGCTGCGGCAGAATGAGCGGGCGCAGGTGGAGGCGCTCTTCGTGGACCGCTTCCACGTGCCGCTGAAGACGGTGGATGCGCGCGAGCGCTTCCTGTCGAAGCTGGCAGGCGTCACGGACCCGGAGCAGAAGCGGAAGATCATCGGCCGGGAGTTCATCGCCGTGTTCGAGGAGGCCTCGCGCGACGTGCAGGACGCGGGCTTCCTGGCGCAGGGCACGCTGTACCCGGACGTCATCGAGTCCGTGTCCTGGAAGGGCCCCTCCGTCACCATCAAGAGCCACCACAACGTGGGCGGCCTGCCGGAGACGATGAAGCTCAAGCTGGTGGAGCCCCTGCGCGAGCTGTTCAAGGACGAGGTGCGCGCCCTGGGCCGCGAGCTGGGCCTGCCGGAGGAGATGGTCGGCCGCCAGCCGTTCCCGGGCCCGGGCCTGGCCATCCGCGTGCTGGGCGAGGTGAACGAGAAGCGCCTGGAACTGGTGCGCCGCGCGGACGCCATCGTGCAGGAGGAGATCCTCCAGGCCGGGCTGTACCGCGAGGTGTGGCAGGCGTTCGCGGTGCTGCTGCCGGTGCAGAGCGTGGGCGTGATGGGCGACGAGCGCACCTACGAGTCCACCTGTGTGCTGCGCGCCGTCACCAGCGTGGACGGCATGACGGCGGACTGGGCGCGGATCCCGTACCCCATCCTGGAGAAGATCTCCTCGCGCATCACCAACGAGGTGCGCGGCATCAACCGCGTCGTCTACGACATCTCCTCCAAGCCGCCCGCCACCATCGAGTGGGAGTGAGCTGAAGGCCGTGTGAAGCACGCGCGGCGACCCGGCGGACAGCGGGTCGCCGTTTCGCGTTTCGGCGCTACCCGATGGGGGCCAGGGCCTGACGGATGGCCGCTTCGACCGGTGACGTGTCGGCGGGACTCCGCGTCAGGCTGAGCGGCTCCCGGGGCAGCAATGGCGGCTGGGCCATGAAGCGCGGCCGGGTGCCGTGATGCGGCTGTGCTGAATGGACCAGGAAGGGGTGGCACAGGTAGACGGTGCCCGCCTCTCCGGTGGCCAGAGCCTGGGGCCGGTCCGGAGCCACCGCGAAGCCGTCCGCCGCGAGCGCCCTCAGCGTCTCGCCGGCCTCTCCGGCCGGGGCCAGCCTCCGGGCGACGTCGTGGTGCGAGCCCACCCGGATGCGTGTGGGGGCATCGTCCTCGCCGACATCCGAGAACAGGAACAGCATCAGCAGCGCCCGTCCCTTCGAGGTGACGTTGGTGCGCCACTCCAGGAAGTCCGGCTTCTCGTAATCAAAGCTCGCGTCGATGTGCCAGCCCGCGTCCCCGGGGTCCGCGGACGACGGGAACCGCACCGGGAACGTGCCCATGGCACCGCATGGCAGCCACCGGCCGGCGCCGACGAGCCGGTCGAACGCCGCGTGAAGGACGGGCGTGTTGGCGGCCTGGATGAAGGGCGGCTGCGAGTACATCCCCAGCCGGATGACTGGACGGGTCCAGGTCGAGGGCAGGGTGGGATTGCAGCCGGTGTCCCGCCAGAGGATGCCCCGCGCCTCGTCCGCGAGCTCACGGGGAAAGGCATGGTCGATCCTCACGAAGCCGTCCCGGATGAACTGTTCGACCCGCGCGTCGTCGAGCATGTGCGGCCCTCCTGTCCAAAAGAAAGAGGCTGCCCGGAGCGAACCGGACAGCCTCTTTCTACGTCAAGCGACGGTGAAGTCTGACTACCCGGCCGGGTTGGCCTTCACGGGCGGCACCTTGGTGCTGCCCGGGCGCAGCTCTTCCAGGACGCGGTTGGCGCCGTAGATCTTCTGGAGCGCCTCGATGATGGCGTCCGAGTGGACGGCCACGGTGCGGTTCACCGACTCGTCGAAGCCGTACTCGCCGCCCAGCGACTGGATGTTGCCGTCGAACACCAGGCCCACCACCTCGTGGTTCTGGTTGACGACGGGAGAGCCGGAGTTGCCACCGATGATGTCGTTGGTGGTGACGAAGTTCATCGGCGTGGAGGCGGTGACGACCTTCTCCGACTTCACCCACGACTTCGGCAGGGCGTAGGGGTCCTGACCGGTGGCGTGCTCGAAGGTGCCGCCCATCTGGGTGAACGGCTCCACCTTCTCACCGTTCTGCGTGTAGCCCTTCACCGAGCCGAACGACACGCGCGGGGAGAACGTCGCGTCCGGGTACTGGCTGGTGCCGTAGATGTCGAACTTCGCCTTGGCGACCAGCTCGCTGTTCTTCTTGATGATGGACTCCACGTCCTCCTCGTACTTCTTGCGGATGGCGCGGGCGTCCGGGTCCGCCAGCAGCGCCAGCTGGACCATCGGGTCCTTGGAGGCCTCCACGGCCTTCTTGCCACCGTCGAACAGCGCCTGACGCGCCTTCACGTCCGTCAGCTTGCTGCCCTTCACCACGCGGGTGGCGACCTGCTCCGGGGACTCCTTGCCCAGCACCTTCTTCACGAACGGGTGCTTGGCGCCCAGCTCCTCACGCAGCTTGGTGAGGCTGAACGTCAAGCGCGCGATCTCCAGCTCCGGGTAGATGGGCGCGGGGCTGAAGAGGTTCGCCTTGAGGGCGGGCTGGTTCGCGTCGTTGAACTCGCGCAGCCGCTGGCCGTTGTCCTTGGGCAGCTCCTCGCCGGCGCGCACCAGCGTCTTGGCGATGCTGAACAGGGAGGACGAGATGCCCTGGCCGTGCTCGATGTAGCTCAGGTCCTTGCGCAGGTTGCCCAGCTGCACCTCGGCCTTGGCGATCTCCTCCCAGGCGCCGGCGTACTTCTTCTTCAGCTCGGGGTTCGCGTCGACCTTCTTGCGCAGCTCCTGCTCCGCGGCGACCTTCGTCGCGAAGAACTTCTTGTCCAGCAGCGCCTCGTGGCGGCCCTTGGACGCCTTGAGCGCGTTCTCCACGCCGAAGAGCATGTTGCTGGAGATGCGCTTCTGCTCGGGGCCACGCTTCTGGAACTCGGTGACCATGCCGCGCAGCTCGGACAGGTACATGAGCGACTTGGGCATGGACACGTCGCGGGTGTACTCCAGCTCCGCGATGGTCAGCGCGCGCGAGGTCTTGCCCGGGTTGCCGGCCACGAACGTCAGCTCGTTCTCCTTGGCGCCGCTCTTGGACCACTTGAAGTAGTCCGGCGTCTTCGCCGGCTGCTTGTCCTGGTAGACGCGCACGAACGTGACGTCCAGGTCGTAGCGGGGGAACTCGAAGTTGTCCGGGTCACCGCCGAAGAACGCGATGGCGTGCTCGGGGGCGAACACCAGGCGCACGTCCTGGAAACGGCGGTACTTGTAGAGGTTGTACTTGCCGCCCTGGTACAGCGTGACGACGTCACAGCGCACCTTGTCGTCGCCGGCGGAGCAGGCCTTCTCCACCTTGGCCATCTCCGACTTCAGCGTGTCCGAGTACTGCTTGCCCGTCAGCGACTGGGTCGCCTTGTTCAGCGTCTCCGTGACGTCGGTGATCTCAACGAGCTGGTTCACCTCCATCGCCGGGCACTGCTTCTCCTCGGCCTGCGACTTCGCGTAGAAGCCGTTGGCCAGGTAGTCCTGCTTCGCGGTGGACAGCTGCTCGATGCAGCCGCGCGCGCAGTGGTGGTTCGTCATCACCAGGCCGTCCGGCGACACGAAGCTCGCGGAGCAGCCACCGGCCAGACGCACCGCGCCCAGGCGAAGCTTCTCCAGCCACTGCTGGGACGGCTCGAAGCCGTACTTCTCCTTCACCTTGGCGTTGGGGAAGTTGTTGTACGTCCACATGCCTTCATCGGCGAGCGCCGGAGCGGCCCCCACGAGGGCGGCGATGACGACCAATCGCTTCATGAGTCGGGATCCTTTCGGGCCACTGGACGGGAGGGCCAGCAGCGGGGACGAGGGCGTTTGTGAGGGAAGGTCTGGCGACGGTCAAGCTGGGAAAACGCCCACGCAAGACGCTCAACGCTCGAGCGCCTGAACGATTCCTGGGGTGGCCTGCCGGGCATGCGGATTTCCCATCCGGCCCGTCGGAATTTCAGGTGGAGGAAAGAGATCGGTTCGCGCTGCGAATCCGACGCATCGCGTCCGATACGGGCGGGCAGGGTGGACCTAGACGGCCCGGGTGCGCATCCACGCGCCCGGCGTGGTGCCGGTGACGGCGCGGAAATCCGCGATGAGGTGGGCCTGGTCATAGTAGCCGACCCCGGTGGCGATGGCGCCCCAGTCCGGCCGGGCGCCCCGGGCGGTGGACGCCTGGAGGGCACGCTGGAAGCGCACCAGCCGGGCGAAGGCCTTCGGGCCCATGCCGAGCACGTCGTCGAAGGCACGGCGCAGGTTGCGCTCGCTCACGCCCAGGGTGCGGGCCAGCTCCGACACCCGGGGGATTTCAACGGCTTCGGAGAGGAGCCGGATGCCGCGCCGCACGAGGTACGCGGCGGCGGGTTCGTACACGTCCTCGCGGTGGAGGCGGTCCACCAGGGCGGCCTCGAGCGTGCGCAGGCGGGCCTGGGCCGTGGGGGCCTGCGCGAGCGAGGCCCGGAGCCGTTCGCCGTCGGACCGCCCCCAGAGCGTGTCGATGGACAGGGAGCGGTGCGCCAGCTCCGACATGGGCAGGCCGAAGAAGGGATAGGCGCCGCCGGGCTTGAACTGGAGGCCCAGCGTGTCGGGCGGCACCTCCGAGGCGGACTTGTGCTGCACGTGCTCCCGGGGCCCCAGGGCGTGCACGTCGCAGGTCCCGGGCGTCACGCGGATCACCAGCTCCACGGTGCCGTCGGGCAGCCGGAGGTAGGCGTCCGTGGACGGGCCACGCCAGAGGACCCGAGCGCGCTGGATGAAGCGCGACAGGTCGCTTCGGAGCACCAGCGCGTTATCGGACGTCGAATCCGGGTCCATGGGGCCAGTCTGGGACGGCCGGGCCGGGGCTTCAACCCGGAGTGCCTGGAGGGGGCCCGCGGTGGCCGTTTCCTCCAATCGGGCGCGGGAGGCGGTCCGTAGGCTTCCGGGCATGCGAATCCACCATCTCAATTGCGGAACCCTGTGTCCCGCCAGCGCCCGGTTCGTCGTGGGCTCGGGCGGGCTGTTCGAGCGGGCACGGATGGTCTGCCATTGCCTGTTGATTGAATCGTCCCAAGGGCTGGTCCTGGTGGACACGGGCCTGGGGACCCGGGACCTGCAGGACGCGAAGGGGCGCCTGGGACAGCGGTTCCTGACCCGGAACGCGCCCCGGTTGGACCCGGCGGAGACGGCGCTGGCCCAGGTGGAGCGGCTGGGGTTCAAGCGCGAGGACGTGCGGCACATCGTGCCGACGCACCTGGACCTGGATCACGTCGGGGGGTTGGTGGACTTTCCGGAGGCCCAGGTCCACGTGTTCGGGGACGAGCACGCCGCCGCCATGGTGCCGCCGGGGCCCAAGGAGAAGTTCGGGTACAAGCCGGTCCAGTGGGCCCATGGGCCGAAGTGGAGCCGGTACGCGGTGGACGGCGAACGGTGGTTCGGGTTCGAGGCCGTGAGGGTGATTCCGGGCCTGGACGCGGAGGTCCTGCTGGTGCCGCTGGTGGGCCACACGGCGGGCCACTGCGGCGTCGCGGTGAAGGGTCCGGGAGGCTGGGTCCTGCACGCCGGGGACGCGTATTTCAACCACCGGGAGGTGGATCCGGTGGCGCCGCGGAGCCCGTGGGGGACGGCGCTGTTCCAGCGGCTGAAGTCCGTGGACAACGCCGCGCGGCTCGCGAACCAGGAGCGCCTGCGCGGGCTGGTGCGGACGCACGGGGCGGAGGTGACGGTGTTCTCGGCGCATTGCGCGGTGGAGTTCGACCGCCACGCGAAGGGCCCGGTGGCCTGAGAGCGGAAGCGAGAGGTCCGAAGACACCTCCTCGGTGCGGGGGCGACTCAGGAGCGCAGGCACGGGGACTACTCCTAGAGTCCTGCACTCCTCTCCTCGGTAGGGCCGTCCGTCCGCGTGGGCGCGGATCCGCGGAGGAAGAGGCCCTTCCAAGGCCCACGCTCCGGAGAAGCGCATGCGCAATGAGAGTCGAAGCGGGCTGGTGGTGCTGGCCCTGAGCCTGGTGCTGGCATTGGCCGGGTGTGGAGGCGCGCAAGGACAAGAGTCGCAGGAAGGCAGCGCGCAGGCGGTGGTGACGATGCCGCAGGCGTTGAGTGCCAGCGATGTGGCCCGCGTGGAGCTCACCGTGAGCGGCGCGGACATGACGACGCGAACGGACGCCCTGGTGAAGACGGGGGGCCAGTGGGGTGGGG
>NZ_RAWI01000352.1 GCF_003612125.1 Corallococcus praedator
GCCTGGGCCGGAGCGGGCGCGCCCTTCTGCGCGAAGGACGCCGAGCCCGGGATGGGACGCTCCTCGCCGGCCTTGGCATCGAAGTTGTCCCACTTCGAGTCGGACGTACCGCTGATGCCGGAGAAGCGCAGCGCGAAGTCGTCCGGGTTGCTGGCCTGGCGGTGGGCCTCGTCGTAGGTGACGAGCCCGTTGCGCACGAGCCCCATCAACGACTGGTCGAAGGTCTGCATCCCGTAGGAGTCCGTGCCCTGCGCGATGGCGTCGTGGATCTCCTTCGTGCGGTCCTTGTCCTCGATGAGCTCCCGCACGCGCGTGGTGACGCGCAGCACCTCCACCGCCGCCACACGGCCCTTGCCGTCCGCGCGCGGCACGAGCCGCTGGCTCACCACGCCGCGCAGCACGCTGGAGAGCTGCAGACGCACCTGCTTCTGCTGGTGCGGGGGGAAGGCGGACACGATGCGGTTGATGGTCTCCGTCGCGTCCAGCGTGTGCAGCGTGGACATCACGAGGTGGCCCGTCTCCGCGGCGTGGAGCGCCGTTTCAATGGTCTCGTGGTCGCGCATTTCGCCCACCAGGATGACGTCCGGGTCCTGCCGCAGCGCGCTCTTGAGGGCCTGCGAGAAGCTCATCGTGTCCACACCCACTTCGCGCTGGTTCACGATGGAGCGCTTGTCGCGGATGAGGAACTCGATGGGGTCCTCGATGGTCATGATGTGGTTCGTCTCGTTGGAGTTGATGAAGTCGATCATCGCCGCCAACGTCGTGGACTTGCCGGAGCCCGTGGTGCCCGTCACCAGCACCAGGCCGCGCTCCTCGCCGCACACCTTCTCCAGCACCGGAGGCAGCAGCAGGTCCTTCATCGTCATCACCTTGAAGGGGATGACACGCAGCACCGCTCCCACCGTGCCGCGCTGCTGGAAGACGTTCACGCGGAAGCGGCCCAGGCCAGGGACTCCGTACGCCAGGTCCACCTCGTTGCTGACCTTGAACTTCTCCTTCTGGAACTCGTTCATGATGCCGAACGCCATGCGCGCCACCTCCTCCGGAGGCAGGCGGCGGCCGTCCTTGAGCGGCACCAGCGAACCGTCCACGCGGAACATGGGCGGCAGGCCCGCCTTCAGGTGGATGTCGGAGGCACCGCCGCGCAGGGCGATCTGCAGGATTTCGTTGAGTTCCATGGGAGGGCCCGGATGCTAGCAGAACGCCCGCGCTGGCCGCGACGGGGCAGCGGGTGACCCCGCAAAGCACAACGGCGGAGGTCCCTGAAAGAGGACCCCCGCCGAGGAGCGGCTCCAGCGAGCCGGCAAGCAGTTTAGCGCTTGGAGAACTGGAACCGACGACGGGCGCCGGGCTGGCCGTACTTCTTGCGCTCGACCGCGCGAGCATCGCGGGTGAGGAAGCCGGCCTTCTTCAACGCCGGACGGAACTCCGGGTTGAAGGCGCACAGCGCGCGCGCGATGCCGTGACGGATGGCACCGGCCTGACCAGAGAGGCCGCCACCGCGCACGTTGACCGTGACGTCGAGCTTGCCCTTCTGCTCCAGGATCTCCAGCGGCTGGTTGAGCACCATCTTCGACGTCTCACGGCCGAAGTACTCATTGATGTCGCGGCCGTTGATGACCACGAGGCCATTGCCAGGACGCAGCCACACACGAGCGGTGGCCTCCTTGCGGCGGCCGGTGGCGTAGAAACCAAGTTCAGGATTGATCGCCATGGCTGTTCCTTACGCCTCGACCTTGTACGCCACCGGCTGCTGCGCGGTGTGCGGATGGGTATCACCGGCATACACCTTGAGCTTGGTCATCATCTGACGGCCCAGGGCGCTGCGCGGAAGCATGCGACGCACCGCATTGAGGATCACGTCCTCGGGGTGCTTGGCGCGGAGCTTCTGCAGGTTGGTGATCTTCAGGGCGCCCGGGAAACCGGCGTACGGGTGCCGGTAGTAGAGCTTGTCGGTCTCCTTCGTGCCCGTCACCTTCACCTTGTCGGCGTTGATGACGATCACGTGGTCGCCCGTGTCGATGGACGGGGTGTACGTCGGCTTGTGCTTGCCCTTCAGCAGGGTAGCAATCTGACTGGCGGCGCGGCCAAGCACCTTGTCGGACACGTCAATGACGTGCCACTGGCGCTTGATGTCCGCGGCCTTGGCGCTGTAGGTCTTCTGCGACATTTCGTGCACTCCAAACTTCGGCGCGGCACCCAGGTGCATGCCAGGGGACGCGTGCTCGTGCGAAACCAACCGCGGGTCCTCCGCCAAAAACTCCGACAGAAGCCCGGAAAGGCCGAACCTCCTAGCGGGACCCTGGGATCAAGTCAAGGTCGGGCGCACAGGGCCTGGAAATCCGGCCGCCTAGGGCACCCGACCGGGCGTCCCCGGGCCAGGACCGCCGCCAGGAGGCCCCGGCGGAGGCTTCTTGAACCGCTCCTTCAGGTTGGCGAAGAAGTTCTTCTCCTTCTCATCCGGAGGGCCCTGACGCGGCGCGTCCATGTCCACGTTCTCGAAGGCGTCCGGGGGCAGGTCCTCCAGGAAGCGCGAGGGCGTGCGGGGGACCTCCTTGCCGCGCTTCACGCGCACCGTGGAGCGCGTGAGGTAGAGCAGCTCCTTGGCGCGGGTGATGCCCACGTAGCAGAGGCGGCGCTCCTCCTCGAGGTTCTGCGCCTCGCCCTGCATGCCGCCGTGGGGCATCAGGTCCTCCTCCATGCCCAGGAAGAAGACGAGCCGGTACTCCAGGCCCTTGGAGGCGTGCAGCGACATGAGCGTCACGCGGCGGTTCTGGCCGGGGACCTCTTCCTCCTCCTGGCGCGTGTCCAGGCTGAGGCGGTTCAGGTACGTGAGGAGGCTGGCCTTGGGGCCCTCGCGCTTCTCGAACTTCTCCAGCGACGCGAGCACATGGTCCACGCTCTTGAGCTTCTTGTCCGCGGCGGTGCCGGAGACGGCCTTGGCGCGCGTGGCCTCGCGGAAGCCGATCTCCTCCAAGAGCTTCTGCGTCGCCTCCGAGAGGCGCGGGGCGTGGAGGAAGGCGTCGCGGTAGCGCTCCACCATCTCCACGAACTCCAGCACCTTGCCACCCGCGCCGGCCGGCAGGTCCTCGTAGGTGTCCGCGCGGCGCATGGACGTCCAGAGCGTCACGCCCTCCGCGCGCGAGTGCGCGTGCAGGCGCTCCATCGTCACGTCGCCGATGCCGCGTGCCGGCACGTTGACGATGCGCATGAGGCTGATCTCATCCAGCCGGTTGGCCAGCACCTTGAAGTACGCGATGACGTCCTTCACCTCGCTGCGGTCGAAGAACTCGCTGCCGCCCACGACCTCGTAGGCGATGTTCTTCTCACGCAGCATCTCCTCCACCGGGCGCGACTGGCCGTTGGTGCGGTAGAGCACCGCGATGTCATCCGCGGGGATGCCCTGGGAGATGTGCTTCTGGATTTCGTGCGCGACGAAGCGGGCCTCCTCCTCGTCGTTGGGACAGGCCACGACCTTGACCAGCTCTCCGCCCCGGCGGTCGGTCCACATGCGCTTGTCCTTGCGCTCGGGGTTCTTCGCGATGACGGCGTTGGCCGCGTCCAGCACCCGCTGCGAGGAGCGGTAGTTCTGCTCCAGCCGCACCTCCTTGCCGCCCGGGAAGTGCTTCTCGAAGTCGAGGATGTTGCGCACCTCCGCGCCTCTCCACGAATAGATGCACTGGTCGTCATCCCCCACCGCGCACACGTTGCGCGCCTCGCCCGCGAGCAGCTTGAGCAGGTCCAGCTGGGCGTGGTTGGTGTCCTGGAACTCGTCCACCAGCAGGTAGCGGAAGCGCTGCGTGTACTTGCGGTGTAGGTCCGGGTGTTCGCGCAGGAGGCGCGCGGGCAGCACCAGCAGGTCGTCGAAGTCCACCGAGCCCTGCGCCTTGAGCGCGAGCTGGTAGTCCGCGAACACCATCGCGGTGATGAGGTCGTAGTCGTCCCCCATCCCTTCGCCCTTGGGCTGCGGCACCTCTCCGGAGTTCTTCGCCTTGGAGATGAGGTTGAGGACCTTGCGCACGTCGAAGGCGCGGTCGTCGATGCGCTTCTCGCGCATGGCGCGGCGGATGATGGACAGCTGGTCGCCCATGTCCGCGATGGCGAACTTCTTCGGCCAGCCCAGCCGGTGGATGTCCTCGCGCAGCATCTCCGCGCCGAACGCGTGGAAGGTGCACACCAGGACGCCCTGGGCGCGCGGACCGGCCATGTGGATGAGCCGCTCCTTCATCTCCGTGGCGGCCTTGTTGGTGAAGGTGACGGCCAGGATGTTGCGGGCCAGCAGGTGGCCGGGCCGCTCGTTGAGCAGGTGGACGATGCGGTGGGTGATGACCCGTGTCTTGCCGCTGCCGGCGCCGGCCAGCACGAGCAGGGGACCCTCGGTCGTCAGCACGGCCTCACGCTGTGGAGGATTGAGCTTCGAAAGGTCCATTGCGCGCAGGCCGGGGATACCCTTTGATTCGTTCGTGCGCGACTATTTCCTACGGCTGGCCATCGCGACGCTCGCGCTCGGCGTGGGCGGCGGATGCCTTGACGACGAACGCACGACTTCTCCCACCCCGCGCGATGTGGTGACCACCGCCGCACCGTGCGTGTACTTCAAGGATCTGGCGCCCTTCCTGCCGGATTCGCTGGAGGGCTTCACGGTGGGCGCCACCGGGGGCTCCACCGGCAAGTACGGCGAGGTGTCCGTGTCGGAGGCGGAGCGCACCTACACCCGCGGCGAGGACCGGGAGGTGAAGGTGCGCATCGTGGACACCACCCTGGGGCTCAAGCTGGGGCAGGCCATCCGCGAGGCGGCGCAGAAGGCGCGGGGCCGGGCGGCGAGCGACCCGACGGCGCCCATCCAGTGGAAGGAGGCCGTGGGCTTCGTGCGCTATGACGCGGACGAGGGCATGGCGGAGGCGAACCTGCTGGTGGGTGAGCGCTTCGTGGTGGCCGTCACCAGCCGTGGCTTCCCCAGCACCGTGGAGGTGCGGCGGGTGGCGCGCGGCATCGATCTGGCCGGGCTGGCCCGGCTGCAGTGATTCCAGTTCAAGGAGCGTCCGTGGCGGTGAAGGAGAAGGGGTCCCGACCCCAGACGGCCCAGGAGTTGTTGGAGCAGGAGAAGATGGCGCGCCTGGGCGTGTCGTCGCTGGGCAAGCGCGAGTTCCTGGATCAATTCCAGAAGCTGTCCAAGAGCTACTCGGTGGACCCGGGCAACCCGGGCTCCTACGCGTGCGAGGGCTGTCAGCGCTGCGCCAACTGCATGTTCTGCAAGGACTGCGACAGCTGCCACCAGTGCACGCACTGCACGCGCTGCGAGCTGTGCACCAACTGTTCGCACTGCGTGGAGTGCAAGAACTGCCACGCGTGCGCGTACTGCGTGCAGAGCGAGAACTGCTCCAACAGCGCGTACGTGGTGCTGAGCAAGAACCTGCAGGACTGCAACTACTGCTTCGGCTGCGTGGGCCTGTCCAAGAAGGACTTCCACATCCTCAACGTGGGCTTCTCCCGCACCGAGTACTTCAAGGTCGTGGGCAGGCTGCGCAAGGAGCTGGCCATTCCTTAGCGCCCCTCGCGCGCCTGCCGCTTCGGCCTACAAGGCGCGCACGTAGAGGGCCTTGAGGTACTCCGTCTCCGCGAGGCCCGCGAGCACCGGGTGGTCCAGGCCCGCGCCCCGGCGCTCCAGAATCTGCACCGGGCGCTTCGCGTCCGCGGCGGCGTCCAGCACCATGGACTCGAAGCCCTCGCGGTCCAGCTTCCCCGAGCACGAGCACGTCACCAGCAGGCCGTCCGGCTTGAGGCAGCGCAGGGCGCGCAGGTTGAGCTCGTGGTAGGCGCGCAGCGCGGTGGCCAGGCCCTCGCGGCGCTTGGCGAGCCCCGGCGGGTCCAGGACGATGGTGTCGAAGCGGCGGCCCTCCTGGTCGAAGCGGCGCAGCACGTCGAACGCGTTGCCATTCTCCACCTTCACGTTCGAGCGGCCATTGGCGGCCGCGTTCGCCTGCGCGCGGGCCGCGGCCTTCGCGTCCTGCTCCACCGCGAGCACCGACGTGCAGTGCTTCGCGAGCGCGAGCGCGAACCCACCGTGGTAGCTGAAGCAGTCCAGCGCGTCGCCCCGGCCCAGCTCGCCCGCGCGCAGGTGGTTGTCCACCTGATCCAGGAACGCGCCCGTCTTCATGTCGCCCAGCAGGTCCACGTCGAAGCGGTTTTCGCCCTCGTGGTAGCTGAAGCGCGCGTCGCCCTCGCCGTGCAGCAGGCGCACCTCGCGCGGCAGGCTTTCGAAGTCGCGGCCGGAGGCGTCGTCGCGGCACACCACGTGGGTGGCGCCCGTCATCTTCACCAGCGCGCGGGCGAGCATCTCCTTGCGCGCGTCCATGCCCTCGGAGAGCGTTTGAATGGTGAGGCCCGGGCCGTAGCGGTCCACGAAGAAGCCGGGCAGCTGGTCCGCTTCGCCGTGCACCAGCCGCAGGCCGTCTCGGCCGGGGAGCACCGCGCGGCGGGCCAGGGCGGCCTCCACGCGGCGGATGAAGAAGGCGTCGTCCACCTTCTCCTCCGCGGGGCTCTTGCGGGTGAGCAGGCGGATGGCGAGCGGGGAGCGGCGGGCGTAGAGCGCCTGCCCGATGGGGTTGCCCTGCGGGTCCACCACCGCGACCACCGCGCCAGGCGTGTCGGTGGTGGGGGGCTCCATCAGCTCCGTGCGGTACAGCCAGGGGGAGCCTCGACGCAGCGTCTTGGCGCCCTTCAAGCTGACACGGGCAGTGGGAAGGGAAGGCATGTGGGGGCTCACTCCAGGCCGCGTGCGGCCAGTTCCTCGTCGTCCTCCCCTCGCAGATGCCCGATTTCATGCAGCAGTGTCACGCGAATCTGTTCGCGCAGCTCTTCGGGCGTGCGCACCGCCCGGGCCAGGTTGCGCCGGTAGAGGGCCACGGAGCGGCACGGCGTCTCCGTCCCGTCGCAGGGCTCGCCCAGGGAGGGGCCCCGGAACAGCCCCAGGATGGTGGGCGACAGGGGTGGCTGGTTGGCGAGCAGGTCGTCCTCCGAGGGAATCTCCTCGGTGGCCACCGGCACGCCCTCCAGGTCCTTGCGCATGTCCTCCGGCAGGTCCGCCAGCGCGCGCGTCACCTGGGCCCGGAACTCGTCCGGCGTCGGCAGGGGCGGCGGGGGGAAGTCCTGGGGCTCCAGCGTGCGGGCCCGGTCGAAGTGCTCCTGGGCCTGCTTCCAGCGCCCCTCGCGCTCCAGCAGCAGGCCCAGGTGCTGGTGCGCGTGCGCCGCGCGCTCCTTGTCCGTCAGGAGCGAAGCGAAGGCGGCCTTCGCCTCGCGGAAGCGGCACAGCTCGAAGAGGGCCAGGGCCTTCTCGTACTTCGCCTCCAGGTTGCCCGGCTCGCGGGCGAGCACGATGGCCGCGCGCTCCAGCGCCTGGTCCGCCTGCCCCAGGTCGTTGAAGGCCATGGCCGCCACCAGCGCCAGGGAGGGGACGAGCTCCGGGGGCGTGGAGGGCTGGGACAGGCCGCGCTCGGCGTAGAGCGCGCCCAGTTCGTCCCGCTCGCGCGTGGAGGGCAGCTGCACCGCGTACAGGTGCGCGGCGCCCAGCAGCGCGTCCGGGTCTCCCGGGTCGATGGCCAGCGCGCGGGCGAAGGCGAGCTGCGCCTCCGGCTCTCGGTGGAGGAAGGCCAGGGCGGCGCCGCGCTCGGCGTGGGCGGCGGCCAGGTCCGGCTCCAGCGCGGCGGCCTGCGCGGCGCAGGAGAGGGCCTCCTCGTAGTGGCCCTCGTCGTAGTAGCGGCGGGCCGCGTCCAGGGGCGCATCCCCGCGCGCGTCGCACACCGCCAGCGGGTGCACCTCCGCCACTCCGTCTTCCGGCGACGTCACGGAGGCTTCAAGGCCCGAGTCGGAGGCGCCCCCCGCGTCCAGGGAGGCCGTGGCGAGCGTGCCCGCGTCGGCGGTCACGGTGGCTTGCGCACCCGCATCCGTGCCCGCGTCGGCGACAGCCGGAGGGGGGCGTTTGCAGGAGGCGAGCAGGAGACAGACAGCGAGCAGACCGCGCCGCGACATGGGGTGGGAGGCTATGGCATCCGCCCCATCCACCGGAAGCGGGGACGTGCCTGCCCGCTCGAAGGGCCCCTTCCCCACCCCGGCTGCACTACCCTCACCCCACCCCATGAAAAACCCTGGCCCCCCCGGCGACCTGTTCCTCGCGTCCACCTCCAGCGCGCGCAAGGCCCTGATGGACGGGCTGGGCCTGCCCTACCGCACCGAGGCCCCCGGCGTGGACGAGCACGTGCCCGCCCAGCTCTCCGCCCTGGAGGCCGTGGCGATGCTCGCGGTGCGCAAGGCCCGCGCGGTGCATGAGCGCCACCCGGACGCCTGGGTCCTGGGCGCGGATCAGCTGGTGGAGGTGGAGGGCACGACGCTGGGCAAGCCCCACGACCGGGACGCCGCCCGCGCGCAGCTTGGGCGCCTGCTGGGCCACACCCACGCCATCCACACCGGCGTGTGTCTGGTGGGCCCAGGCGGCCACCTCACGCAGGCCGTGGAGACCACGCACCTCACGTTCTTCCCGCTGCCGCCCGAGGAGCTGGAGCGCTACCTGGACACCGGCGAGTGGGAGGGCTGCGCGGGCAGCTACCGCGTGGAGGGCCAGGGGCAGGCGCTGCTCGCGAAGCTCGAAGGGGACCGCACCAACGTGCAGGGACTGCCCATGCTGCCGGTGGTGCGGCTGTTGCGGCAGGCGGGCTTCGCGTTCTTCGCCCGCCCTTGAAGGCTTCTCAGCCCGCGCTGGACAGCTCCGCCAGGATCTCGCTGTACGCGGCGCGGGCCTTGTCCGTCTGGTCCGCCTTGAAGCTCACCGCGGACACCACCGGGTGCCCGCCCCCGCCGTAGCGGCCGGCGATGGCGGCCAGGTCGTGCTTGCGCGTATGGGGCTGCCATGGGTTGGAGCCCAGCGACACCTTGGCGCGCGAAGCACCCTTGCCCACCCACAGCGTGTAGCGCGCGTTCGGGTAGAGCGCGTAGGCGATGAACTTGTTGAGGCTGTCCACGCCCTCGTCCACCAGGTCGAAGAAGACGACGCCGTTCTCGTAGCGGGCCTTCTCGCGCACCAGGTCGATGTTGCGCTGGTGCTTGAAGAGCAGCGGCGCCAGCGGGGCGGAGATGAGGGGCGAGGCGGCGATGTCCGAAAGCGACTCGGACTGCATGCGGCGGATGACCTCCGGGATGAGCGTCTCATCCTTCGTGGACTCCAGCACCGTCATGATGCGCAGCGCGGGCTCCTCCAGCGCCACCGCCATCTGGGGGCTGGGGAACTGCGCGCCGTCGATGATCTCCGCCCAGTGCAGCAGGTCCGACAGCGCGGACGCATCCCAGCCGAAGCGCTCACGCGCCACGTCCGCCAGGTACAGCGTGCAGCTCTTGCGGTGCGCGTCGTGGAACTTCTTCCCGCTGGTGTCGCGCTGGAAGTGGGGCTCGTCGCCCGGCTGCTGGAAGGCGGAGGCGTGGTGGTCAAACCACCAGGTGAGCCGCGCGTCCTGGCTGTAGCGAAAGTCGACGATGACGTTCTCGTCCCCGGTGAAGACGGCCGGATCAATGCCCTCCGCCCCCGGCTTGTGCGACAGCCCCCGGTAGCTGAACGTCGCGTCCGCGCGCACGCGCTCCCTGTAGAAGCGGGTGAAGACCGCGGCGCTGGCCGCGCCGTCGAAACAATTGTCGTGGAAGAGGACCTGGACTCGCATGGCGGTCCGCCCTCTATCCCAAATCCCCCGTCCCCGCTCGCGCCCCCCTCGGAC
>NZ_RAWI01000353.1 GCF_003612125.1 Corallococcus praedator
CGAAGAAGCCCGGCATCAACAACAGCCCCGGCCCACCATCCCGGAAGGGCGCGAACCGCGCGCGGATCTCCTCCACGCGGGGCGTCGCCTGGAGCGGATCCCCCGAACACAGCAGCACCTGCCGAGGGTCCAGGCTCGTGGGCTGAAGCCCCCGCGCCTCCAGCAGCGCCGCGAGCAGCAGACAGGACGCCCGCTCCCCCAGGCCCGACAGGTGCGCGAGCACCGACGGCGAGCACTCACGCAACAGCCCCACGCCCTGCAACAGCCCGCGCAGCTCGGCTCCCAGCGCCACCAGCCCCTCCGCCAGCGGCCGCGTCTGGGCGGGCTTCAAGTCCGCGCTCAGGGCCTTCGCGATGGCGGAGTGCGTGTCCTCGAAGCGGGCGCACGCCGCCTGCACCGGCTCGCCCTCCTGCGCCACCCGGGCCGCGTCCACCAGCAGGTTGGTGATGCCCGACACCGCGGAGGCCACCAGCGCCACCCGCTCCGTCTTGCGCGCCTCCTCGACGAGCGCCACCACGCCGCGCATCCGATGCGCATCCCCGACACTGGTGCCACCGAATTTCATCACGCGCATGACACGGCCTCCTCGCGGCGGGACGGGGCACGGCGGTGGGTGTTCATCGGAGGCGTCAGGGTCGTCATGGAGGTGTCTCTGGGGGTGTTGGAGGCAACGAAAAAGCCCCGCGCTCGGGAGGAGCGCGGGGCCGGGTTCGGGAGGGGGACCCTGGGAGGTCCATCCGAAGTCAGGCGGTCCGCGCTCCGCGAGGAGTCAGGCCGGTGCAAGTGCGCGTCAGGGCGGTCTGGGAACGCGTGCCCACGGAGGACGTCGTCCCCCCGTGCCGCAGGCTGTTCCCGCGCTGTCCGCCCATGCAGTCACCATCCTAGCCGTTTCACTGACACCTGGTGAGGGGACGGGCAACCGGGCCCCCGGACTCCAGGGCCCACCGTGGTGCGCGGCCCCAAGGCTGCCGACATTCACGGTGTCACCTGTTGACCTACCTCACTGGGAGCACCCCATGGCCACCCGCAAGAAGAGCGACAAGGACACCGGCGCCCACAAGCCCGGCTTCGCCAAGGACCGCGTGGAGCGGGGCCTGGAAGCGGACGACACCAAGCCCCTGTACGCGGACGCAGCCAAGCACTCCACCGAGGAGCAGAAGTTCGCCTTCGACAGCGATGCCCCGGTGGGCGGCAACACCAACCACAGCGGCAGTGTCCTGGATGACGTGGACGCCGAGGAGCGCGAGGAGCGCGGCCGCCTCAAGGCCGAAGCCCTGGAGGACAGCGAGAACGAACCCATCCGGGAATGAAAAAAGGCCGGAGCCCCGACCCACGTCGGGACCCCGGCCAGAATCACTTCCTCACGACGCCCCTGCTACGGGGTCGCGGCCTTGGGCGCGGGCGCCGTGTCCGGCGTCTCCACCAGGGTCAGCTTGCCCAGGTTCAGCGGCGTGACCTGCTCCTGGATGACCAGCGGGTCGCCCACGAGCACCACCTGCATGGCGGCCGGGTCCAGGTAGGCCTCGGCCACGCGCTGCACCTCGGCGGCGCTGGCGTCGCGCAGGCCCTCCACGCTCTTCTTGAACTCATCCATCGGGCGGCGGTGGAAGAAGAGCTGCGCGGCGCTGCCACCCAGGCCCTCCACCGTTTCGAAGGCGCCCGGGAAGGCGCGGATGAGGCCCTCGCGCGCGGCGGCCAGCTCCTTCTCCGTGATGGGGTTCGTCTTGATGCCGGCCAGCTCCTTCATGAACTCGTTGAGCGCGGGGCCGGTGACGTTCTGCCGCACGGCCGCGTTCGCGGTGAGCGGACCCACGCCCAGGCGCGTGCCCAGGTGCGCGTTGGCGCCGTAGCTGTAGCCCTTGTCCTCGCGGATGTTCATGTTGAGCCGGCTGCCGAAGAAGCCGCCGAACACCGTGGTGGCCAGCTCCAGCGGGTACTCGTCCGCGTGGCCCGCGGCGAGGCCGGGACGGCCCACCAGCACCACCGTCTGCTCCAGGCCCGGCTTGGGCACCACGCGCACCTGCTGACGCGGGGGCGCGGGAGGCGCGGGAGGCGGCTTGGGCGCCACCGCCCCACCCTTCCAGCCGCCGAAGTACTTCTTCGCCCACTCCACCGCCTGCGGCAGCGTCACGTCACCGGTCATGATGAGCGCGGCGGCGCGGGGCCCCGTGTTCTTCACGTAGAAGTTCTTCGCGTCCGCCAGCGTCAGCGACTGCACCGTCTTGGGGGTGCCCCCGGACGGATGGCCGTACGGGTGGTCCGCGCCGAAGACGGCGGCGTAGTAGGCCTGCTGCGCGAGGAAGTTCGGGTCGCCCATGCGGCGCACCAGCTCCCCCAACTGCTGCTTCTTGCGCCGCTCGAAGGCCTTGGCGTCGAAGGTGGGCCGCAGCACCACGTCCGCCAGCAGCGCCATCACCGCGTCCACGTTGCGCGTGAGCACGCGAGCGCCCACGAAGGCGCCGTCGGGCTCCACCGACAGCGCGGGCGACACGCCCAGGTCCGCGAACGCGTTGTCCAGCGCCACCGTGTCGCGCTTGCCCGCGCCCTCCAGCAGCATCCGGTAGGACAGGTCCGCCACGCCCAGCTTCGCGAGGGGTTCCTGCGAAACCCCCGAAGCGAAGGCGATGCCCGCGAACACCAGCGGCAGTTCCTTGCGCGTGCTGACGATGACGGTGAGCCCGTTGTCCAACTGGGCCTTCTCGAACGTGGGCAGCACGATGTCCGGCGGCGTGCCGGGCTTGGGCTGCGTGTCGCGGAACGCCTCCGGATCCGGCGCGGGTGTCTGGGGTTGCTGCGAGGCCGGCGTCTCCGGGGGCGGGGCCTCCGCGGGCTTCGTGGTGGCGCAGGCGGAGACGGTCAGCGTGAGGAGGGCAGTGAGGATTCGGCGGTGCATGGTCAACGGGCCTCCTTGCCCGAACCGGAAGACGGCGGCGCGCCCTTGCTGGACGGCACCGCGTGGAGGACGACGCGCGCATCGGGACGCAGCACGTCGTTGGCGAACTGCTTCACCAGCGCGGGCGTCACTTCCTGGTAGCGCGCCAGGTCCTGCGCGACGTAGCTGGGCTCGCCCACGAACTGGTTGTAGCTCTGCAGCGTGTCGGACTTGCTGCCGGAGCCGCCCACGGCCTGCAGGCCCGCCAGCTGACGCGTGTCATAGCGGGTGCGCGCGCGGACGATCTCCTCCTGCGTGACTCCGTCCTTGCGGACCTCGTCCAGCACCGCGTCGATCTCCTTCTGCAGCGCGTCCGTGGTGACGCCGGGCCGGGCCACCGCCTCGATGGTGAACACGGACTGCGCGCCCTGGCTCTGCTGGGTGGCGTCCACGCTCTGGGCCAGCTGCTTGTCCAGCACCAGCCGGCGGTACAGGCGGCTGGCGCGGCCGGTGCCCAGCGCGGTGGCGAGCACGTCCGCCGTCGCGTCCCCGGGCTTGAGGTACGGGGCGGTGAGCCACGACATGGAGAGCAGGGGCAGCGTGGCCACCTTCTCGTCGTGGCGGATGACCGTCTCCCGCGTGACCTTCACGGGCTTCACGTCGGGCCGCTTGGGCTTGGGGCCGGAGGGCAGCGTGGCGAAGTACTTCTCCACCAGCGCCTTGGTCTTCGCGACGTCGAAGTCGCCCACGATGGCGAGCGTCGCGTTGGCGGGCGCGTACCAGGTGCGGAAGAACGCCTTCACGTCGTCCACGTTGGCCGCGTCCAGGTCCTTCATGGACCCGATGACGTTGCCCGAGTACGGGTGCGGGGCCGGGAACAGCGCCTGCCACGCCTTCTCCTGCGCCTCACCGTAGGGGGCGGTCTCCACGCCCTGGCGGCGCTCGTTCTTCACCACCTCGCGCTGCGTCTCCAGCTTCTTCTCCGTGAGGGCATCCAGCAGGAAGCCCATGCGGTCGCTCTCCAACCACAGCGCGGTCTCCAGCAGGTTGCTGGGCACGGTCTCGTAGTAGTTGGTGCGGTCGAAGCTGGTGGTGCCGTTGAGGTCGGAGGCGCCCGCCTGCTCCAGCAGGCCGATGTGCACGTCGTCCGCCACGTGCTTGGAGCCCTGGAACATCATGTGCTCGAAGAGGTGCGCGAACCCGGTGCGCCCCGGCTGCTCGTCGTAGGCGCCCACGTGGTACCAGACGTTGACGGCCACCACGGGCAGCTTGCGGTCCACGGAGAGGATGACCTCCATGCCGTTGGGCAGCGTGTACTTCTCATACGGGATGGCCAGGTTTTCGCGGCCGGGCTCCAACGGCTTCGCCTCGGGCTGCTGGGCGAGCGCCGGAGTCCCCAGCAACAGGGCCGCGGCGGCGAGGGCCTTCAATCGGGACAAGGTTCCTCCTCGGTTCAGGACGGTGCCTCGCGCGCTTAACACGCGCTCCGGGGCCTGTAAGCCGGAAGGAGACAGGGTGGGCTCCGGGGTGCTGGATGTTGCTCGCCGTGCGACACTGCGGCCATGAGCCTGGAGGTCCCTCCTTCCGCGCAGCCGCACTGCGCCGTCCACCCCGACGTGCTCGCGGGCGGCACGTGCTCGCGCTGTGGCGCCTTCGTCTGCGCGGACTGTGTCCGGTTCCCGCTGGGCAGTGAGCGCGTCTTCTGCGTCGCCTGCTCCAAGCGCCCGGAGGTGGACTACCTGGAGGCCTTCCGCCTGGAGCACTGGGGCCGGCGCGACTCCTGGGCCTGGACGGTGGGGATGCTCACCCTGTCCCTCTTGCTGGGCGTGTTCCTGTCGCTCGCGTCCGGGGGGGCGCCCTCCCGGAAGGAGTGGCTGTTCTCGGCGCTGTACCTGGCGTCCGTGCCGGTGGGCGGGGCCTTCTTCCTGGGCAGGCCGTGGGCGCGGCCCGCGCTGGTGGTGACCCCCCTGGTGCTGGCGCTGGGCGCGGGCGTGCTGGAGCCGGCGCAGCGCATCCACCACCTGCTGTCCGCCCTTCCCTTCATGTTCGTCGCGGTCCTCATCCACCGCGACGTGCGCAACCGGCTCTTCTTCCGGCAGCCCGTGACGCCCGGCGCGCTGGCGGCGATGTGGAACCGGCTGCGCAACAATCCCATCGCGCGTCAGGCCTTCCACTTCGGTCTCAGCGGGCTGCTCATGCCGTTGCTCTCGCCGCTCGCGGTGGTGTGCGGCGTGGTGGGGCTGTTTCGGGTGAAGCCCCAGGCGCATCCACCCATCGGGCGGCGGGGACAGGCCCTCGCCGGCATCGTCCTGGGGGTCCTCGGTCCGCTGCTGTGGATGCTCGTCCTGTTGCCCTATCTGGACCAGCACTTCGGGTTGGTGAGAAAGGATTGAGGGGGGCCTCGCTGCTCCGGGCCCCTCCTCCGCCCGGGAGGCTTTAGAAGCTGTATGTGTTCAGGCCACCGTTCGCGCGGATGTTGTCGCGCACGTGTTTCCCAGCGCCCACGCACTCACCGCGGGCCGCATCCAGCAGGATGTCGGACGTGTCCGTCTGGGTCAGGTCTCCCTTCTGGAAACATGACGCCAGGGGCAGGCCCTTGAGCCACGCGTCCTGCCGGAAGACCACGCGCAGGGAGCCGGCTTTCTTCAGCCCGAAGTCACCCGGGGCCTCGAAGCGCAGCACCTCCCCGGCCGGCAGCGTCAGGTCCATGTTCCAGATCTTGGAGTCCTTGAAGAGGCGTGTTCGGGCCTTGAAGCCGTCGCCCGCCAGTTGGAATTCGACCCGCCGGTAGGTGCCGGGAGGAAGCTCCAGCGGTGGAGACACGTCTCCGGTCGCCAGGTTGACGGAGACCGGGCCCGCGAGCGTGACCGTGCCCTGGTCCCCGCTGTCCTCGCACCGCGCTTCGTCGGGAAGCGAATCGCTCACGGTCGAGCAACCGAGTCCCGAACCCAACTCCAGACGGATGTTGGCCACCGTGACGCTGGCGCCATCCATCTGGAAGGTGAGTCCGTCATCCGAGGCGATGTTGGGAAGGGAGGGAGGCGATTCCATGGCCCGGACGCCCACCAGGGTCGGGTCGCCGGCGAGGAACGAGGGCTGGAGGGCGAAGACGAGCCGGGTGTGGACGCCCGTATCGCCACAGCCGGAGAGACACAGGGGCAGCAAAGGCAGACACATCAGACGCGACCACGAAGGAAGGGACATGGCGGGAGGTTGCGACAAGAAAAGGGAACGTTCCGGCCGGCGTTCCCGTGAGAGGCCGCGAGGGCCCCGGTGAAAGCACTGAAACATCTCAGGGGATGAAGACATACAGCCTGCCGCTGGACAGGATGTTGTGTTTCACGCGCTCGGCGGCGCCTTCGCACGCGCCGCGAGCCTCCTCCAGGCGCAGCGTCCTGTCCGTGAGGGTCAGCTCTCCCGTCGTGAGGCATTGCTTCACGGGGACCCCCTGGAGCCAGAGGGACGCGTCCAGCATGCCCACCTGGACGGTGCCGTCGGGCCGTTCGATTTCGACGTCGATGGGCCCGGGCGGCTCGAAGCGCAGGGCTTCCTGGGTGGAGAGGTCCAGCTCGAGCATGTTCGTCTGTCCCTTGAAGTAGAAGCTCGCGCGGGCGCTGAAGCTCGGGCCCGTGGGCGGGGTCGTTCCCAGCCGGGAATCGACGCGGCGATAGACACCCGCCGGAATACGCAGCGGTCCCTCCGGACGGGTCGTTCCCTGACTCCAGTCCACTTCGAGCGGCCCCGGGAGGACCAGGGCTCCCGGCTGTCCCCCCACCGCGTCCTCGCACGTCATCACGGGGGACAACAGGTCCTGGAGGCTGGCACAGGTCCGGGCCCCGGGCAGCGCCAGGCGCACGTCGAACAACGTGGAGGTGGCGGAGCGCAGCTGGAACTCGAGCCCGTCGCTGGACTTGAAAGAGGGCGGCGTGGGCGGGGGCACCTCCATCACCTGGACGCTGGCGTCCGGTCGTGAAGCGGCGCCGAACAGCGTCGTCGGGTCGAGCCCGAAGCGCAGGGAGAACGCGTCCGGCTCACCCCCGCAGGAGGTCAGGCCCGGCACGACGAGGGCAAGGCACCAGGCGCGCGGCCACGGGATGTGGGGCATGTCGGAAGTGAAGCCGTCAGGGGGAACGCCTCCGGCCGGGCGTTCCGTGCGGCGGACCCCGTCAGGGCCCGCGAAGCCGCAGCATGTCCGAAGCCGGGGACGCCAGGTCAACCTTCACGTCACATCCCGCCGAGCTTCGTTTCCAGTTCCGACAAATCGCGGTGCACGCTGGGGTCCGTCTCCCGCAGGCCCTCCACCTTGCGCACGGCGGAGATGACGGTGGAGTGGTCCTTGTTGAAGCGGGACGCGATCTCCGGGAACGAGCTCTTGGTCAGCTTGCGGCTCAGGTACATGGCCACCTGGCGCGCGTGGGCCAGGGCCTTGTGGCGCCGGTCTTCCTTCAGCGCTTCCACGGTCAGCTTGTAGAAGCGGGCCACCTCGCGCTGGATGGCCTCCACGTCCACGGTGCGCTGCGCGGGCAGGATGTCCCGCAGCACCTGGGCGGCGAACTCCTCCGTCACCGGCTGGCGCGTCAGGCTGTGCATCGCGGACAGCTTCACGAGCGCGCCTTCCAACTCGCGCACGTTCTTCTGCACGTGCCGGGCGATGAAGTGCGCCACGGGGTCGGGCAGGTTCAGTCCCTCCTGCTCCGCCTTCTTCTGGAGGATGGCGACGCGCGTCTCGTAGGTGGGCTCGCGGATGTCCGCCATCAGGCCCATGGCGAAGCGGCTGCGCAGGCGGTCCTCCATGCCGGGGACCTCCGCGGGCACCATGTCGCTGGTGAGCACGATGGCCTTGTTGAGGCTGAAGAGCGTCTCGAAGGTGTAGAAGAACTCCTTCTGCGTCTCCTCGCGCTTGCCCAGGAACTGGATGTCGTCGATGAGCAGCACGTCGCACTCTTCGCGGAACTTCCGGCGGAAGTCCGTCATGCGGTGCTCGCGCACGCTCTCCACGTACTCGTTGGTGAACTGCTCGCTGGACAGGTAGACGACGCGCTGGGTGGGGTCCTTCTCCCAGATGTGATTGCCCACGGCCTGGAGCAGGTGGGTCTTGCCCAGGCCCGTGCCGCCGTAGATGTAGAGTGGGTTGTAGTTGTGGCCCGGCCGGTGGGCCACGGCCTGGGCGGCCGCGGCGGGGAGCTGGTTGCTGTCCGCCACCACATAGGTGTCGAAGGTGAAGCGCGGGTTGAGCCGGGACGGCCGCGCCGAGTTCACCTTCACGGTGGGGGTGGGCGGCAGGTTCGCGGACGGCGGAGGTCCGACGACGACCTCATAGGCGACGCGGCCCAGCGACGGCTCCAGCCGGGACAGGTGCGTCTCCAGCATGGCGCGGTAGTGGTCATCCACCCAGTCGCGGAAGAAGCGGTCGGGCACGCCCAGGACGAGGGCGTTCTCGCGCACCTCCAGGGGGCGCATCCGCTCCAGCCACGTCAACGCGTAGTGGAGGCCCTCCTGGCGGATGGCTTCCAGCGTGCGGGTCCAGACGACTCCGGCACTGGGCAGCGACGGCGGGGCTTGGGTGGCGAGGGCGTTCACACGGAGGCTCGAAGGACGGTGCGGAGGGGGGAACCAGCGGGCGTCCGGCCGTGCTAACAGAGGGTTTCTGGGCGATCAAGGAACCGGCCAGAAGCTCAACAGTTCCCAGGGGTTCACCCTCCTGGAGTGATCTGTCGGGGATCCACCCACGGCCTGGGTGTCGGAGCGCGTCGGATCCGCCCTGCCCTGCTGTCCGTGGATCCACGCCAGGTGGATCTTCCCCCGACGGATGCAGGGTCCATGGATGGGCGCTGGGACGGCGTGAAGCACGTTCCTTGCCCCCTCCTCCCTTTTCCCACATGATCGGTCGGGTCCACCCATCCCGGTGCAACAGGGATGGGGCAGGGTGATCCTGTGATTGACTTGTCCAGGAAATAGGGTTACGGACGCCCCCTTTCCAATGTACGGGTCGCGCCGGGAGTCCCGGGCGCCGCCTTCAGCTCTCAGGGAGTAGTCGTGTCCAAGCGCACGTACCAGCCGTCGAAGATCCGGCGCAATCGCGCCCACGGGTTCCGGAAGCGGAACGGCACCAAGTCCGGCCGGGATGTCCTCAAGCGCCGTCGCGCGAAGGGCCGTAAGCGTCTGGTGGTTTCGTCGTTCAAGAAGTAACTGGACGCACGTGTGATGGCCGAGGGAGCGGCGCCGCGGGTGCCTCAGGCAACCGGCGAGCGCTTCCCCAAGGCCTTTCGCCTGCTTCAGCGACGTGAGTTCCTGGAGGTCCAGGAGGGCGGTCAGAAGCTACCGTCCGACTGCCTCCTGGCGCTCGTCCAACGCAACAACCGGGCGCACTCCCGCGTGGGGCTCACCGTTTCCAGCAAGGTGGGCAACGCGGTGGTGCGCGCGCGTCTTCGCAGGGTGCTGCGCGAGCTGTTCCGCAAGCGCCGCGCGCAATGGCCGCCCGGTCTCGACGTAGTCCTGGTCGTTCGCTCCTCGGCGAAGGAGGCTTCCTTCGCGCAAGTTTCCCGTGCGTTCGACGGCGTCACCCGTAAGCTGCAACGGCTCTTTCCGGCACCGACCGTGCCCCCTAAAGAGCCAGCCCCATGAGTCCACTCGCCTTCGTCATCGCCCTGCCCATCCGCTTCTATCGGCGGTTCCTGGGGCCGCTGCTGCCGAAGGCGTGTCGGTTCCATCCCTCGTGCTCCACCTACGCCATGCAGGCGCTGGAGAAGCACGGCGGCCTCAAGGGCAGCGCCTTCACCGTCTGGCGCCTGCTGCGCTGCCAGCCATTCCACCCCGGCGGATTCGATCCCGTCCCCTGACGG
>NZ_RAWI01000354.1 GCF_003612125.1 Corallococcus praedator
GCCCCATGAAGTCCCCCTGTCCCCCCAGCTCGCGGAGCGGCTGCGGCTGCGTGCGGTGGAGGAGGCCCTGCCGCTCAAGTCGCTGCTCGCCGCGGCGCACGTGGCGGTGCTGCGGCGCGTGTGCGGCGCGGACGAGGTCGTCACCGGCGTGGTGTCCAACGGCCGTCTGGAAGAGGAAGGCGGCGACGAGGTCATCGGCGTGTTCCTCAACACGCTCCCACTGCGGGTCGACACGCGCACGGGCACGCTGCGCGACGCGGCCCACGCCATCTTCGCCCACGAGCGCGAGGCCACACCGCACCGCCGCTACCCGTTCATGCAGGTACAGCGGGACCTGGGCAACGCGCTGCCCCTGGACAGCTACGTCAACTTCATGGACTTCCGGCGGCAGTGGAAGGTCACCGGCCCCACGGGCGCGCTCATCCTGGACGGCGTGGGCGTGGCGGAGACGAACTACCCGCTCGCGGTGAACTTCCTCTACGACCCGGTGCAGGGCGGCCTGCGCTTGTGGCTGGACTGCGACATGGCCGCGCTGGACGCCGACTTCTGCGAGCGGCTCACCGGCTACTACCGCCGCGCGCTGGAGGCCGTCGCCGCCACCCCGCATGCCCGCTTCTCCGACGTGACGCTCGTGGACGCGGCGGAGCGCGAGCGCGTGGCACGCTGGAACGACACGGCGGTGCCGTACGACCGCGAGCTCACCGTCCACGCGCTCATCGAGCATCAGGCCCGCACGGCGGGAGACCGGGTGGCGCTCGTCCACCGCGACGTCACGGTGCGGTACTCGGAGCTGGACGCGCGGGCCCAACGATTGGCGGCCCTGCTGCACGCGAAGGGGGTGCGTCGCGGCGGCCGGGTGGGCGTGAGCCTTCCGCGCGGGCCCCAGCTCGTCATCGCGCTGGTCGCGGTGATGAAGGCGGGCGCCGCGTACGTGCCGCTGGATCCGGGCTACCCCCAGAACCGCCTGGAGTACATCGCCTCCGACGCGGACCTGGACGCGCTCGTCACCTGGCCCGAAGGCCCCACCGGACTGCCCGCTCGCGTGGTGGTGCACGTGGATGCGGGAGAGGCAGGCGCGGGGCCCGCGAAGGAGTGGAAGGCGGGCGCGGACGGCCACGACGCGGCCTATGTGCTCTACACCTCCGGCTCCACGGGCCGACCCAAGGGCACGGGGGTGCGCCACCACAACGTGGTGAACTTCTTCCTGGGCATGGACGCGCGCATCGGCTGCGGGCCCGACGACGTCGTGCTCGCGCTCACGAGCATGTCCTTCGACATCTCCGTGCTGGAGCTGCTCTGGCCGCTCACCCACGGCGCGCGGGTGGTCATCGCCAGCGAGGGCCTGGTGAACAACCTGGTGCGCGCGCCCGGCTCGGACGACGCGGAAGGCCAGTACGCCTTCGCGGAGCTGTGCCGCCGCCATGGCGTGACGCTCACCCAGAGCACGCCGTCCTTCCTGGCCGCCGTGGCCGCGGAGCCCGCCGCACTGGATTCACTGGCCAGCGCGCGCGCGGTACTCGTCGGAGGGGAAATCCTTCCGGCGGGGTTGGTGGAGCGCGTGCGCGCGCGGCTGCCCGGGGTGAAGCTGTTCAACATGTACGGCCCCACCGAGACGACGGTGTGGTCCACCGTGCATGAGGTGGACGTGGAGCACGACCCGCGCCAGGGCGTCATCCCCATTGGCCGGCCCATCGCGAACACGGACGTCCTGGTGCTGGATGCCGCGCTCGAACCCATGCCCATCGGCGTCGCGGGCGAGCTGTGGATTGGCGGCGAGGGCGTCAGCCTGGGCTACCTGAACCGCCCGGAGCTGACGGGCGAGCGCTTCGTGCCGCACCCCACGCGGCCGGGGCGCATGTACCGCACCGGGGACCGCGCGCGCTGGCGTGCGGACGGCGTGCTGGAGTTCCTGGGGCGCGTGGACCGGCAGGTGAAGATCCGCGGGCACCGCATCGAACCCGATGAGGTGGAGGGCGTGCTGTCGCGCCATCCGCAGGTGGCCTCCGTCGCCGTCGTCGCGGTGGCTCGCGCCAACGGATCCGCGGAGCTGGTCGCCTTCGTCGCACCGGGCCAGGGGCTGATGGACCGGGGCGCGGAGGACGCGCACGTGCGGCGCTGGGGTGAGGTCTGGGACGGCGCGTACACCGACCCGGAGACGGGCGCGCGCGGCACCGACCTGGACCGCGACTTCTCCGGATGGCTCAGCAGCTACACCGGCGAACCCATTCCCCCGGCCCAGATGCGCGAGTGGCTGGGCCACACCGTGGAGCGCGTCACCGCCCTGCGCCCGCGCACCCTGGTGGACGTGGGCGTCGGCGTGGGTCTGGTGCTCCGCCACCTGGCGCCCCACGTCGAGCGCTACCTGGGCCTGGACGTGTCGCCCGCCGCCCTGCGCACCGCCGCCGCGTCGCTGGGAAGCGGTCCCCTGCCCGCGCACGTCACGCTCGTGCACGGCGACGCGGGCCACCTGTCCACGCTGCCCGGGAACGCCGGCCACACGGTGGTCATCAACTCCGTCATCCAATACTTCCCGGGCACGGAGTACCTGACGCGCGTGCTGGACGAAGCGACGCGCGTGGCCGGCACCACCGGCTCCGTGTTCGTCGGCGACGTCCGGGACCTGGAGCTGCTGGAGGCCTTCCACGCGTCCGTGCAGTTGCACAAGGCGCCCGCGCTGATGCCCGCGAGGGACCTGGCCGCGGCGGTGGCCCGGCAGGTGACCGCCGAGCGCGAGCTGTGCCTGGCCCCGTCCTTCTTCCGCGAACACGCCGCGCGCGCCGGACAACCCGTGCGCCTGGAGCTCAAGCGCGGCCACGCCGTGAACGAGCTCACCTGCTTCCGCTACGACGTGACGATCGGGGGCGACGCACCGGCACCGGTGACGGACACGGTCGGCTGGGACACGCTCAGTGGGGACGCGGCGCTCGAAAAGAAGCTGGAGGCACCGCGCGGCGCCGGAGCGTTCGCGGTCACCGGCATCCCCAACCGGCGGCTCGTGCGTCCGCTGGCGCTGGTGCGACTGCTGCGCGACGCGGCGCCCGGGCAGACGGCCTGGGACGTGGAGCGCGCGCTCTGGGACGCGGATGAGGACGCCGCCGTGGATCCGGAGGACGTGGTGGCCCTGGCCAATCGCCATGGCCACACGGTGCGGCTGTACACCCCCGCGTCCGGACGCGCGGGCACGTTCGACGCCGTCTTCGAAGCGAAGGAGCAGACGCGATGAGTGACGCCCCCTCCCGCGCGGCGAACGCGCCGCTCATGTCCACCTCCGTGTCCGGGCTGCGCACCGCGCTGGGCACCTTCGCCCGCGAGCACCTTCCGGAGGTGATGGTCCCCACGCGCTTCGTCATCCTGGACACGCTGCCCAAGCTGCCCAACGGCAAGGTGGACCGCAGCCGCCTGCCGCTGGGCGACCCCTCCGAACCCTCCACCACCGCGCACGTGGCGCCCGCCACGCCGGAGGAGCTGCGCCTCGCGCAGCTCTGGCAGGAGGTGCTGGGCGTGGGCCGCGTCGGCGTGGAAGACAGCTTCTTCGACCTGGGCGGCGACTCCGTGGCGGCGGCGCAGATGGCCGCGCGCGTGAAGGAGGCCTTCGGGGTGGCCCCCGCCATGCGCCGCTTCTTCGAGCGCCCCACCATCGCTGAGCTCGTGCGGATGATCGGCGCGAAGACGGGCGGCACGTCCGCGCACGGTGGCAGTCCCCGCAGCCTGGCCAGCGAGGACCTGTGGGCCGAGGCCTCCCTCCCGGACGACATCCGCATCGCCCCGGACACCCTGCCTCCCGCGACCGCGCCCTACCGCACGGTGCTGCTCACCGGAGGCACCGGCTATACCGGCGCGTACCTGGTGCGCGAGCTGTTGGATCGCTCCGACACGCGCCTCTACGTGCTCGCGCGGGCGAAGGACGCGGCGGCGGCGCTGGAGCGCGTGCGCCAGAACCTCACCGGCTACGGCCTGTGGCGCGACGCCGACGCGGCCCGCCTCATCGGCGTGGCGGGGGACCTGGGCCGTCCCTACTTCGGCCTCACGCGCGCGGAGTACCTGACGCTGACCCGGGAGGTGGAGGTCATCATCCACAACGGCGCGCACTCCAGCTACGCGCTGCCCTACCCGCGCCTGAAGGCCGTCAACGTGCTGGGCACCCTGGAGGTGCTGCGGCTGGCATGTCGCGAGCGCGTGAAGCCGGTGCACTTCGTCTCCTCGCTCGCAGTGTTCCCCGGCCATCCGGGCCCGCAGCACTTCGCGGAGGCGGAGCTCACCGACCCTACCGGCGTCATGGGCGGCTACCGGCAGACCAAGTGGGTGGGCGACAAGCTCGTCTCGCTCGCGGGACACCGGGGCCTGCCGGTGTGCATCTATCGGCCGGGCCTCATCACCGGCGCGCAGGACACGGGCGCCTGCTCCACGGACACCTTCCTCAACGAGACGATGAAGGGCTGCATCCAGTTGGGCGCGGCGCTGGACTTCAACGTGCTGCTGGAGATGGTGCCGGTGGACTTCTGCGCCCGCGTCGTCGCGCACGTCGCGCTGAGCGGTCAGCGCCACGGCACCGCGTTCCACCTGCCCGGCGCCCGCACGGTGCGCTGGAGCGAGCTGGTGGAGATGCTGGACGAGTGCGGCTACCCGCTGCGGCGCGTGCCTTACGCAACGTGGTACCGCGAGCTGAGCGCGGCGGTGGAGCGCGGCGACGACAACGCGCTCACCCGCTTCCACCCGCTCTTCACCGAGGACACGCCGTCCGAGGACGTGGGGTACGCGGGCAGCGAGCCGCACTTCGACACCACGAACCTGCACGCGGCGCTGGAAGGTTCGGACATCCGGTGCCGCGAGGTGGATCCCGCCTTCCTGCGCCTCTACCTCGACTACTTCGTCTCCACTGGCTACCTGCCTCCGCCGCGAGCGCAGAAGGAAGGGTCCCATGCCCGCGTTTGAGCACGCCCCGCACATCACCGACCTGCTGCGCGAACACGCCCGCAGCCGCCCCGACCAGGAAGCAGTGACGCTGGTGCGCGAGTTGGACCGCGCGGACGGCGCCACCACCTTCAGCTACCAGCGCCTGGACCTGGAGGCGCGCCGGCTGGCCGCGTGGCTCCAGGAGCGCTTCCCCGAGGGCGAGCGCATCCTCCTGCTCTACCCGGTGGGCGTGGACTTCGTGGCGGCCTTCTTCGGCTGCCTCTACGCCGGGATGATCGCCGTGCCCGCACCGCTGCCCGGGCAGTACGCGCACCAGCGCCGCCGGGTCCGGTCCATCGCCCGGGACGCGGGCGTGCGCGCCGTCTTCACCGACAGCGTCCACGCCGCGGCCGTGACGGAGTGGGCCCAGGCCGAAGGCCTGGACGGGGTGACGGTGCTGGCCACGGACGTGCCAGGCGTGGGCGACCCGGAGGCGTGGCGGATGCCGCCCACGTCGCGCGACACGCTGGTGCTGTTGCAATACACGTCCGGATCCACGGGCGAGCCCAAGGGCGTGATGGTTTCGCATCACAACCTGTTGCACAACGTGGCCAGCTTCCAGCGCGCGCTCGGGTTCACGGACACCACGCGCTTCGGCGGTTGGATCCCGCTGTACCACGACATGGGGTTGATGGCGCAGCTGCTGCCGGCGCTGTTCCTGGGCAGCTCCTGCGTGCTGATGACGCCCAACGCGTTCGTCATGCGTCCGCACCTGTGGCTGCGGATGATCGACAAGCACGACATCGGCTATTCGGCGGCGCCCAACTTCGCGTTCGAGCTGTGCCGCCGCCGCGTCAGCGACGCGCAGCTCACGGGGATGGACCTGTCGCGCTGGCAGTTCGCGGCCAATGGCTCGGAGCCCGTGCAGGCGTCCACCCTGCGCGCGTTCGCCCAGCGCTTCGCCGCCGCGGGCTTCCGCGAGTCCGCCCTCTGCCCGTGCTACGGCATGGCGGAGGCCACGGTGTTCGTCTCCGGCCGTGCCCACCGCGCGCCCGTGGTCCAGCGTGTCGTGGCCGAAGCGCTGGAGCACCACGAGTACCGCGTCGCCAGTGAGGGGCAGCAGGCCCGGGAGCTGGTGAGCTGCGGCGTCCCGGAGGGCTACGACGTGCGCGTGGTGGATCCGACGACGCGCGCGTCGCTGGGTCCCGGCCACGTGGGTGAAATCTGGCTGAAGGGCGACAGCGTGTCGCGCGGCTACTGGAACAACCCCCACGCCACGGCGGCGAACTTCAACGCCGTCACCGCGGAGGGCGACGCGGGCTACCTGCGCACGGGCGACCTGGGCCTGATGCTGGACGGAGAGGTCTACGTCACCGGCCGCATCAAGGAGATGCTCATCACCCACGGCCGCAACCTCTACCCGCAGGACCTGGAGCACGAGCTGCGGGCCCAGCACCCGGAGCTGGCCACGCGCTTCGGCGCCGTGTTCACCGTGTCTCCGCCGGACGAGGAGGAGTCGGTCGTCGTCACCCACGAGGTGAAGGGCCGCTTCGACACGGAGGCGTACCAGCAGCTCGCCGCGCGCATGAAGACCACCGTGTCGCGGGAGTTCGGCATCCGCGTGGGGGGCGTGGTGCTGCTCAAGCCCGGCAGCGTGCAGCGCACCACGAGCGGGAAGATCCAACGCGCCGCCATGCGCACGCTGTTCCTGGCGAACGCGCTGCCCGCGCTCCACGAGGAACTGGACGCGCAGGTCACCCACGCCCGTCAGTCCCAGCCACAGGGCCCGCCTCCGGACCTGGACGCGATGCACGGCGCCGGAGAAGAGGAGCTGGCGGGATGAGTCCGGACACCGCCCACCCTCCCGCCGTGGCGCTGGATGCGCTGCTGCGCGGACTGGACACCGGGGACGGCCCCTTCGCACCCGCGCGGGTCGCGAAGCTGGACCGTGAAGAGGCCTTCCCGGACGCCGCGTGCCAGGCGCTGGAGGCCTTCGGTCTGGGCGCGCACTACGTGCCCACGCGGCACGGGGGAAGGCTCGCGCACTACCCCGAGCTCGTGGCGCTGTGGCGCACGGTGGCCCGGCGCGACCTGACCGCGGCCATCGGCCATGGGAAGACCTTCCTGGGCGGCGCGTGCACGTGGGTGGGGGGAACTCCGGAGCAGGCCGTGGCGCTCGGAAAGGACGTAGCCCGGGGCGCGCGCGTGTCCTGGGGGCTGACCGAACGGCACCACGGCAGCGACCTGCTGGCCGGAGAGCTGTCCGCCACACGCACGGCGGACGGCTGGCGGCTCAACGGCGAGAAGTGGCTCATCAATAACGCCACGCGGGGGCACCTGATGAGCGTGCTCGCGCGGACCGAGCCTATGGGCGGGCCTCGGGGCTTCAGCGTGTTCCTGGTGGACAAGCGCCAGCTTCCGGCCGGTGCGTTCCGCTGTCTGCCCAAGGAGCGGACGCACGGCATCCGGGGCGCGGACATCAGCGGCATCGTCTTCACCAACGCGGACGTGCCCGCCACGGCGCTGGTGGGGAAACCCGGCGGCGGCATCGAGCTGGTGCTCAAGGCCTTGCAGCTCACCCGCACCGTGGCGGTGGCCATGTCCCTGGGCGCCGCGGACCACGCGCTGCGCCTCACGGTGGACTTCGCGAAGGCGCACCAGCTCTATGAGCGCCGGCTGGTGGACCTGCCCCGCGCGCGGCGGCCCCTGGGCGAGGCCGCGACGCAACTGCTGCTCGCGGAGGCTGTGAGCACCGTGGGCAGCCGGGCCCTGCACGCCCTCACGCCCGAGGCGGGCCTCACCTCCGCGCTCACCAAGGCGTTCGTCCCCACCGCCATCAACGACATGATCTCGCAGCTGGCGGACCTGATGGGCGCGCGCTCGTTCCTCACCGACGTGTACGCGCACGGCATGTTCCAGAAGGTGGAGCGCGACCACCGCATCATCGCCATCTTCGACGGCAGCACGCTGGTGAACCGCAACGCGGTCATCAACCAGTTCCCCGTGCTCGTCCGGGCCTTCCGTCAGGAGCGGCGGGACGCGGAGGGACTGGCGACGGCGACGACGCTCAGCGCCCCGCTCCCCGAAGCAGACCTGTCACGCCTGGGCCTCGTCTCCACCGCCGGGTGCAGCGTCGTGCAGGGACTGCCCGCCGCCGTCGTCCGCCTCCAGGCACTGGTGGAGAGTGGCGCGCTGCCGAAGGGCGTCGCGTACCTGGCCCGAGCCCTGGCGCGCGCCACCGACGCCGTCCACCAGCGCATGGCCGCGCAGCCTCCGGCCCCGCGCGACGTGCCCCCGGAAGCCTTTCATCTGGCCGAACACTACGAAGCCTGCTTCGCGGGCGCGGCGTGCGTGCACCTGTGGCTGAACCATGCGAACCGGGCGCCGGAAGGCCCCCTGTGGCGCGACGCGCTCTGGCTCGAGGCCTGCCTCGTGCGGGTGCTGTCACGCCTGTCGCCGGAGGATCCGCCAGGAGACACGGGCGTCTTCGACCGGCTGGCCGACGTCGTGGTGGACACGACCGGCGTCTTCTCCCTGCTGGCGGACGCGCGGACGGAAGGTGCTTCGTGATGACCACCCCCCAAGTGGATCCGACCTCCGTGGAAGCGCTGGAGCAGCGCCTGGGCGACCCCTGGGACGACGCCAACCCGGTGGGCTTCTCCCAGGTGCTCGCCGCGGACGAGCGGGGAGAGCTGCTCGACGCGGGCGAGCACCTGCTGGACACCTTCGGCCTGGGCGCCGAGTTCGTCCCCGTGTCCGAAGGCGGTCGGCTGGCCAGCCTTCCCCGGCTCATCTCCCTGATGCGCGCGGTGTTCCGCCGCGACCCGTGCCTGGGCCTGGGCTACGGCGCCAGTTCGCTCATCGCGTCCGTCAACGTGTGGACCGCGGGCACCGCCTCCCAGCGCGACACCGTGGCGGACCTGCTGCTGCGAAAGCGCAAGCTCGCGTGCGGCTACTACGAGCTGGCGCACGGCAATGATCTGGCGCGCGTGGAGTTCGAGGCCCTGCCCTCCGGGGACGGCCTGCTGCTGAACGGCACCAAGCAGGTCATCTCCAACATCCACCGCGCGGACGCCGTGGTCCTCTTCGCGCGCACGCAGGCGGGCACGGGCAGCCGCAACCACTCGCAGGTGCTGGTGGACCTGACGCGCGCGCCGAGGGATCGCGTGACGCACCTGCCCCGCTTCCGCACCACGGGCATGCGCGGCGTGCCCCTGGGCGGGGTGACGTTCCGGGACTGTCCGGTGCCCTCGGACGGGGTGCTCGGCACGCCGGGCCAGGGACTGGAGACCGCGCTCAAGTCCTTCCAGGTGACCCGCGTCGCGCTGCCCGGGATGTTCCAGGGCATCGTCGACACGGGCCTGCGCACGACGCTCCAGGCCTCCAAGACGCGCACGGTCTACGGCCGCGCCGTGACGGACCTGCCCCAGACGCGATCGGTGCTCGCGGACACCTTCGCGGACCTGCTGTTGTGTGACGCCTTCACCACCGTGGCCGCGCGCGGCGTGCACCTGCTGCCGCGCGAGGCCAGCCTCACCACCGCCGCCGTGAAGTTCCTGGTGCCCCGCGTCCTGATGGACGCCATGGGACGGCTGTCCTCCGTGCTGGGCGCGCGCTTCTACCTGCGCGACGGCGACACCGCCGTCTTCCAGAAGCTGCTGCGCGACCTGCAACCCGTGGGCTTCGGCCACCTGGCCCGCGTCGCCGGACAGATGACGCTGCTGCCCCAGTTGCCCCTGCTCGCACGGCGCGGCTGGGCCCAACCC
>NZ_RAWI01000355.1 GCF_003612125.1 Corallococcus praedator
CCCGCCCGCCACACTCCAGGTGCGCGACACGTAGGCCCGGATGCGCGCGCGGATCCACTGCTGCGCGTACGCCCCGAACGGCACACCCCGCTCCTCGAACCGGCGCGCCGCCTCCACCAGGCCCACGTTGCCTTCCGCCATCAGCTCTTCCAGCGACAAGCCCGTCCACCGGTACTTCCAGGCCAGACGCCGGACCAGCTCCAGGTGCCCCCGCACCCGGATCTCCACTTCCGCCGCATCCACCCCGTCCCCCACACCCTCAACCGTGGACACGCGCTCCTCGTAGATGGCTTCCATGAACGCACCTCCCCAATCAGTCCTCCGCACACCCATCGCGCGGTGACAGGCGTAGAGATAAGCGGGCACGACTCATAAAAAAATGAGCTAGTTTGGATGCATCCATTCGGTTATTCCTAAGTGATGAACTGGCTCAACTACCACCATCTCCTGTATTTCTGGACGGTTGCGCGAGCCGGCAGCATCGCCAGGGCCAGCGAGGAGCTGCACCTCGCCCAGCCGACCATCAGCACGCAGATCAAGCTCCTTGAGGAGTCCCTGGGCCACCAGCTCTTCGAGCGCAAGGGGCGCAAGCTCGTCCTCTCCGACGTGGGCCGCACCGTCATGCGCTACGCGGATGAAATCTTCCGTCTGGGCAACGAGCTGAAGAACGTCGTCTCCGGGTTACCCACGGGGCAGCAGCTGCGCCTCAACGTGGGCGTGCTGGACGTCATCCCCAAGCTCGTCGCCGAGCAGCTGCTCAAGCCCGCGCTGGATGCCGGGCCTTCGCTGCGCATCATCTGCCGCGAGAGCCCCCTGCCCCAACTGCTCGCGCAGCTGGCGCTGCATGAGCTGGACGTGGTGCTCGCGGACGCCCCCGGCTCCGAGCCCGTCAGCGTCCGGTCCTTCAACCACCTGCTGGGCAAGTGCGGCGTGACGTTCTTCGCGGCGGCGCCGCTCGCGCACCTGCGCAAGGACTTCCCGCGCTCCCTGGACGGCGCGCCCATGCTGCTGCCGTCGGAGGAGTCCTCCGTGCGCCGCTCGCTGGATTTGTGGTTCGAGCGCCGGGGCGTCCGCCCCCTCATCGCCGGGGACTTCGACGACAGCGCCCTGCTCCAGGCCTTCGGCCAGAAGGGCCACGGCATCTTCGCCATGCCGTCCATCATCGACGCGGAGGTGCAACGGCAGTTCAACGTCACCGCCATCGGGCACACCGACGAAATCGAGCAGTGCTTCTACGCCATCACCGTGGAGCGCCGCCTGCGCCACCCCGCCGTCGTGGCCATCGCCGAGGCCGCGCGTTCGCACATCTTCGGCGGGTGACGCGGCGTCAGTCCTCCGCCCGGAACACCTCCGCGCCCGCCACCACCGTGGCCAGCACGCGCGCCTCCACCAGCGCGGCCGCGGGCCCCTCCACCGGGTCCTCCGACAGCGCGACGAAGTCCGCGTCCATGCCCGGCTTCAGCCTTCCGCGCCGGACCTCCTCGAAGGACGCCCACGCGGGCCCCACGGTGAAGCCCTCCAGGGACTCGGTCGCGCTCAGGCGCTCTTCCGGATACCAGCCACCCTCCGGCCAGCCCTTCGCGTCCTGCCGCGTGCGCGCCGCGTAGAGCCCCGCGAGCACGTCCGGGTTCTCGATGGGGAAGTCACTGCCCAGCGCCAGGTGCGCGCCCGCGTCCTTCAGCGAGCGCCACGCATAGGCGCCCTTCAGCCGCTCGCTCCCCAGCCGCGTCCGTGCCCAGCGCATGTCACTGGTGGCGTGCGTGGGCTGCACGCTGGCCACCAGCCCCGCGGCGCCCAGGCGCTGGATGTCCTCCGGCCGCAGGATCTGCGCGTGTTCCACGCGGTGGCGCAGCGCCTGCGTTCCCGTCCGCTCCGCGCCTCGCAACAGCACGTCCACCACCAGCGTGTTCGCGCGGTCCCCGATGGCGTGGATGCACACCTGGAAGCCCCGGCCCATGAAGGCCTGGGCGCGGGCTTCAAGTTCCTCCGGCGACAGGAGCAGCAGGCCGCGCTGGCCGGGCTCGTCGCTGTAGTCGTCATGCAGCGCCGCGCCCCGGCTGCCCAGCGCTCCGTCCGCCAGGAACTTCACCGCGCGCATCGAAAGGTGACGACCGTGCCAGGGGCCCTGCTCCAGGTAGCCGTGGCGCTCCTCGCCCTGGCCCGCGGCCATCGCGTAGACGCGCAGGGGCAGCGTCCCCTCCAGGTCCCACGCCTGCAACGCGCGGAAGGCATCCAGGTCCATGCCGGCGTCGTGCACGCCCGTGAGCCCGACCCGGGCACAGCGCTCCAGCGCCGCGCGCAGGCGCGTCTCCAGTTGTTCGCGCGTGGGGGCGGGCATGGCCGCGGTCACCGCGTCCATCGCGTTGTCCACCAGCACGCCCGTAGGCTCGCCCCGAGCGTCCTTGAGGATGCGGCCTCCTTCCGGATCCGGCGTGCTCCGGGTGATGCCCGCGCGGCGCAGCGCTTCGCCGTTCACCCAGGCCGCGTGGTGGTCCACCCGCGTGAGCAACACCGGCGCCCAGGGGAAGCGCTCGTCCAGCTCCGCGCGGCCGGGGAACTCGCCGCCGGGCCACCCGGTCTGGTCCCAGCCTTTTCCGAGCAACCAGTCCCCCTGGAAGCTGGAGGCGGGGGCCCGCGCCAGCCGCTGGAGGACCTCCTCCACCGAGGCCGACTGCTCCAGCCGCACCGTCGTCAGGCTCTTGCCCAGCCCGTGCAGGTGCGCGTGCGCGTCCACCAGGCCGGGCACCACCGTGGCCGCGCCCAGGTCCACCTCGCGCGCATCCGGGCCCGCCGCGGCGCGGACCTCATCGAGTGTCCCCACCGCGAGCAGACGCGCTTCACGCACCGCCAGCGCCTGCGCGAGGGGACGCTCCGGATCCAACGTCCACACCCGCGCGGCCTTGTAGACCGTCGTCTCCACCGTCATGCGGAGGAAGACTACCCGGCTTCGGAGGCGCCACCGTCCACGCCCGGCGCGTTGATGGGACCAGCGGGGCCCGCGGGTTCACTGGGCACGTTCTGGCTGGGCTCGCGGGCCGTGTCCGGACCCTGGAGGGGCTCCTGGTTCTCGGTTCCGGGAGGCTGGGTGGTCTTGCAGGCCACCGCTCCAGCGGTCAGACCCAGAGCAGCGATGAGCAGCACGGCACGGCGCATGAAACCTCCTGAGGATGTTCGAGAGGCCGACCCTAGGGAGGTGCGTCCTCCTCCAGCAACGCGCATCCCCTCCAACGTCCACCATTGGATGCCCGTACAGGCTTCCAGTCCCTCCCTGGCCGGCCGCTCCCCGGGCCCCCGACCTCGGGGCCCTGTCACGCCTCGCGGGGATGCGCACCGTTGGCGAAGTCGGTGTGCGTTCGGGATGTGCGCACCGGAAGGATGCGCCCGGCATGCGGGAGAACGTCGTCAGAGGAGCGGGAGCCCTGCGTTTCGCGGAGGCCCGACGCCGTCACGGGCTCTGGGCCTGCGCCCTGCTCTTCCTCTTCGCTGGCCTCTTCGCTTCAGCGGGCCCCGCGACAGCGGCTTCGTCCGTCATCGCCCGGTGTGAGCTGGAGGGCGTGGTGGATGCCGGTTCGGGCGCCTATCTCGCGGACTGCGTGAAGCGCGCGGAGGACCAGGGCGCCCACGCGTTGCTCGTGCGGCTGGACACCCCGGGCGGCTCCCTGGAGGCCACCCGCACCATCGTGCGTGCCTTCCTGGGCTCGCGCGTCCCGGTGCTCGTGTGGGTGGGGCCTTCGGGGGCACATGCCGGCAGCGCGGGCGTCTTCATCGCGCTCGCCTCCAACGTGAGTGCCATGGCGCCCGGGACGAACATCGGTGCCGCGCATCCCGTGGGCCCCCGGGGCGAGGACGTCGAACAGGACGGAGGCGAACAGCTCGCGCGGAAGATTGAGAACGACACCGTCGCCTTCGCGGAAGGCATTGCCCGGCAGCGGGGCCGCAATCCCGAATGGGCCGCCGCCGCCGTGCGCGACAGCGCCAGTGTTCCCGCCGACCGCGCCGTGGAGCTGCGCGTGGTGGAGTTCGTCGCGCCCACCGAGGCCGCGTTCCTCTCCGCCGTCGAGGGCCGCCGCGTGGAGGTCGCCAGCGGTGACACCGTGACGCTCGCCACGCGCGATGCCCAGGTCGTGTCGCTGGAGCCGGGGCTTTCACAGCGGGTCGTGCATGCGCTCGCACAGCCGTCCATCGTCTACCTGCTGTTCCTCGTCGCGGCGCTGGGGCTGGTGGTGGAGCTGTCCCATCCGGGCGCGGTGGCGCCGGGACTCGTGGGCGTCGTGGCGCTGGTGCTCGCGATGGTAGCGTCGGCCACGCTGCCGGTGCGCTCCGGCGCGCTGGTGCTGATGCTCGTGGGCGTGGGGCTCATCATCGCGGAGCTCTTCGTCACCAGCGGGCTGCTGGGCGCTTCGGGCGTGGGCCTGTTGATACTGGGTGGCGTGTTCCTGGTGGATCGCTTCGAACCGGACTGGTTCGTGGAGCCGTCCTTCCGACTGTCGTGGGGCGTGATGCTGCCCACCGCCCTCATGCTCGCGGGGGCCGCGGCCTTCGTCGCGTACCGCAGCGCCCAGACGCGCAAGCTGCCGCAGTTGGGCGGTGACGCGGGGCTCATCGGGGAGGCGGGCACGGCGTTGGGGCCCGTCACGCCTTCGGGCGGTGAGGTGTTCGTCCACGGCGAGCGCTGGCGCGCCGTCTCCTTCACCCCCATCCACGAGGGCGCCCACGTGGTGGTGCGCGCCGTGGAGGGGCTCACCCTCACCGTCGCGGAGGCGATGCCATGAACGAACTGTTCGGCGCCCTGGGCTTCCTCATTCCCCTGGCCCTGTTGTTCCTCCTCTTCGCCTCCGGCGTGCGCATCGTCACCGAGTACCAGAACGGCGTCGTGTTCCGGCTGGGCCGCTTCGTGGGCCTCAAGCGCGCGGGCTTCCGCTGGCTCATCCCGTTCATTGAACGCATGGTCATCATCGACCTGCGCACCGTGGCGCGCGACGTGCCCCCACAGGACGTCATCACCAAGGACAACGTCAGCGTGAAGGTCAACGCCGTCGTCTACTTCCGCGTCATCCAGGCGGACAAGGCCGTGCTCCAGGTGGAGGACTATCTCTACGCCACCAGTCAGATTGCGCAGACCACGCTGCGCGCCATCCTGGGCCAGGTGGAGCTGGACGAACTCTTGTCCCAGCGCGAGCGCATCAACCATGAACTCCAGCAGGTGCTGGATGCGCGCACCGACCCGTGGGGCGTCAAGGTGTCCAACGTGGAGGTGAAGCACATCGACCTGCCGCTGGAGATGCAGCGGGCCATCGCGCGTCAGGCTGAAGCCGAACGCGAGCGCCGCGCGAAGATCATCGCCGCCGAGGGCGAACACCAGGCCGCGGAGAAGCTCGCCCAGGCCGCGGACGTGCTCAGCCGCAACCCCGCCACCCTCCAGCTGCGCTACCTCCAGACGCTGGTGGAGATTACAGGCGGCGGCAACCACACCATCCTGCCCATCCCCCTGGAGCTGATCCGCGCGTTCGGCGCGGCGGTCGCGCAGCCGCCGCGTCCGGAGCCTTCACGGCGTGACAGCGACGAGGAGGACGAAGACTCGTCGCCCGGTGCGGGCCTGACCTGAAGCCCCCTGGGACTTCTCCCCCCTTCAGGGAGCCGGCTTCTTCGCGAGCGAGCGGACCACGAACTTCGAGTCGACGTATTCGAGGGTGCCCAGGGCCTTTCCGTAGACGCTGGCCGGCTCCTCGACGCCAGCGGTAACCCGGATGGACCGGCCCTTGCGCGGCAGGTGGAATTCCAGGATGGAGCCGCCCCAATCCTTGAGGGTCTTCTCCTGCAGGCCCTTCTTGCCCTTGGGCGCGATGAGCCCTGCATCGGCGTAGAGCTGGAGGGCCTGCGCGGTTGAGATCCGGAGGGCCGCGTTGTCGGCCTTGAAGCCGTCCTTGTCACATCGGAAGGCTTCGATATGGGTCACGGACACGCCCTCGCCCACGAGCACCAGGTGGTAGCCCTCCGGGTTCTTGAAGAGGGCGGCTTCGTAGGTCCCGTCGGGATTCTTGTCCCCCGTGGACACGAAGCCATTGGGCACGTCGCGAACCTTCCAGTCCTTGCCGATGAACTCCTCCGCGACGGACTCCACGTACTCCCCCGACTCCACGAGCCGCGCGAGCTCCTCTTCGGAGACCTCCGCCTTCGGCTGGGCGGCGCTCGCCTTGAGATGAGTCTCCAGGTGCTGGAGCGCGGTCTCGATGTTGGTGGTGGCACAGCCCGCGCGAGCCACCGGCTTCGCGGGAGGAGCCGAGGCCAGGGCCAGGACGACAACGGTGTTCAAGAGCAGCACGACAATTCCTTTCGTCAGGATGGCAGGCAGGCAAGCCCGGAGCCGGCGGCACTCTACCTGCTGCCCGCTCCGGCTTCGTGGAGGGGTGCGGGGGGCCCCCTGATGCGCGGAGTCTGGGATGTCCACTACACTCCGGGCACCGCCCCAAGCCTGCCCGCCGGAGTCTCCATGCTCTTCGCACCGAAGGTGTTTCCCAAGCTGTCTTCGCTGAGCCACTCGGGACGTTCGATGTACGTCTGGGTCTACTACACGATCCCGCTCGCCTTCACGCTGCTGCTGGTGCCCGGGCTGTTCCTCAAGGTGATGGGCATCTCACCGGGGGCGGCGGACGGGGACCTGTTCTTCATGCGGCTGGCGGGCGCGCTGCTGGTGTCCATGTCGTTCATGTCCCATCAGGCGGCCATCCTGGACATGCGCCAGTTCTTCGTCTGGGCGGTGATGGGGCGCACCTTCATCGTGCTGGTGCTCATCATCTGCACGGCGCTGGGCCTGTGTAATCCCATCGTCACGTTCTTCGGCTGCATCGACTTCAGCGGCGCCATGTGGACGCTCATGGGGCTGCGCCGCGACGCGGCCGAGGCGCGCGGACAGCAAGCCATCGCGCAGCCCACGCCCTGACCTTCCGTCCCCACACCCCGGACCCACCATGACGACCGCGACATCGCAGCCGGCCGCCCCTCCCCTTCCGGCCTGGAGTCGGGCCTTCCGCAACATCTCCCGCCAGCATGGCTTCCAACCCCTGCGGGTGGAGGGACGGATCCCGGAGGGGCTCCGCGGGTCGCTGTTCCGTCTGGGCGCGTGGACGTTCGACGTGCACGGGCTGCCATTGCAGCACTGGTTCGACGGTGACGGCGGCGTGATGGGCGTGCGCTTCGGGCCGGACGGCGTCCAGGGCGCGGCACGGCTCGTGGACTCGCGCACCATGGTCGCGGAGCGGAAAGCGGGCCGGCAGCTCTTCGGCAGCTACGCCATGCCCACGCCGCTGCGCAACAAGCTGCTCAACCCCCAGAAGAACAACGCGAACACGGCGCTGCTGCCGTGGAACGGCAAGCTGTACGCGCTGCACGAGCCGAACCTCCCCGTGGAGCTGTCCACGGAGGACCTGACCAGCCTGGGCGAGACGAACCTGGACGGCGTCGTGCTCAAGTCGTTCTCCGCGCACCCGCACCGCGTCGCCTCGCGCGCGACGACGTACAACTTCGGCCAGCACCACGGCCGGGTGAACACGCTGGAGCTGTACGCCCTGCCGGATGGCGGCAAGGCGCGGCACATGGGGTCCGTGACGCTGCCCGGTGCGACCATGGTCCATGACTACCGGGTCACGGACCGCTACCTCATCTTCTTCCTGCCGGCGATGCGCATCGACGTCTTGAAGATGCTGCTGCGCATCGGCGCGTTCGCGAGCAACGTCTCCTTCCGGCCGGGCGCGGCGTCGGAGGTGCTGGTGGTGCCCATCGACGACGTGGCGCACCCCATCCGCATCCCCGCCGACTCCTTCTTCAACTGGCACTTCTCCAACGCCTACGAGGACGGCGACACGCTGGTGGTGGACTACGTGCGCTACCCCGACTTCGCCTCCAACCCGTGGCTGGGGGACCTGGTGCGCGGCAACCCGTCCACCGACGCCGACGGCATGCTCCACCGCGCGGTCATCGACCTGAAGGCCCGCACATTCCGCAGCGAGCAGCTGATGGACCTGAGCTGCGAGTTCCCCCGCGTCGCCCCCAGCGTGGAGTGCCGGCCGTACCAGACGGCCTACCTGGGCGCGCACTCCACCCGCGAGGCCCGGCGCGGCCTCTACGACACGGTGGTGCGGCTGGACCTGCACACCGGCCGCGTGACGCGGGCCGCGCTGGAAGCGGGCCAGTACCCCTCCGAGCCCGTCTTCGTGCCCCGCCCCGGTTCGAAGGCCGAGGACGACGGCTGGCTGCTCACCCAGGTCTTCGACACGAAGACGGACACCACCCACGTGGCCGTGCTGGACGCGGAGCGGCTGGACGCGGGGCCCGTGGCGCGCTGCCACTTCGAGCACGCCCTGCCGCCCACGTTCCACGGCGCGTTCATCCCCGCCTGAGCGGCCCGTCAAACGACGAAGGTCCACCCGCGCATCGCACGGGTGGACCTCTTCACGTCGAACAGCCGTCAGCGGATTACAGCTGGCCGCTGTCCGCGATGACCACCGGCTGGCGCGTCTGGCCGGACTGCGAACCCACGCCTTCGATCTTCTTCACCACGTCCATGCCCTCGACGACCTTGCCGAAGACGACGTGCTTGCCGTCGAGCCACGGCGTGGGGACCGTGGTGAGGAAGAACTGCGAGCCGTTGGTGTTCTTGCCGGCGTTCGCCATGGACAGGAAGCCCGGGCCCGTGTGCTTGTGGATGAAGTTCTCGTCGTTGAACTTCTCACCGTAGATGGACTCGCCGCCCGTGCCGTTGCCCGCGGTGAAGTCGCCGCCCTGGCACATGAACTGGGTGATGACGCGGTGGAAGGCCGAGCCCTTGTAGTGCAGCGGCTTGCCAGCGCGGCCAATGCCCTTCTCACCCGTGCACAGGGCGCGGAAGTTCTCCGCGGTCTTGGGAACGTCGTCGGAGAACAGCTCCATCACGATACGGCCGGCGGGCGCTCCACCGATCGTCATGTCGAAGAAGACCTTGGTGTTTGCCATGTTCACGTGCTCCACGGTGCGGGTTGGGCCAGAGACTGAAAAGGGCGTTCGTGCCGGGACGTACCAGACACGAGCGTCGTGAAGGCACGAGCTAGCACCGTCGCGTGCGCTGCGGAACAAATCCCGACACGCTCAGGCCCCCGGGCTGCCCGGCGGGGGGCCTTCGCGGAAGAGGTCCCCGAGCTCCAGCGTGATGGCCCGGCGGCTCAGGCGCAGCGACGCGAGCGCGAGCACCGCCGTGGTCCCCAAGAGCGCCACGCCCAGGGAGAAGGCCACCACCGGCAGCGCCTCCGGAACCTGGACGCTGCGGCGCAGCAGGTACAAGAGCGACGTCGCCACGAAGGACAGGAGCGCCGCGTACGTGAAGGCGATGGCACGCGCGAGGATGGCGTGGCGGCGGTCCATGATGGACACCTCCTCGCGCAGGAGCGCCCGGCGCGCATGGCCCTCCGGCAGCGTGCGCCATTCGCGGACCATGTCCCGGATGCGCGCGGTGATGCGTGAGATCTGGTTGTCCAACCCCGTCGCCAGGATGCCGCATCCCGACACCATCACCGCGGGCGTCACCGCCGTGCCGATGAGCTGGATGGAAGAGAAGTCCAGGCCGTCCGTGACGCCGTTCATGCCCCCCTTCTGGCCCACCCCCTGTCTCTTATACACC
>NZ_RAWI01000356.1 GCF_003612125.1 Corallococcus praedator
CTCCCACGTCACGTCCAGCACCGCGCGGCCCTTCATCGCCGCCCAGGTGTGGTCCGCCACCACCACCAGCCCGCCCAGCGGCTGGAAGAGGAACGGCTTCTGCGCCGTCGGCAGCTCCACCACCTTGCGCACGCCCGGCACCGCCAGCGTCTTCGTCGCGTCGTAGCGGGCCACCTTGCCGCCCGCCGCGGGCGGCCGCGCGATGACCGCCGTGAGCATCCCCGGCAGCTTCACGTCCGCGCCGAACTCCGCGCGACCCGTCACGATGTCCGGGCCGTCCACCAGCGGCAGCTCCTTGCCCAGGTGCTTGAGCTCACTGCGCGGCCGCAGCGTCACCGCGCTCTTCACCGGCACCTTCAGCTTCGCCGCGTCGGTCGCCAGCTCCCCGAACTTGAACACCTTCTGGCTGCCCTTGAGGAACACCGCGTGGTCGCGCGCGTCGCAGGCCTCCGGCGCCACCTTCCAGCGCTTCGCCGCCACCGCCACCAGCATCGTGCGCGCCGTCGCGCCTGCGTACCGCAGGTCGTCGAAGATCTTCCGCACGCTGCTGGAGCCGTCCGTGTTCTGGTCTCCGTACGCCTCGTCGCCGTCGCCCTGGACGATCTTCACGTGGGCCATGTCCGCGCCCATTTCGTCCGCGATGAGCACCGGCAGCGAGCTGCGCACGCCCTGCCCCATCTCCGAGCGGTGACACACGATGGTGACGAGTCCGTCCGGTGCCAGGTGCACGAAGACGTTCGCCCTCAGGCCCTCCGAGGACACCGGCGGATAGGACGTGGGCATGGGCGCGGCGTGTGCTCGGTTGGGCAGCACCACCTCCAGGCCCAGCCCCGCAGTCACGATTCCCAGTCCCTGGAGCACCGAACGGCGCGACAGCCGGACGCGGACTTCTTCCATGGTGGAGGCACTCATTCCGTCGGCATCCCGGCCGCCTTCTTCACGGCGGTGCGAATGCGCGTGTACGTCCCACAGCGGCACAGGTTGCCCGCCAGCGATTGATCAATCTCCGCGTCGGTGGGCTTCGGCTTCTTCGCCAGCAGCGCCGCCGCCGTCATGATCTGCCCCGCCTGACAGAAGCCACACTGCGGCACCGCCAGCTCCACCCACGCCTTCTGCAGCGGGTGCGAGCCATCCGGCGACAGGCCTTCAATGGTCATCACCTCGCGCCCGTCCGCCCGGCGCACCGGCGTCACGCACGAGCGCACCGCCGCCCCGTCGATGTGCACCACGCACGCGCCACAGAGCGCCTGCCCGCAGCCGTACTTCGTTCCCGTCAACGTCAGCACGTCGCGCAGCGCCCAGAGCAGCGGCATCTCCGGGTCCACATCGAGGACGTGCTCGGTTCCATTCACACGCAGGCGGATGCTCACGGTCGACTCTCCTCGCGCGGGCACTCCGCGCCGTCCTTTACCCACGCGGCCACCAGGGCCCCGAACTCCGCCTGCGTCCCCGGCGCCGGCACCCGGTCCGCGCCCGGCTTCCAACCCCAGCCCACCAGCTCGTCATGCGCGGAGTGCTCGATGATCTCCGCCAGGCTCTTGCCCCCGTTGCGCGCCGGGTCCTTCAACTGCTCGCACAGGGATTGGGGCGTCCGCCCCTGCCACGCCATCACCTTGGGCGCCAGGTGCCACTTGGGCGCACCCGGGACCCGCGCCAGCTCCGCGTTCCGGTCCTGGTGGCACGACGTGCACTCCAGGCCCGGCACGCCCTGGTCGCCAGGGCCTCGCGCCACCGGAGGGTCGTGCAGTTGGAAGGCATCCCCCTGCGTCGGGCTGTCCCCCGCCGGATGGCAGTTGACGCACCGGGGGTGCAGCATCACCCGGCTCGCCTCCAGGAACAGCGCCCGCGAGCGCTCCTTCTTGTCCCCAATGGAGGCGAACTCCGTGGGCGCGCGGAGCGCCTGGGACTCCACGGACGGCAGCTTCACCGCGCTGCCCTGCACCGCGCGGCCACCGCACCCCACACCGAATGCGAGCGCCAGCGTCACCCCGGCCGCACCCGCACCCAGGACGACTCCCAGTGCTTTCGAGCGAAGACTCATCGTGCCCCGTCCTCCCAATCCCTTCGGCCAGAGGTCGTTCCGGCGCCATACGCGTCGTCGCGAGACCGGAAGGGTCATGCTGCCCCTTCACGACCTCGGAGAGCCTGACAAAAAGCCGCAAGGGCCGTGAAGGAATTCTTCGCGATGGTCCGCATTCCCGGCGAGCAGGCGTCCTCTCCTTCACCTGGTGGCATGCGCCTGCGTGCCTTGCTGACAGGGGCCGTTCGCGGGATTGACGGATTGTCTTTCGGAGGCCGTGGTGGCTTCGCGCAAGTCCCCGGAATCGCGTGCGCGGAGGCCTGGAACGACAAGTGTATTGGGAGGAGCGCAAGGAGATTGCCCGCCATGCGCCAGAGCCCCGTGTCGTCCGTGTTCTCCATCACCCGCCTCTTCATCGAGCAGTGCGCCCGCTGGAGGCTGCGTGAGGAGGTCGTCGCGTTCATCCTCGAGTTCGGCACGCCCGCCCGCGCGTGCGGCGCCACCCATCTCACCGTGCACGAGCGCGACCTGCCCTGGGGCCTGCGCGATTCATCCCTGGCACGGCAGGCGCGCGGGTGGATCCTCATCCTCAATGACGAGGACCGGCTCCTCACCTGCTACCGACGTCGGGACGCCTCGCGCTTCCTGCGACAGAAGCCCAAGCGCCGTCCCGCTGGAATCAGCCGCGGCCATGAGGACATCCTGCGCGGGCTGCACTTCGCACCGGCGTGAGGCGCCAACCTCAGTCGAGCCCCGCCTTGCCCACCGCCCAGTAGGCCTTCACCTTCGGCGTGGCGCGCGCGCCGTCGGCCTTGAGCCGCGAGCGCAGGGCCTGGATGGACTGCGCCCGTCCCGTCATCACCAGCGTCGCGTCCGGCTTCGCGCGCAGCGCTTCGCGCAGCCGTTCGTGCACCGTCGTCAGGTGCGCGTCGCCTGACTGCCGCTCTACCTCCTGGCCCTCGAAGCCCAAGTCGCGCAGCGCGGGCGCGCAGTCCTCGCGGTTCGTCACCTCGAAGACGGGCGTCACGTCGCGCTTCGCTGATGTCCGGAACGCGTGCGCCACCGCGAATGACGTTTCGTCACCGAAGAGCACCACCGGGGCGCGGCCCTCGTCCAACACCAGCGAGCGCCGGGGTCCGAAGAACTGGAGCGCGTCCCCGACGCGCACGTCGCGGCCCCACTTCGCGCCCGGGCTGTCGCCGTGCAGGTACACCAGGAAGGACGTGGCCCCGCGCGCTTCGTCCCACGACAGCGGCGTGTACGTGCGCATGCCCAGACCCGGCAGGTACACCTGCACCTTGTCGCCGGGGGACCAGCCCTGCCCTCGCAGTGCGGCGCCCTCGCAGTCCACCTGGCGGAAGGCGCGCGACACGTCGCGCACCTGCGTCACCCGGGAGTCGTGAAAGAGAAAGCGCCCCAGGACGCTTCCCAGCATTGCCTTCGCGGATGTCATCGGTGCCTCCCCTTCGTGGAGAGGTTCATACGCCTGCCGCCCCCCGCTGGCCTGTGAAGTTGCGTGAAGTGTCACCGGAGAGGAAGGACAGGCAATCCAGAGGTAAAGAGGCGTCATGAGACCCACCTCCGCGCTGCTCAGCCTCGTCCTGCTTGCCGTTTCGGCCTGCTCCCATGGAACGGCCGTCCAGGCGCCCCCGGCCCCCGTGGACCTCGCCGAGCGCAGCCGCGCGCTCGCCCGGCGCATCGTCATCGCCGATGGCCACATCGACGTGCCCTACCGCCTGCGTGAGGGGTTGGGGCCGGACGGGGCGCCCACCGAGGACATCTCCCTTCGCACCGCCAAGGGCGACTTCGACCACGCCCGCGCGGTGGAGGGCGGGTTCGACGTGGCCTTCATGTCCATCTACATCCCCGCCGAATACCAGAAGAAGGGCGGGGCCCGGGAGCTCGCGGACTCGCTCATCGACATGATGGAGAAGATCGCCCGCGCTTCGCCCGGGAAGTTCGCCATGGCCCCCACCTTCGAGGAGGCCGTGCGCAACTCCCAGGCGGGCAAGATCTCCTTCGCGCTGGGCATCGAGAATGGCGCCGCCATCGAGGACCGGCTGGAGAACATCGGTCACTTCCAACGGCGCGGCGTGCGCTACATCACCCTCACGCACTCCGAGGACAACCTGATCAGCGATGCCGCCGCCAGCCAGGGCAAGGGCACCTGGAACGGGCTCAGCCCCTTTGGCAGGCAGGTGGTGGCGGAGATGAACCGGGTGGGCATCATGGTGGATGTCGCGCACCTCTCGGATGACGCCATCCGGCAGGCCGTGGAGCTGAGCCAACTGCCTGTGATTGCCTCGCATTCATCGTGTCGCCACTTCACGCCCGGCTTCCCGCGCAACATCCCCGATGAGCTCATCCGCGCCCTGGCCGCCAAGGGGGGCGTGGTGATGATCAACTTTGGCTCCGGGTTCCTCACGCCGGCCGCCCAGGCCTATGGCAAGCAGCTCGGCGCGCAGCTCGAAGCGTTCGCGATCCAGCGGGGCCTGACGAAGGGCAGCCCCGAACTCCAGACCTTCATTGAAACCTACCAGCGCGAGCACCCGTTCCCCCTGGCCCGGGTGGAGGACGTGGCGGACCACATCGACCATGTGGTGAAGCTGGTGGGCATCGACCACGTGGGACTCGGCTCCGACTTCGATGGCGTGGGCCCTTCGCTTCCCATCGGGCTCGAGGATGTGTCGCAGTACCCCAACCTCTTCCGCGTCCTGCTCGAGCGCGGCTACAGCGAGGAAGACATCGAGAAGGTCGCCTCCGGCAATGTCTTCCGCGTGTGGCGACAGGTGGAGGCCCACGCCGCGAAGCAGCCGTGAACACCCCGTGGGGGGTTTGAAGCGCTCCCCTGGACGCCTCCTCGCGGGGTAGCAGCGGGGCGGGGCCGCGCGTGGTGAGGCCGGTGGACGGCCGGGCCGCTCGCACGTGCCTCCCCGCTGGACGAGAAGGCACATCTTCCAGGACAGAACCCCCACGAAAGAGAGCGGACATGGGCCCCTGGAACACGCGGAGGCGCTGGCTTCGGGCCAGCGGCGCGAGCGTCATCACCCTCCTGGCGGCCGCTGGCTGCGCGATGGGTCCCGAGGACTTCGGGCCGCAGGTGACGTCGAGCGCCGTGACGGAGGGCAGCGCCATCACGCAGTTCCGGGACGTGCTCTCTCCCTACGGCACGTGGATGGACCTGCCGGAGGTCGGCTGGGTGTGGCACCCCGACGCCAAGGTCGTGGGCGCGGACTTCGCGCCCTACGCCACCGGGGGCCGCTGGGTGTCCAGTGATTGGGGTTGGACCTTCGAGTCCGACTGGAATTGGGGCTGGGCCCCCTTCCATTACGGCCGATGGCTCAACAAGCCCTCGGTGGGCTGGGTGTGGTGGCCCGACAGTGAATGGGCCCCGGCCTGGGTGGACTGGCGGTGGGACGAGAGCTCCATTGGCTGGCAGCCCCAACCGCCTCCGGGGCTGAGCATCGGGTTGGCCTGGAACTTCGTGAGCATGAGCGACTTCCTGCGCCCGGAGGTGGGGCGCTTCCGCGTACCGCCCGAGCGCGCACCCGCGTTGCTACGTCAAACGCAGCCGGTGGGTGAACACGTCGTCTCCAGCCTCGGCGATTTCTGGAACCCGGGCCCCACCTCCGCCGAGGTCGCTCGCGTCACCCGACAGCCCATCCCGCTCGCGGAGCCCATGACGCCCCCCACGGGCCACCCGCCCCGCGCCGCATCGGGAACCGACTTCTAGACGGTGACGGCGATGAGCGTCCGCCCCTTGGCTCGCCCTTCACTCTCCAGGGCAGGTGGGGTGGCCTCCCGCGCCTCCCCACCCCAGCTTCCCGACACGCATCCGCCGGGAGGCACCCTCATGGCCGAAGCACAGCCGCCGCCGTTCGTCACCGACATCCAGGAGCTCCGCCGCCGCGCCCGCGAGCATCTGGAGGAAGGCGCCGTCACGGGGAACGACCCGGGCACCGTCGAGACGACGCTCAAGCTGCTCAACGACGCGCTCGCGACCGAGATTGTCTGTGTTCTGCGCTACACGAACCACTACATCTCCGCGGTGGGCATCCACAGCGAGGCGGTGAAGCAGGAGTTCGGCCGGCACGCGCGCGAGGAGCAGGACCATGCGCTCAGGCTCGCCGAGCGCATCAACACGCTGGGTGGCCGGCCGGACTTCAACCCCGAAGGGCTGCTGTCCCGCAGCGCCAGCCAGTACGTCGAGGGTCAGAACCTGGTGGACATGATCCGCGAGAACCTGATGGCGGAGCGCATCACCATCGAGACCTACCGCGACATGATCCGCTACTTCGCGGACCACGACCCCACCACCGGGCAGCTCCTGGAGGACATCCTCACCAAGGAGGAGGAGCACGCCAACGACATGCATGCCCTGCTGATGGCCCATCAGGGCAAACCCATGCTGGAGAATTGAGCCGCCCCGGCCCGGTGGGTCTCTCGGGCAGGCCCTGAATGGACCCGCCGGGCCGCGGCTCAGCAGTCGCTACATGAAGCCGAAGCCCTTCTTGACGAGCAGCCTCCGGGAGGAGCTCGCCTTCACGGTGGTGAGTTCGATGGTGTCCTCGCTCACGCCGGTGACGTCCTGCTTCAGCTGACCGACGAACTTGCCGTACTCCCCCGTCTGGGGATTCAGGACCAGGATGGAGACGATCTCGTCATAGCCATAGATGTCGAACTTGCACGACATCCCTCCCTTGCTTCCACATTTGAGCTTGATCTGGATCGCGGCGTTCGTGGCGAAGCTGTCCAGGATGCCCCGGGCCGCCAGACAACTGTAGATCTTGATGGTGATGGCCTTGTCGGTCAGCCCGTCCGCGAACAACCGCGCGGCCAGCTCGTGCGGCTGGAGGATCTCCGGGGTGCCACCTTCCGTGGTGGCCCGGTCGACCATGCGGTTCGGCGTCACGTCGCCGTGGCCAATGATGTAGAGCGTGTCGCCGGGTTCCAGGTCGTCGAGCGGCTTGTCCGGGCCGTGTCGCACCCGCACCAGCTCCTTGGTCCAACCCCGCGCCTCCTCTGCTTTCACCCACCTGTCGATGAGGTCTTCGATGCAGTCGCTCTTGAAGGGATTGTAGAGAAACACTCTGGGCATGGGCGTCATTGCACCATGCGGTCCCCTTTGAAGTCGAATTAGAGTCCCAGCCTGGAGGTAGACGACCCATGCGTCACGTCGCGCCAAGGGTATTCATCTACATGTTGGCCTTCGCCACCGCCGCGTGTGCAACGGGCGTCCCCTCCCGGGGCGCGACGGGGGTCTACGCGGCGCGGCCACCGCCTATCGTGCAGAAGCTGGACGGACGCGCGGGCGGCTCGGCTTCCGGGCCCCCCTGGTCCTGGATGGATCGGGAACAGCTGCGGCCCGACACCGGAGCGCAGAGCGAGGAGGAGCTGCTTGACTGGCTGATCGTGGGAGACCCCGCCCAGCGTGCCGAGGCGCAGGTGCGGCTGCTTCCCCTGGGCGCGTCGCTGCTGCCCAGGCTCGAGGCACTGGCAACCCGTGCCCGCGATGACGAGGCACGGTCGGGACTGCTCGAGTTCATCCAGATCCTGACGAGGCGCAGGATCCACCCCGACCTGCTCGGCGACCATCCGGAGCTGAGCGCGCTGAGCGCGAAGGCCGTGGCCCGAGGCCAGGGACTCGTGGCTTTCTGGGAGACGGAGCCCGCCACACGAGAACTCGTCGAGGAACTCCCGGTGATGCCCTGCGGCGTCGGACCGCGCCCCGACTCGAGGCTGGTCATCCAGGGACGGAGGCTCCAGGAGCTGAGAGACAAGCTGGGAACGCTCGGCGGGTTGGCGATCCCCGGTCTCGAGCGGTTGCTGGCCTCGCACTCCGCCACGGTCCGCCTCCAGGGAGTCGTGCTCGCGGCGGCGCTGGGGCTTCGCCCGAGCCCGGCGGCGCTCGAGCGGCTCCAGCGCGATCCCGGAGAGGTCGAACTGGAAGCGCGCTACGCGGACTCGATGTTCGTCCCAGGCGCGAACCTGGGATCGCACAGGTCAAAGGTCTCCGTCTCCAAGCGCGCGTTCCTGGTGGCACAGAGGCTCGATGGATCCAGGCGGGAAGTCCATGAGAACGACGCCGCTGTGCTCCGCATCGAGGATGGAATCATCGAGTGGCTTGGCGCCGTGCGGGCAGCGGCGGAGGATGACAGCACGAGGACTTTCGATTGGCTGTCGGGGGACCTCACCAACAGTTTTCGGCTCACTGGCGGATGGGGCGCCACGGACGCGCAGCAGTACTGGAACCGTGTCAGGCCCGCATGGCGCTTGTTCTGGATGACGGTGGGTCCCAGGCCGGATGACTACAGGCGGGATGAATGGTTCGCGCTCCTCAACAGCCGGGACGGCTTCCAGGTCCGCCAGGAGCCGCGTTCCGGGGATGAGACTGTCTTTCGCATCGCGGCCCCCACCCGGGTGGAGGCAGAGCTCGTCACCTTTCCCCGCGGCGCCAACGACCCGGTCGTGGTCCAGAGCGGGGTCCTTCCCTTCACGCTCTCATCCAAGGAGCTGGTGCACGCCCTCGGCATCCGACTGCGGTCGGGAGGGGACTGGGTGGACTCCGGACCGATCTTCGCTCCACCCCATGGGGGCCGGATGACGGTCTGGCTGCAACCGGAGTTGTTCCTGCGCTACCTGAAGGAGCATCCGGCGAAGCCCTGAGCCGCTCACCCGCGCGCCGGATCCCACCCGTAGAAGCGCATGAGTTCCTCGTAGAGGTCCGGCGTCTGCTCCTTCATCTGACGTGGCTTCTCGAAGAAGGACTCGGTGGCCACGGCGAAGAACTCGGCCTCGTTGAGCCCGCCATAGTCGTCCAGCACCGCTCGCTCCGGACGACGGCCCTCGCGCAGCTTGAGGTAGTGCTCGCCCATCACCGAGGCCCAGGCCGCGTAGTGCGAGTAGCGGCGCAGTTGAGGGGTTCCGTCGAAGCTTCCGTCCTCCCGGTCCAGGACATGGGCGAACTCATGCGTGGCCGTGGAGTGGCCGTCACTCGGGTCGCGCAGTCCCGCCAGCACAGACTGCCACGACAGGATGACGCTGCCCCAGTTCTTCGCCTCGCCCAGCACCACGCCGGTGCGGTCCGGAAGCCGGAAGGCGTCTGGGTAGACGATGATCTCCCTCAAGCGATCGTAATAGGCGAGGTCCAGGTGGAGCACCAGGCGCACGGCGGTGGCGGACACCACGACCCGGACCTCGTCGGTGATCGTGAAGCCCCCTGCCCCGATGAACTCCTTCTCCCAGATGAAGAGCTTGAGCAGGTCCAGGAATCGCTGGCGCAGCTCGGGCGCGAGCACCTGGGCGAAGGGGACGTGACGCTCCAGGGGGCCGGACCACTCGGGAGGAAAGGGCCGACGCAGCCAGCGGCGTCGGCGGAGGGTGCGGAAGAGGCCGGAATGGGGAAGCGTCATGAGGAGCGCGAGTCTACCCGCGCGGTATGCCGTGAGCACCGCGGGGCGCGGATCGTCGCCCTTGGATTTAACTCGGCTTAATTCAAGGGCAGGCGGCTGCCGCGTGAATCCCGGTTGAAAGTTCCATCCAGGAGGCCACGCCATGATCCGCATCTTCCACCGCACCACGCCGCCCCCCGTCCCTCCC
>NZ_RAWI01000357.1 GCF_003612125.1 Corallococcus praedator
CGGATTTACTAGGTCTCCAACAACAGCTGCGAATCAAGCAAAAAAACTGATTACAGTGCCTGAACTGCGCCGTATCAAACACTTTTTTTTTTTTCAAGCAGAAGACGGCATACGATATAGGCTCCGGTCTCGTGGGCTCGGAGATGTGTATAAGAGACAGTCCCCGTCCAGACGGGCGGCCCCACCGACGTCGCCCAGCTTCGCGCCGGGGACAGCCACACCTGCGCCCTGCTCAACGACGGCTCCGTGCGCTGCTTCGGCAGCGGCGCGCAGGGACGGCTCGGCTACACCGGCACCGCCAACGTCGGCGACGACGAGACGCCCGCGTCCCTGGGCCCCGTGCCCCTCGCCCCCGGGGAGAAGGCCGTGCAGCTGGCCACCGGCCTGGGCCACACCTGCGCCCTGCTCTCCACCGGCCTCGTGCGCTGCTGGGGCGCCAACGCCTTCGGACAACTGGGCCTGGGCCACGTGCGCACCCTCGGTGACGACGAGCCCATCGCCAGCGTGGGCACCGTCCCCCTGGGCGGGGCCCGCGCGCTGCGCATCACCGCGGGCGACAACCACACCTGCGCCCTGCTCACCTCCGGCCGCGTGCGCTGCTGGGGCGCCAACGCGCGCGGACAACTGGGGTACGGCCACGTCCTCAACCTGGGCGACGACGAGGCCCCGCCCACCGACGACGTCCCCGTGGGCGCGCCCGTGCAGGACCTGGTCGCCGGCGGCAACCACACCTGCGCCCTGCTCTTCTCCGGCCGCATCCGCTGCTGGGGCGCCAACAGCTTCGGGCAACTGGGTTACACCCGTGACGACGATGTGGGTGACACCGAGTTGCCCTCCACCGCGGGCGACGTGGACGTGGGCGGCGCCACCGTGCAGCTCGCCCTGGGCGCCAACCACACCTGCGCGCTGCTGGACTCCGGCGCCGTGCGCTGCTGGGGCGCCAACAGCACGGGGCAGGTGGGCAACGGCAACCCCGACTACGCCACGCCCCGCACCCAGGTGGAGCTGGGCTCCGGCCTGCGCGCCGTCCAGGTGGCCGCGGGCGCCCAGCACACCTGCGCCCTGCTGGAGTCCGGCCAGCTCAAGTGCTGGGGCAACGGCGCCCGGGGCCGGCTGGGGCAGGCCAGCGTCCGCTCCCTGTCCGCGCCCCCGGCGACCGGCATCGACGTGGGCGGCGCCCCCGCCGTGTTCCTCACCGCCGGGGGGCAGCACACCTGCGCCGTGCTCGCCACCGGCCGCGCGCTGTGCTGGGGCTTCAACACCGCCGGACAACTGGGTTACGGCCACGTGCGCGCCATCGGTGACGACGAAGCGCCCGCGCTCGCCGGGAGCATCCTCCTGGTGTCGCCGTGACACCGCCACGACGCCCGGTCGCCTGCCCTCCGGCCTCACCGGGGTCGGTGCCGGAGCAGGTTGCTGGACACGGGGACCGTTACGAATCTCAGTCGGACGGAGGAATCCATCATGGCCGACAACGACAAGCGTCAGACGCCCCCGCAGCCCGCCGAGGACTTCTACGGGCGCCCGACCGGAGCGCCTCGGGACGACTCCGCCGCGCCCCGCGAGGGCCAGGGCTCCACGTCCTCCTCGCCTCGCGATGAAGAGGCGGACCGCAAGGCCCACCCGCGCCCCGACACGGACGACGATGACCGCCCCGAGCTCACCGAAGCCGACGAGAAGGGCGTCCGTCCCCGTGAGGCCGGCGACGCGGACGACCGCGACCTGACGCCCCGCGACGCCAGCGGCATGCATCCGTACGACCCTCGCGAGCGCGCTCCCGGCGCCTCGCTGGACGACATGCCGGACGGCGACGGTCCCCGCAGCGACGCGGGCACCAATCCCCTCTCCGACGTGTACCGCTACGGCCACCCGGACCGCATGCCGGACCGCGAACGCTGACCGGCGAAAGACAGACATCCTTCAAAACAACCGGGCCAGGAGCCGGGCACACCGTGCCCCGTCCTGGCCCTTGTCGCGTGCCCTGGGAGGGCCTCACCCCACGCGGCGCGGCGCGTGCTCCAGGCGGTGGGCGTCCACCCACGCCTGCGCCTGCGTCATCGTGTCCACGAAGACCGTGTCGAAGCTGGCCGCGTGCCCGGTGAGCAGCATCGCCACCGACATCGCCTTGCCCACCACCCGCTGCGACAGGTCGGAGCCCACGTACACCACCGAGCGCATCCACTCCGCGCGGACGTTGTTCGCCAGGTACTTGCGCGACTCGGCCGGCAGCTCCGAACCCGGCACCTCCGCCACCAGGTAGAACGGCCCGTGGGCCGCCATCTCCTCGTAGACGCGCAGGCACCACTTCGCATCCTGCAATCCCACCAACCCCACGTACCGCGTATGCAACGCGTCCGGCGCCAGCATCCGGATGCGATGCGCGCCGCACGTCCACTCGCGTGATTGATCCATTCGGTTCACTCCCCCCGTTCAGGCCTGCCCCCACCCTACGCCGACTCCCGCCATCCCAGGGAAGAGCCGCTCCGCGAACCTGCCCTGAAGGGCATGTCCTGCCTGTCCTTTGGATGTCAGACCCCCTGTGTACTGTGTACCCATTCCGACAGCCTTCCAGAGGGGGAATCACCGTGCCGGAAACCCGTGAAATGCCGCGAGTGTCGGTCAACAAGTTGGGCGAGTACCTCATCGCGACGCCCGCCCGCAGGAAGCGCATCATCCACGACCAGAAGCACCCGCCGGACGCGCAGTACCTGCGCTACCCGGAGGCGTCGTACGCCGTCACCGACTTCCTCTGCCGTGGCCTGGACATGAACGTGCTGCGGGAAGCGCAGCGCCGCTTCGCCTGCGCGGTGCCGACGTCGGAGTTCGAGGCGCAGCGCATGCAACTGTGTTCAGAGGCGCTGGAGCGCTTCGCGGACCTGGTGCCGTGGCTGGATTTGGACGACGCCATCATCAGCCCGGTGGGCGCGGAGCCGCCGGTGCTGGAGATGGCCGGCGTCACCATCAGCGTGCGCCCGGAGGTGGTGGTGCAGCGGCTGGACAAGCAGGGCAACCCGCGCGTGGGGTTGATGAAGCTCTACTTCTCCAAGACGCACCCGCTGGACGAGCGGTCGGGGCAGTACATCGGCACGCTGCTGCAGCGCTTCGCGGAGCAGCACCTGTGCCGGCTGGGCCCGGCGGACCACCGGCTGATGACCGTGGTGGACGTGTTCGCGGGGTCGCTGTTCGTCGCGCCGCGCGCGCACATCCGCCGGCTGGGTGACGTGGTGCTCGCGTGCGAGGAGATCGCCGAGCGCTGGGCCGTCCACTGAAGCAGCGCCCGCCGACCGCGCCCCGTCCTCAGGGGAGCGGTCCGGCGGGAGGCAGGGCGTGGCGCTCGCGGTGCGCGTCCAGCCACTCGCGGGCCTCCTTGCGGGTCTCCAGGAAGCAGGCGTTCAGCCTGGTGCGCCCGGTGAACTGGAGCGCCACCACCAGCGCGCGCAGCACCTCGCGCTGGGAGCGCTTGCCCCCGAAGAAGACGACGGCGCGGAACCACTCCGGGCGCACGTGCTCGGCCAGGTACTTGCGCGGCGCCAGCGGCAGCGCGGTGCCATCCGTCATGGGCCCCATGGAGCTGCCCAGGTCCACCACGAGGTAGAAGGGCCCGCCCAGTTGGGCGTGCAGCTCCTGGAGCACGCCCATGAGCTGGTGCACCTCCTCCTCGGAGAAGGTGCCGCGGATCGTCGCCCAGAGGACGTCGGACGACTCCAGCGACACGCGCTGTGCCCCGAAGACCCATTCCCGTAGCGCTGCCATACCCTCTCCCACGCAGAGTCTCCGAGGGTACTCAAAACCGGAGCAACGTCACCAGTCCGTGACGCCCTCTTTCCCGGGTGATGTGTCCACACGCGACCTTACGGGTCCCGCTCCCGCGCGCCGGGGGTGGCCCCGTGGGATGGGTGCGGCCGGGTCCCGTCGCGTCGTCGACACTCGCACGCGGGGTAACGGCGCCGGGTGAACGCCCTGTGTCCGGCGCGGTTTTTTCCGTGGGGGGAGGGTCTGCCGGGTGGTGAACAGAAGCCGCTATGATTGCCGGCAGGCGGCCGTGCGGACGGTCGCCGGTGGGTGCGTCCCCGACCGGTTGTCGGGACGCGCCTCCTTGCTCACTGTGAAGGGTCTCGCGCGAAGGCGCGGTGGATGGGGGCGTGGTGCTGGACTCCTTGTGGAACAAGCGCGCCGTGCTCGTGTCGGGCAAGGGCGGCGTGGGGAAGACGACGCTGTCCGCGGCCATGGCCGTGGCGGCGGCGCGCTCCGGGCGTCCGGTGCTGCTGGCGGAGCTGTCCCCGGACGAGGGCGGTCCGTCCCACCTGGCCGGTCTGGTGGGCGCGAAGGACGCCGGGGCCAAGGTGGTCCCGGTGCGGCCGAACCTGTCCTTCGTGCGCCTGTCCGCCTCCGAGGGCCACCGTCAATTCCTGGAGGAGACGCTGCCGGCGAAGTGGCTGGCGGAGGCCGCGCTGCGCTCGCGCGCGCTCCGGCGCTTCCTGGAGGCCGGGCCCGCGCTCAAGGAGATGGGGCTGCTGTACCAGATGCTGACGCTGGTGCGGCGCACGCACCCGGATGGCCGGCCCCTGTACCCGCTGGCGGTGTTGGACCTGCCCGCCACCGGCCACGCGATGGCGCTGGCCACGCTGCCCCGAAGCCTCCTGTCGCTCATCCCGGGCGGACCCATTGGCCGCGCGATGCGCGAGGGCCTGGACCTGTTGCAGGACCCCAAGCGCACCGGCGTGGTGCTCACGACGCTGCCGGAGCCCCTGCCGGTGAGCGAGACGCTGTCGCTGGCGAAGGAGCTGAAGGACGTGGGCCTGCCCTTGTCCGTCGCGGTGCTCAACCGGCTGCCGGAGGACCCCTTCACGCCGGAGTCACTCGCGGCGCTGGGGCGTTTGTTGGAGACCCATGGGCCGCACCGGGGCCAGCGGGCGCTGGAGCGGCTTGAGCGCGCCCGGGAGGCCCGCCAGCGGCTCCAGGCGGGCACGGCCGTGCCACAATGGGGGCTGCCGGACCTGGCGCTCACCGGGCCGGCGTTGGTGGAGCGGCTGTCGGAGCTGTTGGTGCCCACACTCGAGGAGGCCGCCCATCCCGGCGGCCGGGAGGCCACACCATGAACCTGGACGCCATGCTGCGCGACAAGCGGGTCATCGTCCTGTGCGGCGCCGGAGGGGTGGGCAAGACGACGACGGCGGCGGCCCTGGGCGTGGCCGCGGCGCGCGCGGGGCGCCACGTGCTGGTGCTCACCATCGACCCGGCGCGCAGGCTGGCGGAGGCCATGGGGCTGAAGGAGAACGGCCCGGAGCCCACCACCGTGCCCCCGGAGCGGCTCTACGCGGACGGCCCCCGGGGCGAGGGCCGGCTGGACGTGTGGATGCTGGAGCCGCGCGTCGTCTTCGAGCGCATGGTGCGCAAGCTGTCCGCCACGGAGAGCGCCGCGCGCTCCATCCTGGACCACCGGCTGTACCGCTTCCTGTCGGAGCTGGTCGCGGGCGTGCAGGAGTACGCCGCCGCGGAGGCCCTGGACGGCTTCCTCACGGACGGCCACTACGACCTCATCCTCCTGGACACCCCGCCCAGCCGCCATGCGCTGGACTTCCTGGAGGCGCCGGGCCGGCTGGCGCGCTTCCTGGATGACCGGGTGATTTCGCTCTTCGGGCCCGACTCCGGCCGCACCGGCCGCCTGTGGCAGGGCGCGCAGGCGCTGGTGGGCAAGGTGCTGGATGGCGTCTTCGGCGGAGGCTTCGCGCAGGAGATGCGCACGTTCGTGGGGGCCTTCGGCGGGCTGTTCGCCGGCATCCGGCTGCACACGGAGCGGCTGCGTGCGCAGCTGGCGTCCAAGGACGCGGCCTTCCTGCTCGTCACCTCGCCGGAGGCCGCCGCGCTGCGTGAGGCCACCTTCTTCAAGGACACGCTCCAGGCGCGCGGCCTGCCCTTCGCGGGCTACGTGCTCAACCGCAGCTGGGCGCGCGAGGATGGGCTCGCCCCGGCCGCCAACCTGAAGCCCCACGCCCTCAACGCCGTGGACACCGACGCGGTGCTCGCGCTGGAGCACCTGGCGGGCGTGGAGGACGCGCGCGCGAACGCCCACCGTTCGCTGCTGGCGCGGCTGGCGGAGGGGCTGCCCCTGGGCGCGATGGCCATCGCCGCGCCGGACGCGGGCGCGGACCTGGAGGACTTCCGGGGACTGGTGCACCTGGGCGAGGCGCTCACCGTCGCCTGACGTCCGCGCTGGCACCCGGCAGGGCGGACGGGCAACCGTCGCCGCTCCCGGTCGGCTGGAGCTTTGCGCGCTTCGTGCGGCTTCCCATGTTCGTCAGGCCAGGAGGCTTGCGACGCACATGGGAACCAAGGACTACAGCAACGGCAACGGGCGGCACGACCTGGGGCGCGCGGATCGCTCCACCCCGCCCACCGACGCCATGGCCACGCACCGCCCACCGGACACGGCCCCACCGGGCTCGCGGGAGCGCGCGGAGTCCGACGTGAGCGGGTGGAACCCCGCGCGCGATGAGGAACCGTCCGAGCGCCAGGGACGCTTCCACCGCGCCGCCGCATGGCGCCTGGGCCAGGTGCGCACCGACGTGGATGACACCGGCACCTGGCGCGAGGACCGCGAGGGCGAGCACGGAGGCAGCGTGGGCCCGTACGGCCGCGACGACCGGGACGTGCGCGCCGCCACCGGACAGCCGCCCCGTGACCGCGAAGAGCGGAGTGTGCGCTCCGCCGGTGCTCGGGACGGACAGGACGTGCGCCCCGTGGCCATCCAGAATCCCCACGGACGCGACGACGTGCGCTCCACGACCGGACAGGGCGCCTACGGACGCGATGACCGGAGCGTGCGCCCCTCCGGGCAGGTCGCCGACCGGGTGATGGGGGACCAGGAACTGGAGATGCATCCCCAGCGCGCCGACTACCGCGACTGGGACCGCACCGGTTACGGCGGCGAGGAGCCGCTCCTGCGCGACCGCCGACCCCAGGTGTCCCGCGAACAACCCGCGCGCTCGACGCCGAGCCCCTCGGGCACGACCTCGCGACGCAGATGGCAGCGCGAGCCGCTCACCGCGCGCGACATCATGACCCGCGCTGTGCGCACCGCCCGCCGCGACAGCACCCTGCGCGAGGTGGCGCAGTTGATGAAGGAAGAGGACTGCGGCGTCGTGCCCATCGTGGACGCGGAAGGCCGGCTGTTGGGGCTCGTCACGGACCGGGACCTGGCGCTGCGCGCCTTCACCGGCGACCGCGCGGTGGACGGCCTGCGCGCGGCGGACGTGATGACGGAGGACATCGAGGCGGTGCTGCCGGAGGAGAACCTGCACGGCGTCATCGACCTGATGGGCCGCAGACAGGTGCGCCGCGTCCCCGTCGTGGAGCCCGACGACCGGCTCGTGGGCATCATCGCGATGGGGGACATCGCGAGCCGCGCGGATCAGGACGAGGAGTTGCAGGACGCGCTGGAACGCATCTCCTCGCGGCGCTCGTTCTGGAGCCGGCTCCGCTAGCCGCACCCGTGAGGCGCGGCGCACGAAGCCCGCGCCTCACGCGATGGTGACGACCACCCCGGACGCATCTGCGGCCACGGTGAACTTCTTCAGGTCGCTAGTCGCCTTACCCGTCCCCGGTGTCAAGACGCCTGTCTTGCTGAATTGGGACGCATGGCAGGGGCATAGCAGTCCGTTGATGCTCGACTCGAACCCCACCGGGCAGCCCTGGTGCGGACAGATGGAGTCCACCGCCGAATAGGTGCCGTCCTCCAGCTTGAAGATGAACACCGTATTGCCGTAGCCGTTGGGGTTGCCGCTCACCATGCCGCCGGTGTCCTGGAGCGCGGGGAATTCGGCGAACGTCAGCGTCAGCGTCCCGTTGACCACCGAGGGGAAGTTGTCGTCACCGGACTTGAGCGAGATGCTTAGCACCTGCGTGCCCGCGTTGTACGAGGCCACGTACGTCTTCAGCGGCACCGTGGCGGGCGCATTCGTCACCTCGCCCGTGATGGCGTAGCGCGACAGGTGGCAGGGACACACGGCCTCCTTGCCATCGAAGCCCATGGGGCAGCCCACGTGGGTGCAGGTGGCGGACAGCACCGCGTAGGTGCTGTCCGAGGGGTGCACCACCAGCAGGTTCTCCTGCCCGGAGCCGCCCGGAAAGCGCAGCGTCACCGAGCCGCCCACGCGGGACAGGTCCGGGTAGCGCTGCACCACCAGCGACACGATGCCGTCCTCACCCGGGGCGGGCACGTCCAGCAGCGGCGAGGGGTCGATGTCCGGCGCGCACGCGGGGATCCCCGCGACGGCGACGCCCGTGCCCAACAGCTTCTTGAAGAAGTCGCGACGCGACGAGCTCACGTGCCCTCCTGGAAGACGAGGTGGGGCTCCAACACCAGCTTGTCATCCACCTTCACCATCAGCAGCGTGGGGCGCTCAATCTTGTAGCCCTCCAGGCTGACTTCGAAGGTGCCGTCCGCGGTCACCTGCTTGGCGGACGTGAACTTCACCGTCATGGGGACCTCCACGTCCTTCGTCACGCCGTGGAAGGTGAGCTTGCCCTTGAGGGTCACCGGCACGGAGCCCGGGAAGGTCGCGGGGGGCTTCACGCCGGTGGCCACGGCCTTGAGCTCGATGAGCGGGAACTTCGCCGCCTCCGTGACCTCCAGCATGTGCGTGTCGCGGTTGGAGTTCTGCGAGTCGAAGTCCTTCACCTGCGCGCGCACGGCCACCTGGAGGGTGCCGTCCGGCTTCAGCACGGCCTTGCCCTCGCTGGGGGGCGCCTTGCCGGACACCTCGTGCAGCTTGTGGATGAGCTTGTAGGTGAGCGTGCTGGCGTCCTTCTTCACCGAGTACAGCCGCGGGGCGTCCTGCGCGGCGGCGGGGAGCGCGAGCATCAGGGCGGCAAGCGTGGCGAGTCGTCGAACAATCACGGCGTCCTCCAGAGGGGGTACGGCTCTGCCTCCGCACAACGGCCGGCGCGCGGAGACATTCACGGCAGGGGGGTTCACGTCAGAAGGTGAGCGTCACGATGCCCGCGGCGACACAGCCCAGCGTGGCATAGCCAACCACCTGGTGCGCGGTGGCGTACTTGGGCTCCTGCAGCTCGCCGTAGCTGTGGGTGGCCAGGATGCCCAGCACGGCCTGCGCGACCATGCCGGCGGTGGCCAGGCCCATGAAGATTTTATGGAACGTCACCGAGTCCCACTGGAAGGCGCGCTCCACCGGATCCGGCGCCAGGATGCCCAGCGCGCCCACCGTGGCGAACAGCAGCGACGTGCCGATGACGACGCCCCGGTGCCACGCGAGCAGCGACCGGTCATCCCCGCCGCCCCGGAACGAGCGGTTGAACTGGATCTGCCCCAGCACCGTGGCCGCCGTGAGGCCACCCGCCATGCCCAGGCCCAGGCCCTGGTGCAGCAGGAGCATGGTGCGGCGCGTCTTGAGCTGACCCTCCAGCTCCGGATCCAACAGGCCCGCGGTGGCCTCCGCCTCCGGCGCGAGCAGGTCGAAGTCCAGGCTGGGCTCCGAGGTGGAGGAGCCCGTGGAGGGCTGCGACTCCGGGGTGGCGGACACCGGCGGCGCCACGTCCGGCGTCACCGGCTGGGGCGCGGCGGCAGGGGCGGACTCCGCGGGCGCCGTCTCCTGGGGAG
>NZ_RAWI01000358.1 GCF_003612125.1 Corallococcus praedator
GCGGTCACCCGCACGGCCCTGCCCCTGTCCGTGCTGCGCCCTCCGGTGCTGGCGGGCCGGGATGCCGCGTGGCGACAGCTGGAGGCCGGCTGGGAGGCGGGCCAGATGCTGTTCATCTCCGGTGACCCAGGCAGCGGCAAGACGCGGCTCGCGGAGGAGTTCGCGAGCTCGAAGGGACGCTGGGGCCGCATCGAGGCGCGGGTGGGCGACAGCGACGTGCCGTTCGCCTCACAGGCTCGCGCGTTCCGCACGCAGATGGCGCGCTGGCCGGACGTGAAGCTGCCGGACTGGGTGCGCACGGAGCTGTCGCGCATCCTCCCCGAGCTGGGGGAGACGCGGCTGCTGCCGCCGTTGGACTCCGAGACCGGGATGCTGCGCTTCTACGACGCGGGCGCGGTGGCGCTCCAACTGCTCCACGAGCACGAGGACATCAGCATCGCGGACGACGTGCAGTACTGGGACGCGGCCAGCAGCAAGGCCTTCTTCTACGGGCTCCCCCGGATGTTCGAAGCCGTCTCCAGGGGTGCCCAGCCCCTTCGCTTCATCGACTGCTACCGCCGGGATGAGCTGTCCGCCCAGACGCGGAACCATGTGGCGCGGCTCCTCGACGCGGGGATGGCACGCGTCGTGGAACTGGAGGCGCTGACGGGCGAGGAGGTGAAGCGCATGGTGGCGGCCATGGGGCTGCCCGGCGCGGAGGCGCACGCGGAGGACCTCACGCGCTACACGGGTGGCAATCCCCTGTACGTGGTGGAGACCCTGAAGCACCTGCTGGAGACGGACTCGCTGCGGCGGGACTGGCCCCAGCGGCTGCCGCCTCCGGGACGGGTGGGCCCCCTCATCCAACTGAGATTGGAGCGGCTGTCCGCGCTGGCGCTCCAGTGCGCCCGGCTCGCGGCGCTGGCGGGCGCCTTCTTCCGCACGTCGCTCGTGCCCCGGGTGCTCCAGGTGACGGCGGCGAGCGCGCACGAAGCGCTCGCGGAGCTGGAGTCGGCCCAGGTCCTGATGGCAGAGCGCTTCAGCCATGACCTGGTGATGGAGGCCGTGCGGGCCGCGATGGAGCCCGGAGACGTCCGCGTGCTGCACGGCAGGCTGGCCACGGCGCTGGAGGAGGATGGAGCCCCCGCCATCCTCCTGGCGCATCACTGGCTCGAAGCGGGACGGGTGGAGCGCGCGCTGCCACACCTGCTGGCGTCAGCGCACTCCGACGAACAGGTGCTGCCCCCGGAGGAGGCGGCGGAGCACTACGCCCGGGCCGCGGCCCTCATGTCGGCCACGGGCCAGCAGGAGGACGCCGCGCGGGCGCGGGCCGCCGAGGCGCGGTGCCGCCTCCAGGCAGCCGCCGCCAGCCCCTTGAGGCCCGTCCAGGCCCCGCCCGGGAAGGCGCGGTAGTTAGCCCGGGGTGCCGTGCGTCAGCCCCGGGCCAGCAGCGTGTCCAGGCGCTCACGGTAGCCCCGGCTGAGCTTCAGCGTGGTGCGATCCCTGAGGATGACCTGGTACTCCCCGTGGAGCAGCGGGCGGAGCTCCTGGACCCGCTGGAGGTTGATGACGGTGGAGCGGTGGATGCGGACGAACCGCGCTGGGTCCAACCGGGCCTCCAGGTCGCGCAGGGGCTGGCGCACCAGGTGGCTCTTCGCCCCGGTGTGCACCTGGACGTAGTTGTCCTCCGCCGCCATCCAGTCCACGTCGTCCACGGAGAGCAGCGTCACCCGCCCCACCTCCCGGATGACCAGCCGCTCCAGGTAGCGCGGGGCCTGGTACGGTCCGGGCAGGGTCTCCACGAGGCCCGCGAGCTGCCGCACCAGGTGCTGGATGCGTCCCCGGCGGACATGCTCCTTCGCGCGGTCCAGCACCTGGACGAACCGCTCCAGGAACAGGGGCTTGAGGACGTAGTCGAGCGCGCGCGCCTCGAAGGCCCGCAGGGCGTACTCCTGCCTCGCGGTCATGAAGACGACAGCGCCCGCGCACGTGCTGCCAGCCTCGCGGAGCACCTCGAAGCCGTCCAGGCCCTCCAGGGCCACATCCAGGAAGAGGATGTCCACGGGCTCGCGCCGCAGGGCCTCCACGGCCCGGCCCCCTCCTTCGTGGATGCCCGCGACGACGACCTCGGCATCGGTGTCCAGCACCGAGCCCACGAGCCGCCGGTTCTCTGAATCCCCGTCCACCACCATCACGCGAATGGGCTTGGACTCGAACAATCCCTCTCGAACAACCATGTCCCTCACCTGTTCCTCCAATGCCGGACGGCCCGGCCGCCGTCCGCGCGCGCATGACGTCCAGGACGCCACGCCACTGGCGTTGATGGATGACCGCGCTGTGAATCATTGGCGTTGGCCAGCTCGCGGACGCCGTGGGCCGCTTCGTCACACGCCTGGAGCCACTGGCGGCACGGCGATGTCCCGTGTCCGCCGATGCCGGTATTCCTCAAGGCGCTCCGGCTCACCGGGGCGGCGGCCACGCCGAGGCAAGCTACACGGACACGGGGCACTCGAATGACGTCTGGGGCTTCCCGCAGCTCCCCGGGAACACGCGCATCGTGCAGACCCTCACCTGCGTGGGCGACACGAGCGGCAACGAAGCCGGGACACGGACGGGGTGCGAGGCGGTTCTGCATGACCTGACGCTCACCTTCTGACGTCAGGCGTGACGGCGGCGTGACGGGCGGCGTTCGGGACAGAGGGGGCCCGGACGCCGCCCCGTCACGCCGCCTCAAGGCCCTCCGGCCGGCGGTTCAGTTCAGGTGGTGCGCCGAGGGTCATGGGGTTAGGTTGCGCGCCATGTACTTCGAGACCTTTTCCCAGATGAAGAAGATGCTTGGGCAGATGGACAAGTGGCTGGAGACGGCCGCGACCTTCGCCAAGACGAAGTCCTTCGACCCGAACATCTACCTCGGGTTCCGGCTCGCGCCCGACCAGCTTCCGTTCTCGCGCCAGGTGCAGATCGCCTGTGACTCCGCGAAGCTCGCGGCGTCCAGACTCACCGGCAAGGAGGCCCCTTCGCACCCCGACACCGAGCAGACGCTTGAGCAGCTCAGCGCCCGCATCCGGTCGGTGATTGCCTACCTGGACGGGTTCTCCGCCAAGGACTTCGAAGGCGTGTCCGAGCGCGTCATCACCCAGCCGCGCTGGGAGGGAAAGACGATGACCGGTGCCAACTACTTCCTTGAGCACGCGGTCCCGAACTTCTTCTTCCACGTCACCCACGTGTACGCGCTGCTCCGCCACAACGGCGTGAACCTGGGCAAGGCCGACTATCTGGGCGCGCTCAGCCTCCGCGCGCCCTGAGCCTTCCGGCTCACTCAATCTCCACGACGCAGGGTCCCAGCTCCAGCAGGAGCGGTTGCCGCGCTGGGACCCGCAGGCGCTCACCCGGCGTTGACGCGGTGTTCCCGCCCGCCGTGAGGGTGCCTTCCACCACCTCGACGAAATAGCAGGGGTGGTGCCCCCCGCCGACCATCACCCGCGCGTGCACCGGCGCCACCCCGTCCTGGTCCACGACACGAGGCTGGCACCCGCGAACGGAAGGCTACTGGAAGCTCACCTTGCCGTCCCGCTGGTAGCAGACGTGCGGCGTGCCATCCGTGGGACGGATCGCCACGCTCGGGCGCGTGGCGTCATCCACCGTCCCCAGTTGGGTATACGCCCAGAACCCCTGCGCGTCCGGCGTGGCGAGTTCCATCGCCGGCCCGTTGCGCAGGACGGCGGCCGGCTTGCCCCCGCCATACGCCAGGGACGAGGACGCGTACTTGTAGTCGACCGGGGAGGCGCTCACGGTGCTGGCCGACAGGGGCGTGCCCACCGTGATGTCCTCGATGGCGACCCGGTCGCCGTCATTGATGCCGTTGGCCATCGAGAGCAGGTGCTGGCCCTGTCCCCAGACGAGCGAGTTCCAGGCACCAGAGGAGCCGCCATCCTTCACCTTGAAGGATTCGATGGCCGAGCCCCGGATGACCCGCAGGTAGTTGCCCCAGACGCCGCTGGCGAATTGGTTGGTCAGGAGATACAGCGCCCCGGTCGCGTCGAAGACCGGGTCTGCCGTGAGGATGGACGTGGTGAGGGGCAGCAGCGAGCTGGTCCAGGTGTTGGCCCCCGTGCGGGTCGTGACCCGGACAGTCCCGAGGTTGCTGTTGGCGGAGACGATGACCGGTTGCTGTCCCTGCGCGGGGTTGAGCGCGATGCCCATGCGGGTCGTCGGCGCGAGGTCCGCACTCTCGCGAATCCATGCGCCATTGACGCGCGTGGCGTAGCCGATGCGGAACGTGGCGACCGCCACGGGGCCGGTGCTCTTGAGATAAGCGACGTGCGGCGTGCCGGTCGCCGCATCGAGCGCCAGCACGGGATCCGTGATGAACATGCCACCGGTGTTGAAGCCGGGACCGTCAATCTGCTCCGTCTTCCACGACGTGCCATCCCAGCTCGCGTACCAGAGGGTCTTGTGGGTGTCGTTCGTGTAGACGGCGTGTCCCTTGCCCGCGTCGTCGAACGCGAGCTTGCAGGTGCTGCCCGTGACGTCCGGCCCCGGATCGATCACCGTGCTGGTGGCGAGCGGAGACGCCACCACGCTGAAGTGGAAGGACCCCTCCGCCGTCTTCCCGGACTCCGTCTCCACGGAGACGGACAAGGAGGCCGTCCCCGCCGGGGGCAGCGTCCAGGTGACATGCTCCGCGTCGGGCTCCAGGGCCCCGGCGTCGGTGCTCCAACGCACCGACTTGAAGGCCTCTCCCGAGGCGACGATGCGGAAGCGCTCCGGCGTGCTTTCGACGTAGGGGCCCGCGCCACCTTCCCGCTCGATGAGCAGCACCACGTCCTCGGGCCCGTGAGAGGAGATGACCTCGACAGGCCTGGGCTGCGGGTCGCAACCGGGGAGCAGCGTCAGACCACTCAACATCAACATCCAGGGGAAGAACTTCTTCGTCAGCATCGCTCGCGTTCCTAGCGTTTTGGGGGGAGACAGCTCTCCCGTCAACGGACGAGCGTTCAGGAAGGTTTAAGCGGAATGACTTTCTTGCGCGGTGAGAGGAATCAACGCGCCTTCGGTCGGTGTTGGGATTCCGCCTCGGATTGCACGGGCATTCAGGTAATACAAAACACGCAAGGATGACCTGCCCCAACGGGAAGGCTACGGCGCGGACGACACCCGCCTCAGCGCGTCGGTGAGCACGCGAGCCGCATCCGCCGGCAGGTCGAGCGAGCGCCAGGCCACATACCCATCCGGGCGGATCAGCGAGGCGCCCTCCTTCCCCAGGCCCAGCGACTCGCGGAAGGCGTCCGCGTCCAATGGCCACACGTCGACGCCAAGGCGGAGACACTGGAGGCCCAGGCCCGGCTGTCTTTCGGCCTGCTCCACGGCGGCGCACCACCGCGCGTCCCCGGCGAACAGCACCCAGCCCTGCTGGAGCAGGTCGAGCGTGGAGCGCCGCGCATCACCGTCGGACACCCACGCATGCGGCGCGCGCGTCCCGGGCTGACCGGCCCACTGCTCCGGCCTCGCCGCGGGCGGGAGCGTGTCGCTGGCGTCGAGCACCGCCGTGGACCGGTACAGTTGCCCGAACTCCATCGCGTCGTCGTCGAGGATCCGCGCGTCCCCGGCGGTCCCGGCCGCGTCCGCCTTGTAGTCGGCCCGGGCGAAGATCTGCTGGTGCCGGAGCCACGCGATGGGCCGGCGTTCGGCGTCGTAGGTGTCGAGCAGGGACGGCGTCGATGCACCGGAGAGCACCGAGGCCAGCTTCCACGCGAGGTTGTGGGCATCCTCGATGCCGGTGTTCGCGCCGTAGCCACCCCGGCTGGGCGGAAGGGTGTGCGCCGCATCCCCGGCCAGGAACACCCTGCCAGAAGAGAAGCGGTCCGCGATGAGCGCGCTCAGCTCCCAACGGCCCGTGGTGATGAGCTCCACCTCCAGGTCCGACCGGCCCACCGCCCTGCGCACCAGCGCGCTCAAGGTGCCTTCGTCGCGCTCCTCGTCATCCGAGAAGATCAGCACCCAGCGGCCGTCGCCATAGGTGGTGAGGAACGCGCTGAACCCCGGCTGCTCAATCTGGAACTGCGTGACGCCCGCCTGGAGGTACTCCTCCAGCGGCGCCCGGAACAGGACGCTGCGCACCGTGCGCATGTGGCCCCGGCCATCACGGCCAATCTTCAAGGCCTCGCGGATCGGGCTGCGGTGCCCGTCCGCCGCGATGAGATAGGCCGCGCGCAGCGTGTACTCCCGTCCCCCGCGCTCGCGCAGCCACGCGGTCACCCCTTCCGCGTCCTGTTCGAACCGGACCAGCTCGGTTTCGAGCCGGATGTCGGCGCCAAGCTCCACGGCCCGCTCCCGGAGGATGGGCTCCAGGCGGTCCTGCGCGAGCGCCGTCCCCGTGCACGGCGAGTATTCGAGGACGGGCGCGTCCGGCTTCCCGGGCGTCCACGCGGACTCCTCGAACCACGTCCCCGCGAGGCTTTCGACCCGGGCCCGGCGCAGCCGGAAGTCAGGGGGACTCTGGGGGATGCGCTGCCCCAGTCCGACCGCCCGGAACAGCTCCATCGTCCTCGGCGTGTAGCCAATCGCCCGGGGATGCGGCGAGCTGCCCGGGTGCCTTTCCACCAGCACCGTCGGCACGCCCCGCCACGCCAGGAACATCGAAGCGGACAGGCCCACCAGGCCGCCGCCCACCACCAACACCGAAGTCGAGTCCATCTCGGGAACCTCCATTTATACACCGTATCGACAGATACAGTGTATAAATGGCCGGCCCGTTGTCAATGCAGGGTCGATGGGGCAAGACCCTCCGTGATGACCCAGAAGCCGCGTGCGCCGGAGTCCGCCCTCGTCTGGGAGCGTCCCGAACCCACCAGCCGTCCCGCGCCGGGCCCCCTGAGCCGGGAGCGGATCGTCCATGCCGCGCTGGAGCTGGCGGACGCGGAAGGGCTCGCGTCGGTGTCCCTGCGCAAGGTCGCGGCCGCGCTCGATGCGGGGCCCATGCGGCTGTACGGCTACCTGTCCACCAAGGAGGAGCTGCTGGAGCTGATGGTGGACGCCGTCTATGGGGAGATGGTGTCCGCGGGGCCGATTCGAGGCGCGTGGCGCGAGGCGCTCCGCTCCATCGCCCACCGCACCCGGCAGGCCGCCGCGAAGCACCCGTGGCTCATCGACCTGCTGGTGGGCCGTCCCCACCTGGGCCCCAACGCGCTGGCGCATCTGGAGGCGTCACTCGCCGCGCTGAGCAACACCCCGGGCTTCAAGGACGACATCGACGCCGTCATGCAGGCCGTCGGCACCGTCAACGCCTACGTGGTCGGCGCGCTCCGGAGCGAGGCCAGCGAACAGCGCGCCACGCTCGAAAGCGGGATGAACAAGACGCAGTGGCAGAACGCCACGGAGCCGTACATCCGCCGGATGATCGACACCGGCCGCTTCCCGACACTCGCCAGGGTGTTCCGGGACGCCACGCACCCCTCCTTCGAGGTCGTCTTCGACAAGGGCCTGGACTGCGTGCTCGACGGCATCGCGGCGCGACTCGCGCGCTGAACGCAAAGGAGGGCTCCCATGGCGATTGAGAAGGCACTGCTGCTCATCGCGGACATCGGCGGGTACACCCGCTTCATGAAGCACCACCGCTTCGGGCTCGCGCACGCGCAGGACACGGTGGCGCAGTTGCTGGAGGCGCTCATCGACGCCTCCGGCCGGTTCAAGCTCGCGAAGCTGGAGGGGGACGCGGCCTTCTTCTACGCCGTGGGGGACGACACCACGTCCTTCGCCCAGCAGGTCACGGACATCCGGCGCGCGTTCCTCGCCCGGCGCGAGCGGCTCATCATCGACCGCATGTGCCGGTGCGACGGGTGCATGCAGGTGGACGCCCTGACGCTCAAGTTCGTGGCCCATGCCGGCGAGGTCGCCTTCCAGCGGGTGAAGCACCTCACCGAGCTCGCGGGGGTGGACGTCATCCTCGTGCACCGGATGCTGAAGAACGACGTGCCGGTAAAGGAATACGTCCTGATGACGGACACGGTGCGCCAGGGGCTCGCGCCGGAGCTGCGCCAGCTCACCCGGGGGCTGGAACACGACTTCGAGGGCATGGGCCTCACCGCGACGCACTACATCGACTTCCATGAAGTCGCAGCGGCACTCCCCCAGGCGCTGCGCCCCAGCCTGCCGCGCAGGCTCTGGTCCAAGCTGCTGCTGGAGCTGCGCTCGCTGAAGTACGTGCTCGGGTTCAAGAAGCCCTGCGAGGACTTCCGCAACGTGGAGATCGTCGACGTCCAGGCCCCCTGAAGACAGCCTTCAGGGGACCGGCCGGCGCTCACACGTCCGCTACTGCCACTTGTAGACCATCCCCTGGGCGTTGAGGCCCCACACGTTGGTGGCCCACAGCTCACCGTCCGAGCCGACGGAGAGCTGGCTCACGCAGCAGCCCTTCTTCTCCCACGCGGAGCCGGTCCACTGGAACAGCGAGAGTCTGTCGCTCCTGCCGCCTGTTGGGGCTGCAAGCGTCCGCCGCCCGCCGCAACGCCTCTCGCTGACGAATGCACGCTGCGCGCCGGGACCGCCCCGCTGCGCTCAGGCCTCCTCGGGCATGCGCAGGCCCACGAGCTTCCGGTCCGCCAGCACCGAGTGCAGCTCGCGAATCCGTCCGCTCGCGTCCACGTCCACCCGGATCACGGTGTTCACGGCGACCAGCGGGTCCTTCGCCTTTTCGAACACCGCCACCACCGCGGGCAGGCCGTTGAGCATCCGCACCGCCACCGCCCTCGGCGCGCCGCGCATCTCCAGCAGCCGGCGGAAGAAGATGAGCACCCGCTGTGCTCCGAGCAGCGGAACGTGCGCCGCCCGCACCACGCCGCCCCCGTCCGTCAGGGCTCGGACATCCGTGGCCAGCAGGGCCTCCGCCGCCGCCACGTCCCCCGACAGCAGCGCCCCCAGGAAACCCTCCAGCGCGGCCCGGGTGCGCTCCTGCAGTTCCCGGGTGGGCACGCAGCGCGACTGGTCATACGCGGCCATCGCCGTCCGCGCGCGGTGGTGCACCACCTTCACGTTCACCTCGCTCATGCCCAGCGCTTCGGCCACCTCGCGCACCGAGTAGTCGAAGACGTCGCGCAGCAGCAGCACCGCGCGCTGCTTGGGCGACAGCGCCTCCAATGCCAGCAGGAAGGCGAAGGAGACGCTCTCCAGCAATTCGTAGCGCCCTTCCGTCGAGCCTCCTCCGGGAAGCCGCGCCTCCGTCGAGGGCGGCACCTCTTCGTCCCCCGTGTCCACCAGCGACGGCAGCCACGGTCCGATGTAGCCCTCGCGACGGCGCCGCCGCAGGTGGTCCCTCGACAGGTTCACCGCCACCCGCGCGAGCCATGGGCGCAGCGTGTCCAGTTGCTCCGGCGGAGTTGAAAGGGCGCGCGCATACACCTCCTGCACCAGGTCGTCCGCGTCCGCCGCCACGCCGGTCATCCGGTAGCAGAGCCCCCAGAGGAAGCGCTCGTGCTCGCGGGCCGCCTCCGCCAGTGCCGTTCGCGCCCTCTCGTCCATGTGGCTTAAGCCCCCACCGCGCGGCGCCGGGGCACCGCAGAGCCCTTCAGCAGGGCGTGCTCCACCGCCTCGGCGCTCGCCAGGGACGCGTCCGCGAGCATCCCTTCCGCGCCCACCC
>NZ_RAWI01000359.1 GCF_003612125.1 Corallococcus praedator
CTGGCCCCCGTGCCGCCGCCGACGCCGGCCCCGCCGTCCTCCGAGGTCACGCTGGTCAGCGGCCATGAGTCCTCGCACGGGGACCTGGCCCCCCAGGACATGGATCCGATGGACGAGGGCTCGGAGACGGCCCCACCGCCGCAGCTCGCGCTGCCGCCGTATCCCGGGCACGGCATCGTCCCGCCCCAGGTGGGCCCGGCGAGCCTCAACGTCGAGTTCCCCGCGACCACGCCCTTCGAGTCGCCCGCCTCCGCCAGCGCGCCGGTGGAGCCCTCCGTCGTGGAGGAAGAACTGCCGGTGTCGGAGGCGTCCTTCACGGAACCCGCTCCCGTCACGGCCGCCCCCGTCGCTCCCGTGGTGACGTCGCCGGCCCCGGTCGCGGCGACGGTGACTCCGACTTCGAAGAAGCCAGCGCCCGACGAGGACGACGCTGCGCTGCAGGCCGCGCTGAAGCCCAAGCGCACGGGGCTCTACGTCGCGGGAGGCCTGGTCCTCCTGGCGGCCGTGGCCGCGGTGGTCATCTCCCGGGGTTCGGGCTCGGAAACCACCCCGGTGCCGCCGCCGAAGGTGGAGCAGCCCACGCAGCCCGTGGAGGCGCGCAAGCCGCCGGAAACCCCGAAGCCTCCCGACGTCGTCGCGCCGCCGCCCGTGAAGACCGTGGAGGCCCCGGTCGATGCGGGCACGGCTCCTCCGCAGACGGTGGTCGCGGCCGTCCCCGATGCGGGCGCTCCCGAGAAGACGGCCACGCCCGAGCCCGCGGCGGTCCCTGACGCGGGCCTCGCCGTTGCTCCGACGGCCCCGCCCGACGCCGCGCCGGCGAAGGTCGCCACCTACGCCGACCTCATCAAGGAAGGCCGCACGGCGATGGGCAGCAAGCGCTGGAAGTCGGCGGTGGGGGCCTACCGCAAGGCGCTCGCGCTCGACGCGAACTCGACGGAGGCCAAGGCGGGCCTGGGCATCTCGCTCGCCAACAACAGCAACGCGAGCGAAGCGGGCTTCCGCGAGGCGGCCAAGCTGCTCCAGGACGTGGTCCGGGAGGAGCCCAAGAACGCGAAGGCCTGGTTCTGGCTGGGCAGCTCGCTGCAACTCTCCGGACAGGAACCCCGAGCGGCCGAGGCCTATAAGAAGTATCTGTACCTGGAACCGACGGGAAGCTCGGCGGAAGAGGTGCGCGTACTGCTCAAGGGGATGGGCACCTAGGCGACCGGCGTTCCGCCTTCCCGTCCTTGTTGGAGTCGTCGTGCTCGTCCTCGGACTCGAAACCTCGTGCGATGAAACCGCCGCCGCCGTCGTGGAGGACGGCCGGCGGGTGCTGTCGGACGTCGTCTCCACGCAGGTGGACATCCACCGGCGCTGGGGCGGCGTGGTGCCGGAGCTGGCCAGCCGCAACCACATCGTCCAGGTGATGCCCGTGCTCCACGAGGCCCTCACCCGCGCGGGCAAGACGCTCGATGACATCGACCTCTTGGCCGTCACGTCCGGCCCCGGCCTCATCGGCGCGCTGCTCGTGGGCCTCCAGGTGGCCAAGGGCCTGAGCCTCGCCACCGGCAAGCCCTTCGTCGGCGCCAACCACCTGGAGGGCCACCTGCTCGCCATCCGCCTGCTGGAGGACGCGCCGTCACCGCCGTTCCTCGGGCTGGTCGTCTCCGGCGGACACACGAGCCTCTACGAGGTGCGCGACTACGGGAACTACCGGCTCATCGGCCGCACGCGCGATGACGCCGCGGGCGAGGCCTACGACAAGACCGCGCGCATCCTCGGCCTGCCGTACCCGGGCGGGCAGCCCATCGACGAGCTGGCGCAGAAGGGCAACCCGGAGGCCATCCGCTTCCCGCGCGCGCTGCCGGGCGACAACTTCGACGTGTCCTTCTCCGGCCTGAAGACGGCGGTGCTGCACCACGTGCAGAAGCACGGCGTGCCGGAAGGCCAGGCGCTCCACGACCTGTGCGCGTCGTTCCAGGAGGCGGTGGCGGACGTGCTGTCGAAGAAGCTCGTCGCCGCGGCGCGGAGGCTGGGCCACACGCAGCTGGTGCTGTGCGGTGGCGTGGCGGCCAACTCAAGGCTCCGGGCCCTGTGCAAGCAGCGCGCGGAGGAGCGGGGGCTGCGCATGTTCCTGCCCCCGGTGCGGCTGTGCACGGACAATGGGGCGATGATCGCCGTCGCGGGGTATGAAGCGTGGCGCCGCGGTCTGCGCGGTGACTTCCGCCTCGCGGCCGACCCCGCCTGGCGCATGGAGTAGGGAAGGGAACCCCCCAAGTGGAATCGCCGCGCGAAATCCTCAAGCGCCACGGCCTGCGCGCCAAGCACAGCTGGGGCCAGAACTTCCTCGGAGACGCGGACGCGCTCCAGTCCATCGCGGACGCGCTGGAATTGCGCCCCGGTGAGCCCGTGGTGGAGCTGGGCCCGGGCCTGGGCCACCTCACGCGCTTCCTCGCCGCTACGGGCGCGCAGGTGACGGCCGTGGAGCGCGACCGCGACATGGTGGCCGTGCTGGAGAAGGAGGCCATCCCCGGCGTGCGCGTGGTGTCCGGCAACGCCGCCACGGTGGACTTCGCCCAGGTGGCCGGCGCGCCCGAAATCGCCCTGGTGGGCAACCTGCCGTACCACCTCACCAGCCCCATCCTCTTCCAGGTGCTCGCGCAGCGCGCCCACCTGTCGCGCGCCGTCTTCACCCTCCAGAAGGAGGTCGTGGTGCGCCTGGCCGCCGAGCCCGGCAACCGCGACTACGGCCTGCTCACGGTGCTGCTCGGCCTGCACTTCGACATCGAACAGGTGCTCACGCTGGAGGCGTGGCGCTTCCATCCGCCCCCGAAGGTGGACTCCGCCGTGCTGCGCCTCACGCGGCTGTCCAAGCCCCGCGCGCCGCTGGTGGACGAAGCGCGCTTCACGCGGCTGGTGAAGGCCGGCTTCGCGCAGCGCCGCAAGACGCTGATCAACTCGCTCAAGTCCGACAAGGGGCTCGCGACGCCGGAGGTGATGCTCGCCGCGCTCCAGACTGCGGGCGTGGATCCGGGCCGCCGCGCGGAGACGCTGTCGCCCGCGGAGTTCGCCGCCATCGAGCGTGCATTGGGGCCCGTCACCGCGATGGCGCCTCCGCCTCCGGACGCACCCGAATCCGACACGGACTCCGGGCCGGACGCGGACTAGGGATTCAGTGCTTCTGGCCCAGCGCGGCCAGGAGCCCGCCCTGCTGGGCGAGGAAGGCGCGGAACTCGCCCTCATCGATGCGCAGGCGCGCGAGCACCGTGCTCAGCACCTCGTCCACGGAGCCGTCCGGGCGGCGCTTCAGCTCGAAGGCCGTCTTCAAGAGGGCCACGCCGTAGAGTGGATCCACGTCCACCGGAGGTGCGGGCGGGGCCGTGGCCGGGCGCGAAGCGGGCGCGGCTTCCTCGCGCGGCTCCAGTTCCACCACCGCCGTCTTCACCCGCTGCCTGCCGCGCATCTGGCCAAACACTCCCGTGGTGCGTGCGTGTTGGCGGGCACCGTAGGGGATGGCCCGGGGGCAGTGCAAGGCCGGGGTGGGCCGGCGAAAATTGCCGGATGCACGGGGGCATGGTTGTGTTATCCGCCCCCCGCGCGCATGCGTCGCATGCGTTGTCACCGGGGGCGGAGGCCTCGGGCCGATGGACCACCGCTACATCGTCGTCGAAGGGCCCATCGGCGTGGGCAAGACGAGCCTCGCCAACCTCCTCACGGAGCGCCTGGGCAGCCGCCGCATCCTGGAAGTGGTGGAGGAGAACCCCTTCCTCTCCAGCTTCTACGCGGACCGGCAGAAGTTCGCGTTCCAGACGCAGGTGTTCTTCCTGCTGTCGCGCTTCCGCCAGCAGCAGGAGCTCTTCCAGCAGGACCTGTTCCGCTCCGTCACGGTCAGCGACTACCTGTTCGCCAAGGACCGCATCTTCGCCAACCTCACGCTGGCGTCGGACGAGCTGGCCCTCTACGACCGCGTCTTCGAGGCGCTGGGCCCCCGCGTCACCCGGCCCGACCTGGTCATCTACCTCCAGGCGCAGCTGGACGTGCTCCTGCACCGCATCAAGAAGCGCGGTCGTGAGTTCGAGCGCAAGTTCGACGCGGGCTACCTGGAGTCGCTCACGCACGCCTACAACGACTTCTTCTCCCACTACACGGAGACGCCGCTGCTCATCGTGAACACCTCGGAGATCGACTTCGTGCACAACGAAGCCGACCGCGAGGAGCTGATGCACGCCATCCAGTCCGCGAAGCCCGGCGTGCAGCACTACGTGCCGAAGGCGTCCCGGCGGCCCTGACGCCGCCCGCCTGGCCGGCTGTTCATATCGCGGTGATCCCCCCACGGAGCCTCGGGGGGCGTTAGAGTGCACCTTCGTGGAACCCTGGCCTCCGGCGATCCCCCTGGGGACGGCGAGGGGCCTGACGTTCCACGAGGCTGTCCCACCCGTCTCCACAGGAGGTGAACCGTGAAGGACAAGGTCACCATCCACACGCTGAAGCGCCTGAAGCAGTCCGGTCAGAAGATCTGCATGGTCACCGCCTACGACGCGACGTTCGCGCGCATCCTCGACGAGGGTGGGGCGGACGTCCTCCTGGTCGGTGACTCGTTGGGCATGGTCATCCAGGGGCAGGACTCCACGCTCCCGGTGACGATGGACCAGATGGTCTACCACTCGGCGGCGGTGAGCCGGGGCGCGAAGCGGGCGCACGTCGTGGGCGACCTGCCGTTCATGAGCTACCAGGTGTCGCCGCACGAAGCGGTGCGCAACGCCGGGCGGCTCGTGGCCGAAGGCAACGTGGGCAGCGTGAAGCTGGAGGGCGGCGCGGAGTTCGCCGACACCGTGCGTGCCATCGTGCGCGCCAGCATCCCCGTCATGGGCCACCTGGGGCTCACGCCGCAGTCGGTGCACAAGATGGGCGGCTACGTGGTGCAGGGCCGCGACGAAGATGCCGCGCGCCGCATGCTGGATGACGCGCTCGCGCTGGAAGAGGCCGGGGCGTACGCGCTGGTGCTGGAGGGCGTGCCGCTGGAGCTGGCGCGCACCATCACCCAGAGCCTGAAGATCCCGACCATCGGCATCGGCGCGGGCAAGCACTGCGATGGACAGGTGCTGGTCTGCTACGACCTGTTGGGCATGAACCCGGACTTCAAGCCGAAGTTCGTCAAGCGCTTCGCCAACCTGCACGGCAACATCACGGAGGCGGCGGGCACGTACTTCTCGGAGGTGCGCGCGGGTACGTTCCCCGACGAGGACCACAGCTTCAAGGCGAACAAGAACGTCCGCCTCGTGGCCGCGACGCCCGTGGGCCCCGGAGTGGTGGATGCGCCCGCCGAGGGCGCGGAGAAGGTCGGCGCCATCTACGGGGCCCCGGTCTAGCCATGGCCCCTCGCGTCCTGCGCACCGTGCCGGAAGTGAAGGCCTGGGTGGCCACCCTCCAGCAGGAGGGCCGCCGTCTGGCGCTCGTGCCCACCATGGGCTTTCTCCATGAGGGCCACGTCTCGCTCATGAGGGAGGGCGGTCGGCGCGCGGACGTGGTGGCCGCTTCCATCTTCGTGAACCCCACGCAGTTCGGCCCCCGCGAGGACCTCGCGCGCTACCCGCGCGACTTCGAGGGGGACCTGGGACGGTGCGCGAGCGCGGGCGTGGAGGCCGTGTTCGCGCCCGAGCCCGCGGCGATGTACCCGCCCGGCTACCAGACCTACGTGGACGTCACCGACGTCAGCCAGGGGCTGTGCGGCGAGCGGCGTCCCGGACACTTCCGGGGCGTCGCCACCATCGTCACGCAGCTCTTGTCGCTGTTCCGTCCGGCGGTGGCCCTGTTCGGGGAGAAGGACTACCAGCAGCTCCAGGTCATCCGGGCGCTCAACCGCGACCTGCACCTGGGGGCGGACATCGTGGGCATGCCCACGGTGCGTGAAGCGGACGGGCTGGCCATGAGCAGCCGCAATGCCTACCTGTCCGCCGACGAGCGGCAGCGGGCGCTCGCCCTGTCGAAGGGTCTGCGGGCGGCCCAGGCCCTGCTGGCCTCGGGCACGCGGGACACGGGCGCGCTGGCGGACGCCGTGCGGCGCGAGCTGAAGGCGGCGGACCTGCGTGAGGACTATGTGGAGGTGCGGGACGCGGAGACGCTCTCGCCCCTCGGGACGGTGGCGCCGGGCCAGACGGCGCGCGTGCTGGTGGCGGCCTTCTCTGGCGCCACACGGCTCATCGACAACATGCCCCTGGGCGGTTAGGAGACTCGGGACACGTTATGGCCGGAAAGTCGAAGGGTGTGGGTGCGGAGCCGGGGGTGAAGGTCATTGCCGAGAACCGGCGTGCGCGCTTCGACTACACGGTGGATGACACGATCGAAGCGGGACTGGAGCTCACCGGGAGCGAGGTGAAGTCTTTGCGGGATGGAATCGCCAACCTGTCGGACGCCTATGCGCTGCAGAAGGGCACGGAGCTGTTCCTGCTCAATGCGCACATCGGCTCCTACAAGGCGGCGAGCGTGTTCGACCACCTCCCCACCCGGGGCCGGAAGCTGCTGATGCACCGGGTGGAGATCGACCGCTGGACGGCGAAGGTTCGCGAGCGCGGTTACTCCATCATCCCGCTCGTGCTGTACTTCAGGAAGGGACGGGCCAAGGTGGAACTGGCACTGTGCCGCGGCAAGACGCACGAAGATCGCCGTCACGACATCAAGGAACGGGAGACGAAGCGGGAGATGGACCGGGAAGTGCGCCGTCGTTGAAGGGCGCGCCCGAATTTCCCCCGCTGGACAGGCTGGAATGGACAAGAAGGTTTCCGACAAGAAGGAGCGGCTCCTGGCCGCGCTGGATCAGGGGATGGTGATGATCCACCTGGACGCGCGCCGCCCCGGCGTGCTCGTCCCCGCCAGCCTCCGAGGCGAAGCGCACCTGCGCCTCAACCTCTCCTACCGTTTCGAGCCACCTGACCTCACGGTGGGCGAGTGGGGCGTGCGCTCCACGCTGAGCTTCTCCGGTTCGCGCTTCACGGTGGCGGTGCCCTGGTCGGCGCTGTTCGCCATCGCCAGCCACGTGACGAAGGAGTTCTGGATGTACCCGGAGGAGATGCCGCCGGAGCTGCTCCAACAGCCCCCCGTGGCGTCCGCCTCCGTCGCGCGTCCGCCGCAGCCCGCGCCGGTGCCCATGCCCGTCGCGGCGGAGCGGCCTCGTGCCTTCCTGCGTGAAGTGCAGAGCGACCACTCCGACGAGCCGGAGACGCGTCCGGAAGTCGCGGCCGTGCCCTCGCCCGAGGGGGGCCCGCCCGAGGAGCCCCAGCCCCCGCGTCGCGGCGGTCACCTGCGGCTGGTGAAGTAGGGCGGACCCGGAAGGCGGAAGCGGTGGACGTCAGCGTTTGAGCTGGGCGTCCACGTCCGCCTTCGCGCCGCCCATGAACGAGCCCGTCCACGTGCGGTGTCCCCGGAGCTTGAGCTGCACGGGGATGGAGCGGGACGGGTAGACGTTGTCCATCACCACGGGCGTCACGCCCACGTCCACGCCGTCCACCGTCACCCGCGCCCCGGAGGGTTCGCTGCGGATGGTGAGCGAAGGCGTCTGGCCCCCGCCCAGCGTGTGCAGCACCTGGGCCTCGTAGCGCGGCCACAGGAACACCACGCCCCCGGCGAGCACCGTGGCGACGGCGAACAACGCCACCGCGAGTCCCCAGCGTCCACGCCTGCGCGGAAGGGGTGAAGCGGGAGGTTCCAGCTCCCACGACGTGCCTTCCGGACGGGGAGCGCGCTCCTCCAGCTCCAGGTCGCCCGAGCCCGCTTGCTGGATGCTGGGGCGGTTGCTGAGCCCGGCATCCTGGACGTCGGCGAGCGAATGCGTGGCCAGTGCCGGCGCCGCGCTGTCCGCATGCGAGCCGGAAGCAGCTCCAGTGGAGCGAGCAGTGCCCGACGCGATGACTCCGCCGCGCAAAGGTCCAGTCGGAGGCACACCCTGGGAAGGCCGTCCGGTGGAGGCCGAAGCCCCGAGCGGCGCACCAGCGTGGACCACCTCACCCGTCGCGGACAGCGCCACGCCGCCGGGGCTCGGGCTCCAGGGCTCCTCTTCTTCTTCTCCGCCCACGGGCACGGGCGCCGGGCCCGCTGCCTTCCACGGCGCGGCGCCCGAGCCGAAAGCCGCCGTCCCCGTGCCGGCGTTCGGATGCGGGCCGTCGCGGTGCCCGACGGAATCCACGAACGAAGCGGATGGCGTCTGCGCGCCCTGACGAGGCTCCGCGGACGCCACGAACGACACGGACGGTGCCTGCGCGCCTTCCTGGGCGGCGGCCCGGGCCAGCTCTCCCACGGAAGCAGGCAGCCGCACCCCGCGCAGGAACGTGGCCAGGGCATGCGACGACGCGGGCTCACCCGTCTGCGCCAACCACCGCGCGAGCGCCTCGGACACATCCTCCGGCTCCGGGAACCGGGCCGCCGGGTCGCGCGACAACATGCGCAGCACCAGCGTGGCCAGCGACGCCGGCACGTCCGGCAGCGACGCGGGCGCCCGGTTGAGGATGGAGTACGCCACCGCCACCGGCTCCGCCGCTGGACCGAACGGGTGCTGCCCCGCGAGCAGCTCCGACAGGATGATGCCCAGCGAGAACTGGTCGCTCAGCGCCGTGGCGGGCTCGCCCTTCAGGACCTCCGGCGCGGCGTAGGGCACCTTGCCCTTGAAGGCCCCGGGCTCCGTGCGCGAGATGCCCTCCAGCCGCGCGATACCGAAGTCGGTGACCTTCACCTCGCCTTCACGGGACACCAGCAGGTTGGACGGGGACACGTCCCGGTGCGCGGTCATCACCGCCTGTCCGTCTTGCTGGCGCCGGTACGCATGCTGGAGCCCCGCCTGCGCCTGGCTCGCGATGAACACGGCCAGATGCGGCGGGATGCGCAGCCCCTGCCGGTTCACCGCCCGGAGGATGGCGCCCAGGTCCCACCCATCCACCAGCTCCATCACCAGGAAGAGCCCTTCGGAGCCTTCGCCCACGTCATGCACGGTGACGATGTTCTGGTGCTGCAACAGCATGGACAGCCGCGCCTCCGCGACGAACATGCTCGCGATGCCCGGCTCGCGCGCCAGGTGCGGCAGCACGCGCTTGATGGCCACGGTGCGCTCGAAGCCCTCCGCGCCCTTCGCCACCCCCAGGAACAGCTCCGCCATTCCACCCGTGGCCAGCGGTTGCAGCAGCCGATAGCGCGACGTCACGAAGTGCTCCGGGGGGCCTCAGCCTTCAGCCCTGTGACTGGGTGATGTCGCGCAGGTGCTTCCACGGATAGATGCCCGTGTTGTGCTGGTCGCTGAAGACGAACGCCAGCGCGTAGTTGCCCACCGGTTGCATCTGCAACACGCGCAGGTTCGCGGGCACCTGCGCGGGGTCCAGGGTGCGCTTCGCCGTCCACTCGTCCACGCACGCGGCGCACGGGCACTGCTGGCGCAGCACCTGCGCCGTGGCGGTCGTCGTCACCCCGTCGTCCCACGTGAGCGTCAGTGCCTCGCCGTCGGCAGACAGCTTGGCGTCCGTCGCGCTGATGGGCTTGGCCGCGGGCTTGATGCGGTCCCAGAAGTTGCTCACCGGTCCACCTTCCAGAGTCTTGGGCAGGAAGCCCCCTCCCTACCATCCTTCCGGCGGGGTGGGGGGCC
>NZ_RAWI01000035.1 GCF_003612125.1 Corallococcus praedator
CCCCGCCGCCGCCTCCGGCGCGCCCCGCGCCCGCCAGCACGGCGCCGGCCACGGTGGTGTCCCGGCCCTCGGCTCCGGCCAGCAAGCCGCTGCCGCCGCCGCCGCCCTCGGCGCCCACGTTCACCGCGCGCGCGCCCGAGCCGCCGCGCCCGCCACCCACTGAGCAGGCGAGCAGTGCTTCGGGACCCATGTCCCGCGTGGTGGCCGCTGGCGCGAAGAAGAAGGTCGTGGTGAAGAAGTCCCGCTAGAGCCCGCCCACCGCGCCGCCGTTTCCGGCGGCGCGGGGGTGGAACAACCGGGGGTGCCACCATGGACGCCGAGCACAGGGCCGAGGGACAGGAAGGAATGCCGGGCACACCTGGGGAGAACGCGACGCCGTCCCAGCAGGAGGGCGCGTCCGAAGCGTCCCCGCCGGAGCATGGCGAGGGCGTGGCAGGGACCTCGCACGCGCAGGGCGCGGGTGGGGAAGTCATTTCGGAAGGCGCCTCTCAGGCGGGAGCGGGTGGCGACGCCGTGAGTGGAGCGCAAGCGGAAGCAAGCGATGGAGCAGCTGACGCCCCTGGGGCCCCGGTGGAAGCCGGCGGCGGCACGGTGGACGCGTCCAGCGGTGGAACCGACGCGAGCACCGCGGCCGTGACGGGCTCCGAGTCCGGAACCGGCGGTGAGGCGACTGCCGCGGCCGCGACGAACCCGGATGCGGGTGCGGCCTCCGGAGCCGGCGGCGATGGGGCCTCGACGAACCCCGAGGCAGGCACGGGCGGCGCGACGGAAGGTGCCTCCGCGACGAGCCCGGATGCGGGTGCTTCCTCCGGAACGACTGGCGAAACGGGCGCTCCGTCCGAGGCCGGTACGGGCTCCGAAGCCTCCGCGGAACAGTCGGGCCCGGGCCGCTACGTGGAGCTGCCGTCGGGCGGCGATGTGGCGGACGCCCCTGGCGAGCCGAAGGACGAGGCGCGCTCCGGCCCGGTGTCGGGCGTGGACGCAGCGCTCCTGAGCGCCGGCATCTGGGACGTGGCGAGCCGCGCGAGCCAGGAAGAAGCCCCCGGCCCGGATGGCGGTTCCGACAAAGCTGTGGCGACCCCGGACGAGGAGCCCCTCGCGGAGGCCGTGGAGCCCCGCGTGATGGGACAGGTGACGGCGATGGTGTTGCCGCTGGAGCGACTGGAGGAGGACACCACCTTCCGTCTGCGCGACGAAGGCGACGTGTCCGAGCTGGCCACGGACCTGGCGCGTCTGGGACAGCTGTTCCCGGTGGACGTGCGCCCGCGCGGCGAGGAGCGCTACCAGCTCATCTGCGGCTTCCGGCGCGTGGCGGCGCTGCGCTTCCTCAAGCGCGACCAGGTGCAGGTCCGCGTGCACGAGGAGCTGTCCGACGAGGACGCGCTGCTCTTGTCGCTGGCGGAGGCCATCCACGCCTCGCCGGTGGAGCACGACACGCTGGAGGCCAAGCGGGACTCGCTGGAGGCCGAAGGCCGGCTGACCGCGCCGGTGCGCGACATGCTGGAGAAGGCGCTCGCCACCGAGGAGACGCTGGCGCCGGAGGGCGTGGAAGAGGAGATCGACGCGGATGAGCTGGCGGCGGACGTCGCGCAGCGCATGGGCGCCCTCAACCAGGACCTGTCGCTGCTGGCGGACGTGTTCTCCTCGCTGGACGAATCCCGGCGCGCGGAGCTGCTGATGCAGGTCCGCTACTCGGCGGAGCTGGTGAAGTACCTGGAGGGTCTGTAGGCCATGGCGGAATCGCTGACTCGCGACCGCGCCCGGCTCCTGGAGGTGCTCACCCAGCGCTCCTTCGAGCGGCGGCGCGTGGTGCTCTCCTCCGGCAAGGAGTCGGACTTCTACATCGACTGCAAGCGCACGGCGCTGCTCGCCGAGGGCCACTACCTCATCGGCCGGCTGCTGCTGGAGGCCATCCGGCGCGACGCTCCGTCGGCGGTGGCCGCGGGTGGGCTGACGCTCGGCGCGGATCCGCTCGCGTCGGCGGTGAGCCTCACCAGCTTCCTGGAGGGCGCGCCGCTGCACGCCTTCATCGTGCGCAAGGAGCCCAAGGGCCACGGCACCGGCCAGTGGATTGAAGGTCTGGCCGCGCTGGGCCCCGGTGCGCCGGTGGCCATCGTGGAGGACGTGGTGACGACGGGCGCGTCCACGCTCAAGGCGATTGAGCGGGCGAAGCTGGAGGGCCTGACGGTGCTGGGCGCCTTCGCGCTGGTGGACCGGCTGGAAGGCGGACGCGAGGCCGTGGAGGCCTCCGGCCACCGCCTCACCACGTTGTTCACGCGCAAGGACTTCATCCCGTGAGAAGGCTGCTGGTGGCCGTGGTGCTGCTGGGCGTGCTGGGCGGTTGCGCCAACACGCCCCCCCTCGTCGGGGAGCCTGCTCCCACGCTGGATGATCCGAAGGCGGAGGCCGCGTACATGGCGGTGCTGGACCGGTACTCGGACCGCAAGGAGATCTACGACGGCTTCGACACGCGCATCTTCGCGGGGGCCACGCTGCAGACGCCCGTCTTCCGCGACGCCCGCATCCGCCGCCGCGCGCTCTTCCAGACGCTGCCCGCGGCGAAGGTGGAGTCGCTGCTCGCCGAGGAACAGGCGGAGGCGGCGCAGTTCCACGAGTTCTTCCTGGGCGTGCACGTCAACGACTCGCGCTACGACGACTTCGCCAACCGCAACAGCATCTGGCGGATCGCGCTGGTGACGCCCGCGGGCGAGGTGACGCCCGTGGAGGTCCGCCGCATCGGCCGGGCGGACCTCAACGTGCGCGCCTACTACCCGTACACCACCCTCTTCTGGGTGGGCTACCGCGTGCGCTTCCCGCTCACCTTCTCCGGAGGCCAGCCCGTCATCCCCGAAGGCACCGACCAGGTGATGCTGCGCGTGGCCTCGTCGCTGGGCAGCGCGGAGCTCAAGGTGAAGGCCCACTGAACGAAGCGGCGGCCCGCGGCCTCAGGTCTGCTGGCCGTCCTTGAGCCACTTCGACGTCACCGGCATGGTGGGCCCCGAAAGCAGGCGGTCCAGCAGCGCGTCCGGCGAAGGACTCACCGCGAAGGGCATCGCCTGGGTCTCCGGCACGAAGCCGGCCTCCACCATGCGCTGCACCAGCGCGAGCAGCGGCTGGAAGAAGCCATCCACGTCCAGAAGGCCCATGGGCTTGCGGTGCAGCCCCAGTTGGGCCCAGGTGACGATCTCGAACAGCTCGTCCAGGGTGCCGAAGCCGCCGGGCAGGGCAATGAAGGCGTCCGCGCGCTCGGCCATCAGCGCCTTGCGCGAGTGCATGGAGTCCACCCGGTGCATCTCCGTCAGGCGCGGGTGGCCCAGCTCCTTCGCGTCCATGAAGTGGGGCAGCACGCCCACGGCCTTGCCGCCGCCGGCGAGCACCGCGTCCGCCACCGCGCCCATCAACCCCACGCTGGCGCCGCCGTAGACGAGCGTCAGCCCCCGCCTTGCCATCGCGGCGCCCAGCTTCGTGGCCGCGTCGCGGTACTCGGGACGCACGCCCGAGCGGGAACCGCAGAAGATGCAGACGCTGCGCACGTTGACTTCGGCCATGTCAGAAACCTCCGTGCCGTTCGGGGTGGGATGCGACCAGGGCCAGGGCCGCGGCGATGAACAGCAGCACGGGGATGGCGCGCGCGTAGAACTTCCGGCCCTGGCGCAGGGCCATGCCGCACGGCAGGCCGAAGACGAACCCGCCCAGGTGCCCTGCCCAGCTCACGCCGGGCAGCAGGCTGATGACCGCCACCTGCACCAGCCAGAAGTACAGGTCCTTGCGGCCCTGCTGCGTGGCGATGGGCAGCATCGCGCCGCCCCAGCCGAGAATCATGCCGGAGGCGCCCACCGTCACGATGTTGAAGTTGAAGAAGAGCGCGAACGCGGAGCCGCCCAGCGCGGTGACGAGCGACAGCGCCAGGAACCGCAGACTGCCGATGCCGCGCTCCAGCGTCTGGCCCATCGTGAAGACGACGGACATGTTGAAGAACAGGTGCAGCGCGTTGCCGTGCTCGAACACCATGCCCAGCAGGCGCCAGTACTCGCCCGCGCGCACCGCCGGACCGAAGAGCGCCAGCGGCGGCAGGTGTCCCACCGGCGTCCCGTCCGGCCCCACCAGCGTCTGGCCCAGGGAGCGGCCCAGGAAGAACATCGCCACCGCGCCGGCCATCAGCGCGTAGCAGACGTACGGGCGGGGCAGGGCGACCCGCGGCCCCGGAGGCGGCGGGCCGTCACCATCGCGGTGGCCCTGCGTGGGCCCCGGTTCGTCGCCCAGGCCAGTGGGGCCCGGGAGCTCATTCTGCGTACGGCGCGGACTCGACATGGCGGCTCACAGCTCCCGGGACAGCACGGTGTCGCGCGTGCCCTGGTGCTCGTCGGTGTGGGGGTAGTCCAGGGTGTAGTGCAGGCCCCGGCTCTCCTTGCGACGGCTCGCGCAGTCCACGATGAGGTGCGCCACCTCCGCGATGTTGCGCAGCTCGATGACGTCGCGGGTCACCTTGAAGCGCCAGTAGTAGTCGCGGATCTCCTCGCGCAACAGCTCCAGCCGCCGGCGCGCGCGCATCAGCCGCTTGTCCGTGCGCACGATGCCGACGTAGTTCCACATCAGGCGGCGGATCTCATCCCAGTTGTGGGCCACAACGACGCGCTCGTCGGAGTCCACCGCGCTGCCGGAGTCCCATGCGGGCGGCTCCTCCCTGGAGTGCGTCAGCGAGGCGATCTCCTCCGCCGCCACCTTCACCGCGCGGTGGCCGAACACCAGGCCCTCCAGCAGCGAATTGGACGCGAGCCGGTTGGCGCCGTGCAGGCCCGTGGAGGACACCTCGCCAATGGCGTAGAGGCCCGGCACGTTGGTGCGCCCGTGCAGGTCCGTCACCACGCCGCCGCACTGGTAGTGCGCCGCGGGCACGACGGGGATGGGCTGCACGGCCATGTCGATGTTGAAGGCCTTGCACGTGGCGTAGATGTTGGGGAAGCGCTCGGTGACGTACGCGCGGCCCAAATGCGTCATGTCCAGGTAGACGCAGTCGTTGCCCGTGCGCTTCAGCTCCGCGTCGATGGCGCGCGCCACCACGTCGCGCGGCGCCAGGTCCCTCATGGGGTGGTAGCGCTCCATGAAGGCCTGCCCGTCCTTGAGCCGCAGCTTGCCGCCCTCGCCGCGCAGGGCCTCGCTGATGAGGAAGCTCTTGGCCTCCGGGTGGAACAGGCAGGTGGGGTGGAACTGGTAGAACTCCATGTTCGCCACGCGCGCGCCCGCGCGGTACGCCATGGCCACGCCGTCCCCCGTCGCGACGTCCGGGTTGGACGTGTACAGGTACACCTTGCCCGCCCCGCCGGTGGCCAGCACCGTCACCTTGGAGAGGAAGCGCTCGATGGCGCCGTCCTCCAGGAGCGCGTACACACCCACGCACCGGCTGGCGGAAGGCGAGTGCGGCTTCCTGTCCAGCATCAGGTCGATGGCGGCGGTGTTCTGGAAGAACGTGATGTTGGGGTGTTCGTCACACGCGGCCAGCATCGCGCGCTGCACCTCGCGGCCGGTGATGTCGCCCGCGTGGATGACCCGGCGGGCGGAGTGGCCCCCCTCGCGCGTGAGGTCGAACTCGCCGCCGACCCGACGGTCGAACTCCGCGCCCAGGGCGACGAGCTGCCGCAGCCGCTCGGGGCCCTCGCGCACCGTGACCTCCACCGCGTCCCGGTGACACAGGCCCGCGCCCGCCACGAGGGTGTCCTCGATGTGGGCGTCGAACGTGTCGGTGGGGGCCAGCACGCCGGCGATGCCCCCCTGCGCGTAGGCGGTGTTGCCTTCGCCCCGCTCGCGCTTGGTGAGCACGGCGACGGTGCCATGCTGGGCCGCCTCCAGGGCGAACGACAGACCCGCCACGCCTCCGCCCAGGACCAGGAAATCAAACCGATGGGGCATGGCGAACAGCCTTAATGGCGGTAAGTGCTGGAAACAAGGCGTTTTCTTGAGGACTTTCCGGCCGTTGTCTAAGGTTTCGGCCGCCGCCATGCGTGTCCTCACCGTCCTTCTTGCCCTGCTGACCCTCGCCCCCACGGCGTCGTTCGCCGACGGCATCTACAGCTACGTGGAGAAGGACGGGACGATCGTCTACACGAACGTGCCCCCGGCGGGCTCGCGCAAGGCGCGCAAGCTGGCCGGCACCTTCTCACCCGCGCCCGCCACCAGCGCTCCGGTGCGCGGCCGCGCACGCACGCCGGAGGAGCTGGATCCGCACATCGCCAAGGCGGCGCTGCGCTACCGCATCCCGTCCGCGCTGGTGCGCGCCATCATGCACACGGAGAGCAACTTCAACCCGAACGCGCTCAGCCACAAGGGCGCCAGCGGGCTGATGCAGCTCATGCCGGCCACCGCGACGGACATGTACGTGAAGGACATCTTCGACTCGAAGGAGAACATCGAGGGCGGCGTGCGCTACCTGCGCGTGCTGGCCAACATGTTCGACGGCGACATGGTGAAGATGGTCGCCGCCTACAACGCCGGGCCTGAGGCCGTGAAGAAGTACGGAGGCCAGGTGCCTCCGTACGCGGAGACCCAGGCGTACGTGCGCAAGGTCGTCCAGCTCTACTACCACTACAAGGAGCGCGAGCGGCTCGCCCAGGCCGAGGCCAGCAGCCGTGAGCCCACACCCGAGAATGACGACGCGCACGAAGGGGACGAAGGAGCCGGGCCCCGCTGACGAGGAGTTCCTGCAGCAGCTCTACCGTGGAAGCGAGCTGCTGGGCGCCGGCAAGGTCATTGAAGCGAAGGACTTCCTGGAGCGTGCGCACCAGCTCCAGCCGCGTCACGAGAAGGCCCAGAACCTGCTGGGCCTGACCTATTTCAAGCTGGGCCTCTTCGACCGCGCCGCGGACCTGTACGAAATGCTCGTGCGGGACAACCCGGTGGACCCCACGTTGCGCGTCAACCTGGGGCTCGTCTACCTGAAGACGAACGCGCTCCAGCGCGCGGCGCGCGAGTTCGAGACCGCCACCGACCTGGCCCCGGATCACAAGAAGGCCCACAACTACCTGGGCCTGACCTTCGCCCAGATGGGCGAGTACGGCCGCGCGCGCGAGCACTTCCTGCTGTCCGGCAGCGATGCCATGGCGGAGAAGATGTCGCGCGCCATCGCTGGTGAAGGCTTCAGCCGCCCCGCCGCGCCCGCCCGTCCCCGCGACGCGGAAGGCGGCGAAGGGGAGGGCGCGTCCACCGCCTCCACCGGCTCCGGCGAGAACGACTGGGGCGCCCAGTTCGGCCTGGACGAAGCACCCCGGAAGACTCCCGCCACGGGCGCCCGGGAAAGCCGACCTCCCGTCGCGGCGACGCCGCCGCCGCGCCCCTCGGACGACGAGCTGCGCTTCGACGAGGACGAGGATCCAAGCCTCGCCGCCGGTTCAGCCGCCCCTGCCTCCGACTCCGACGATGAACAGGCCCGGGCGCTGGCCGCGACGACGGACGCGTTCGCCTCCGGGGAGGACGTGGAGGTCTCCGACGAGCTGCCCCCGACCCCGGTGTCGGAGGAGATTGAAGTCTCCGAGGAGCCTGTCACCACGTTCGAGGAGACCTCCGCCGCGCTGGCCGCGAGCGAGCCCCCCGCGCCGGTCCGCGCCGCGCCGTCCCCGGCCGCGAACACGAGCGGATCCGGACCCGGCGTGAACCCACCGGTGCTCACCGAGTGGGCGCCCACGGCGGTCCTGCCGGGTGCCTCCGCGACCCAGCCCTTCGTGCAGGGGCCCGCGAGCGTCGCCGTGTCGGTGAGCGGGGAGCTGCTCACCCGTCTGGAGGGGCTCATCGCCGTGCAGGGACAGGTCACCTTCCAGCCGGAGATGAAGCGCTTCCGGGGCCGGGCCACGGACAAGCCCTTCGGCGACGGCGTCCAGGCCATGGTGCGCGCCCGGGGTCAGGGCACGCTGCACCTGGAGCCGGCCGCCGGGCGGCAACTGGTGGCGATGGTGCTGGACGACGAATCCGTCTACCTGCGCGACGCGAGCGTCTTCGCCTTCGAGGAGCCGGTGGTGTTCGAGAACGGCCGCGTGCCGTCGGACCTGGCGCCGGACCTGGACCTCGTGCACCTGCGCGGGCAGGGGCGGGTGCTCTTGAGTCTGTCGGGGCCGCTGCGCTCGGTGCCGGTGACGATGGACGCGCCGGTGTCGGTGCCCCTGTCCCATCTGGTGGGCTGGCTGGGCAACCTCACTCCGCGTGTGGTGCCGCTGCTCCAGTCCGCTGGCGGGGAGACACTGCGCACGGCGGTGGAGCTGGGCGGTGAAGGTTTTGCCCTCATCGCACTCGGGGTCCGGTAGAAAGCGCGCCCATGGCCTCCTCGGACCGAGCTCTCCGGAAGCAGAAGAAGCGTGAGGAGCGGGCCCGCAAGCGCGCCTCCCGCCGTCCCAGCATCCTGGTGCAGGAGTTCTGGAACCTGCCCAACATGCTCACGTTGGGGCGCATCCTCATCATCCCCCTGTTCGTCTGGCTCACCTACGACGCGGATCCGCTCCACTCGCTGCTCGCGGGGCTGGTGTTCGCGGTGGCCTCCATCACCGACGTGGTGGACGGCTACCTGGCGCGCAAGTGGAACCTCATCACCGTCGTGGGCAAGTTCATGGACCCGCTGGCGGACAAGCTCATCGCCATGGCCGCCCTGGTGATGATGGTCCGCCTGGGCCGCATCGCCGCCTGGGTCGTCATCGTGTTGCTGGCGCGCGAGTTCATCGTCAGCGGCCTGCGCACCATCGCGGCCAGCGAGGGCATGGTCATCGCCGCCGGCCAGGAGGGGAAGTGGAAGACGTCCCTTCAGCTCGTGGGGATCATCTCCCTGTGCGTCCACTACGTGCACCCGCTGGACCTGGGCTTCCAGACCGTCACGGTCGACTACAACCAGGTCGGCAAGGTGCTCGTCTACCTGTCGGGCGCGTTCTCCGTGTGGAGCGCCGTCGTCTACTTCCGCGCGTTCCTGGCCATGCTCGCCCGGAGGGGAGGCGCGGATCCGGAGGCGGATGCGAAAAGTGTTTGACGGGTCCGAAGGCCCTCTGTATACCCCATCTCACTTCCGGCGCGGCACCGCCCGACGGAAAGCAGCAAGCGGTACGGCAGTCCTGATGCGGGAATAGCTCAGCGGTAGAGCATCGCCTTGCCAAGGCGAGGGTCGAGGGTTCAAATCCCTTTTCCCGCTCCAAAAAATAAAGGCCCTCTGGGAAACCAGGGGGCCTTTTTCTTTTCCAGGTGGTGCGCGCGCGAGGCCGGCGCGGCGCGATGCGGCGAGCGGCCGGACGGGCGTGTCCGCGAGCGCCCGGAAGTCCCGTTGCTCACCTCTTCCTCTTCGCATGATGTATGGATGGCCCTGCATGCTTCGCAACCTGCGTGAGCTCTACCAATACCGGGGCCTCCTGCTCAGCCTGACCCAACGGGAGCTCAAGGCGCGGTACCGGAACTCGGTGCTCGGCTTCCTGTGGACGTTCCTCAACCCGATGCTGCAGATGGGCGTCTACTCCCTGCTCTTCACCGTCTACATGCGGCAGAAGATCGAGGGGTACACCTACTTCGTGTTCGTGGGGCTCCTGCCGTGGATCTGGTTCTCCACGTCCCTGGGGGCCGGGGCCAGCTCCATCAGTGATCGGCGCGACCTGCTCACCAAGGTGCGCTTTCCCGCGCAGGTGCTGCCGGCCACCGTGGTGGTGACCAACCTCTGCAACTACGTGCTGTCCCTGCCCCTGATGATCGGGCTGGGGCTCATCCTGGGCTATGTGCCCACCTGGCACATCATCGCCTTCCCGGTGGTGCTGCTCACGCAGCTGAGCATGACGGTGGCGCTGGTCTACATCGTGTCCGCGTTGAACGTGACGTTCCGGGACCTGCAGCAGATCATCGCCAACCTCCTGACCATGTGGTTCTTCGTCACGCCCGTCTTCTACCGGGTGGACACGCTGCCGGACGCCGCGCAGGGCCCCCTCGTGCTGCTCAACCCGATGGCGGTGATGGTGACGTCCTACCAGTCCATCTTCTACGAGCACCGGCTTCCCAATCCAGGGCCGCTCCTCATGTGGATGGGCGTCTCCCTGGCGCTGCTCTGGGTGGCCGCCGGCATCTTCGAGCGTCGTCGCGAGGACTTCGCGGAGTTCATATGAGCAGCGACATCGCGTCGCCGGACGCCATCGTGCTGCGGAACGTGGTGAAGCGCTTCCGCAAGAGCACCATCCGGCGCGAATACACGACCATCAAGTCGGAGCTGATCCGCATGCTCCGGGGCAAGCGCGACGTGGACGGCAAGTCCATGATCGAAGCGCTCCGGGGCGTGGACCTCGTGGTGCCCCGCGGCAAGACGGTGGGCATCATCGGGCGCAACGGCTCCGGCAAGAGCACGCTGCTCAAGCTCATCTGCGGCATCTACACGCCGACGACGGGCACCATCGACATCCACGGGCGCATCAGCGCGCTCCTGGATCTGGGCGCGGGCTTCCACCCGGACTTCTCCGGCCGGGAGAACATCCTCATCAACGGCATCATCCTGGGGATGACGCGCGCGGAGGTGAAGGCCCGGATGGAGGAGATCATCACCTTCAGCGAGCTGGGTGACTTCATCGACGAGCCGGTGCGCACCTACTCCAGCGGCATGTACATGCGGCTGGCGTTCTCGGTGGCCACGCACGTGGAGCCGGACATCCTCATCATCGATGAGATCCTGGCCGTGGGCGACGAGCACTTCGGCAAGAAGAGCCTCGCGAAGATGACGGAGTTCAAGCGGGCCGGGAAGACCATCGTCATCGTCACCCACGACCTGGGGACGCTGGAGCGCTGGTGCGACCTGGGCGCGTGGATCGACGCGGGCCGCATCCGTGAGTTCGGTCCTCCCGCGGAGGTCATCAAGAGCTACAAGCGCGCGGTGGCGCTGGCCGAGGAGCGGGGCATGGCGATGGAGTCGCCCGCGCTGGCGTCCGACGGCGGGGCCCTGCCTTCGCTCGCGGCGCCGTCCGCCGCGCCTTCGCCGCTGGAGGTGGACTCGGTGGGGCTGTTGCGCCGGGACGGCTCCGTGGCGGAGTGGGTGGACTCCGAGGACGGGGTGGAGCTGTGCGTGGGGTTCACCACGCGGACGCCTGCGCCTGGGCTGGGCTTCGGCCTGGAGCTGACGCGCGCGGACGGCGTGGTCGTCTACGGCACGGACACCTTCGTGGAGCGCGTGCCCTTTCGCGCGGAGACGCCGGGAAGCGGTTCGGTGCGCTTCGTCGTCGACCGGCTGGGGCTCACGGCGGGCCGCTATGCGTTCACGGTGACGGTGCGTGATGCGGCCGGGCAGGTGCTGCAGAAGCGCGAAGCGGCGTGTGCCTTCGAGGTCCGCTCCGGGGTCAAGGACGTGGGCGTCACGCGGCCGGTGCATCGCTGGGTGGTGGAGGGTGTCGGGGCGCGCGTGGCGCAGGTGCGAGACGTAGGCTCGTGAGCGGGCGGGATGCGGCAGGCCGGGGGGAGCCGGGCATCTGGCTGGGCATCGTGCTGTACCGGAACCCGACGCAGGAGCTGGAGCGACTGTGGACGTCGCTCCAGTGGAACCGTGACGCCGTGGGGGCGCCTGGCTTCCGCGTGACGTGGCTGGACAACTCGCCGGACGACTCGCTGCGCACGGTGGTGACGCGGTTGGATGCGCGGGCGGACTACCGCTACTCCGGCCAGAACCTGGGCTTCGGCGGCGCGCACAACCGGCTGATGGCGGAAGCCTTCGGGACGCCCGGGGTGCGTCACTACATCTGCGTGAACCCGGACGGGGTGTTGCACCCGTACTGCGTGCGCGAGCTGGTCCACGCGGCGGACCGGATGCCGGACACCGGCCTGGTGGAGGCGCGGTTGTTCCCGGATGAACACCCCAAACCCTATGATCCGGTGACGGGGGAGACGCCGTGGTGCAGTGGCTGCGTGCTGCTCGTCACGCGGAAGCTGCATGCCAGGGCGGGGGGCTTCGACGAGCGTTTCTTCATGTACTGCGAGGACGTGGACCTGTCGTGGCGGGCGCGGGCCCTGGGGCTGTCCGTCCGGGTGGCCCCGGCGGCGCGCGTGCACCACTACACCGTCACCCGGGAGGAGAGTCCGTTGCGCGAGCGGATGGTGCGCCGCAGCGCGGCCCTGCTGGGAGCGAAGTACGGGAACGCCACGTTCATGCGCGACCGCCTGCGGGAGTACTCCGCGCTGGGGGGCGAACCGTTCGCCGTGCCGGAGGTCGTGAACCCCGGGTGGCGCCTGTCGCGCATCGCCGAGTTCGGCCATCACCTCGAGTTCGCGAGGAGGCGCTGGTGAACGCCATGCCGGAGGAGGTCGCGACATCCGATGCGCCGGAGCGGCTGACCGCCTTCGTGCTGTCGCGCGTGCGGGCCGGGGCGGTGGTGTGCCTCGTGGGCGAGGCGAAGCCGCTGGCGGCGGCGCTGCGCGCCCACGGGTGTGACGTGCGGGAGCAGCCCGGACCGGCGTGGACGCGACCCGAGGGCACCGAGCCGTCCCACGTGGTGCTCACCGGCGACGCCGTGTCGCACGTGCTGACGGGCGGGCTGGAGGTGCTGCGGCAGGAGGCGCCGCGTGCGGAGGTGCTGTTCCACCTGCGCAACGCGGGCTCGGCCCGTGCACTGCTGGAGACGTGGCTGGGCACCGCGCCCGTGCGTGCCGGCATCTCCGAGCAGGGGATGCTGCGGCGGCTGTCCGACGCGGGCTATCGCATCGCCCACCGGGAAGTGCTGCCTGGCGCGTCGGGTTCCACCGCGCTGGCGGCGGACGCCGAACAGGCCCTGCGGGCGTTGCTGGCCCAGCTCTCCGTGTCCACGCAGGTGGAGGAGGGGCTCTACGCCATCGTCCCGGAGGCGCCGGCGCGGGCGCTTGAACAGGGGCTGCTCAGCGTCGTGCTGTTGCATGACCCGCGCGCCTCCGCCGCGATGTTGGACGAAGCGCTCTTCGCGCTGGCGTGTCAGGAGCAGCAGCCGCTGGAACTCCTCCTCGCGGCGCCGGAAGACAGTGACCTGTCCGCCGCCGAGGCGTCGCTGGAGCGCTACGCGAAGCTGGGAACGTTCCAGCCGCGCGTGGTGCGCGCTCCGGCGGGCGACCTGTACGCGGCGGCGCTCCGTCAGGCCCGGGGCCAGTACCTGGCGCTGCTGGATGCGCGGTGCCTGGTGTATCCACGTCACTACGCGCACCTCGTCCAGGCGCTCCAGGGAAGCAGCGCGGCCTGGGCGGTGGCGCGGTCCTTCCGCACCGAGTGGGCGTCCAGCGCCGGGGCCATGCCGTACGTTCGCGCGAAGGTGCCGTTTCCGCTGGGGGAGCAGCTGGAGGTGCAGCACCTCACGCTTCACCCGGAGCTGGTCCATGTGCTGGTCATCGACCGGACGCGGATCGGTCCCTTCCCGCTGACCGGGGTGGGGCAGGGGGGAATCGGGGACCTGCCCGTGCGGCTGGGCGCGCTCTTCGTGCCGGTGTTCCTCGGCGGCATCGCCTCGTGTGAAGTGCGCGGGCCCTGCATGGCGCCGGGGGGCGGTGCGGCTTCCGCCTCGTCGGACCCCTGGCTGCTGCGCCGGGTGAGTGCCTGGACCGCTGCGGTCGTGCAGACCCGTGAAGAGGCCCTGCTGGCGCGTGAGTTCCGCCACCGGCTCGTGGATGGGGTGAATGCGCGCCTTCATTCCATCCCCTGGATCCACGACACGCTGCGGGCGCTGGCGGACCGGCTCAAGCTCGACCGCACTCCCTGAGCCGGCCATGAACCACTCCACCCACAGTGGGGGGCTTCCGCCGCCGCTCGAGGCCTTCACGCAGGTGCTCGGCTTCGACGTGCCTCCGTCGCACCGGGCGCGTTGGGGCTCGGCCATCACCACCGCCAAGCGCCTGGGCACGGTGGGACTCGGGCCCGTGCAGCGGCTGTTGCTCTCGCGTCAGGTCCACTTCAACGCCCTGTTGGCCTCGCTGCTGCGGCAGCCGGAGCGGACGCTGCCGGAGCGTGCGCGGAGGGAGCTTGCTCCGCTCGCGGATCCCCTGCCGCTGGGCGTGAAGGCCGCGTGGCTGCCCGCGGCGCCGGGCCTGCGCGAACAACAGTCCTGGAACGGGGCCCTCGTGGCGTTGCTGTCCGGGCAGGACTGGCCCCTGCGGACCGACGGTGTGCGCGGGCCCCTGGATGCGCTGGATGCGCGCTGTGACGTGCTGGCGTCCCAGCCTCCAGGGACCGTGGGGCTTCCGTTGTGGCGCGAGGTGTGGCGGCGGCAGATTGGCTTCAACCATGCCTGTGTCCGGACCCTGCGACACATGCTCGGCGCGGCCCGGCCGGTCCTGGTGATGCCCGAGCCGGAGGCCTACGCGCGGGCTGCCCGCGAGCAGGAGGCGCGCGACGTCAGGGCCGCGACCACCGCGCTCGAAGGGCTGACGCGGCGTCCCCTCATCAGCCTCGTCACCCCGGCGTGGGAGACGCCGGTCGAGGTGCTCCAGGCGTGCATCGCTTCCGTGACGGCGCAGGTGTATCCGCACTGGGAGCTGTGCATCGTGGACGATGGTTCGCGTGGCGCGGGGGTCGCCGCGACGCTGCGACGGCTCGCGGCCGGGGATGCGCGCATCCGTTTCGAACGGCTGCCGGAGAACCAGGGCATCGCTCGCGCGACGAATGCCGCGCTGGCCATGGCCAGGGGAGAGTTCGTCGGTTTCCTCGACCATGACGACCTGCTGGCCCCGCATGCGCTGGCGGAGGTGGCGCTGCGTCTTGCGTCCGCTCCCGACACGGAGGTCCTCTACTCGGACGAGGACAAGGTGGATGCGGGGGGACAGCGCTTCGCGCCCTACCTGAAGCCGGAGTTGTCCCCGGAGCTGCTGCGCGCGGTGAACTACGTGTGTCACTTCCTGGTGGTGCGCACGTCGCTGCTCCGCGAGGTCGGCGGCATCCGGCCCGGCTTCGAGGGCGCGCAAGACCATGAGTTGCTTCTGCGGCTGATGGAGCGCACGCGGCGCTTCGCCCACATTCCCAAGGTGCTCTACCACTGGCGCACGTTGCCGGGCTCCACCGCCACGGATGCGAGCGCCAAGCCCGCCGCGTCCGAGGCAGGTCGCCGCGCAGTGACTGCGCACCTGGAGCGCGCGGGGGAGGCGGCGACGGTCGAGACTTCCGCGCCGGGGCTGTACCGGATCCGCCGCTCGATCGCCCATCGCCCCCGTGTGTCGGTGTTGTTGTCAGGTGAGAGCACCGAGGCAGGACTCGAATCGCTGCTCGCCCTGACGGACGGCTTGGAGGTGGAAGTGCTCGTGCCCGTCTTCGGGGGGCGCGAGCCGGGGGCCGCGGCGTCGGTCGCGTCCCCCGCGAAGGTCGTGCGCGTTCGCGTGGAGAGAACCCTGACGCCCGGGGCCGTGGCGAACCGACTCCTGCGCGCATCGAGTGGGGACCTCGTGCTGAGCCTGGACGCCGGCACGCTGCCGACCGAACCGGGCTGGCTTGCCGAGCTGTCCTCACAGGCCCTGCGTCCCGACGTGGGCGTGGTGGGCGCGCGGATCCTCTCCCCTGAAGGGCACGTGCTGCACGCGGGCCTGTGCTTCGGCTCGGAAGGTCGGCTGCTGCGGCCCTTCGCGGGGCTGCCGGATCCGTCGCTCCGGGACTTCGGCGGCTCGCACTGGCCCCGAGATCTGCTGGCCGTCTCCAGCGCCTGCGCGATGATCCGTCGCGACGTGCTGGAGTCCCTGGGCGGATGGGACGAGTCCTTCACGTCGGACGATGCCCGGGGCGCGGAGCTGTGCCTGCGCGTGGGCGCGCGAGGCCTTCGCGTGCTGTACACCCCCCACGCCCGGCTCGTGAGGACCCAGGCACGGAGCGATGGCGACGACGCGCGGGATGCCCCCCGCTTGCGCGAGGCGTGGACGCGTCACCCGCGCACCCCCAGAGGTGATCCCTTTGGCCATCCGTGCCTCGAACCCTCGGATGCGGAAGGAACAGACCGATGAGCGAAGTGCCTGAAGGCCGGCGCCGGAAGCTGGCCCGCCTGACGCGGGATGCGGCTCACGAAGTGCGCATGGGCGTGACGCGGCCCACCGTCCACCTGACACCTGAACCCGTCACGGGAGTGACCGCCGACAGCGGAGGCCCCTTCGAGTGGAACGCCGACGGCGCCGGGGCCCTCGTGGCCCTCACGGCCGACAGGCAACCGCTGCCCACGGGCTGGACACAGCTCTCCTTCCAGCTCCGCACCGAAGCCCCCGGCGCCGCCTCGCCCGTGCTCGTCGTGGACACGGGCGTCGCGGGGGCCGAACAGAGCATCCGGCTGCCGTTGGATGCCCACGGTCGTGCTCGCGCCCTCGTGCGACTTCCAGACGCCGTGCACGCGCTGCGCCTGGGCCCGGTCAGCCACGCCACGCGCTTCCGCCTCACCGACGTCCGCGCCGTGCGCGTGGGCCGGACGGAGGCCGCGCTGCGCACGACCCTGCCCCTGGCCCTGCGACTCGTACGGGAGCCCCAGCGCATTCCCCAGGTGGCCCGTCGCTACCTGGGCGCCCTGCGCACCGGGGGACTCCAGGGCGTGGATGGGGTGCTGGGCCAGAAGTCCCAGGGCAGGCTGTCGCTCGAAAGCTACGACGACTGGGTGGCGCAGTACGACACGCTCACCGACGCGGACCGCGAGTCCCTGCGCCGCACGGCGGAGGCCCTGCCCTGGAAGCCCCGGGTGTCCGTGGTGATGCCCACCTACAACACGCCGGAGGTCTGGCTCCGGCGGGCCATCGACTCCGTGCGCGCGCAGCTCTATCCCCACTGGGAGCTGTGCATCGCGGACGACGCCTCCCGCCAGCCCCACGTGCGCGCCGTGCTGGAGGACTGCGCCCAGCGCGATGCCCGCATCCGCTTCGTCGTCCGGCCCACCAACGGTCACATCTCCGCGGCCTCCAACTCCGCGCTGGCGCTGGCCCAGGGCGAGTTCGTCGCGCTCTTCGACCACGACGACGAACTCCCGGAGGACGCACTGCTCCGCGTGGCGGAAGCCCTCAACGCGCACCCCGACGCGGACATCGTCTACAGCGACGAGGACAAGATCGATCCGCGGGGCCGCCGGTTTGATCCGTACCTCAAGCCCGCGTTCAACCTGGACCTGTTCCGCACCCAGAACCTCATCAGCCACCTGGGCGTCTACCGCACGGAGCGCGTGCGCGAGGTGGGCGGCTTCCGCGTCGGCTTCGAAGGCAGTCAGGACCACGACCTGGCCCTGCGCGTGATGGAGCGCACCACGCCCGAACGCATCCATCACGTCCCGCGCGTGCTCTACCACTGGCGCGCCATCCCCGGCTCCACGGCGCTGCACGCGGGGGAGAAGGACTACGCCAGCATCGCCGCGCGCAAGGCGCTCCAGGAGCACCTGGACCGCACGGAGCCCGGTGCGCGCATCGAGCCGGGGGCCAATGCCTCACTCCAACGCGTCCGCCATCCGTTGCCCACGCCCCGGCCCCGGGTGACCGCCATCCTCCAGGCCCGGACCCACGAAGCGGCCACGGCCCGTCTCCACGGATGGCGTGCCTCGGCGCAAGGGTGGGATGTGGATTGGCGCGTGGCCTCCGGCGCTCACGAGCAGGCCTCCGCTTCCGCGAACGAGGCCGCGCGCGACGCCACGGGCGAGGTGCTGATCTTCGCCGACGCGGACCTGTCCCCGGACAGCGAGGACTGGCTCGCGGAGCTGGTGTCGCAGGCGCTGCGGCCGGAGGTGGGCGCGGTGGGGGCGAAGCTGCTCGCGCCGGACGGCCGCGTCGAACACGCGGGCTTCGTGTTGGGCATGGGCGCGGACGGGGTCGCGGGCTGTCCGTACCGGGGCCTGCCTCGCGACGGCACCGGACACGTGGGCCGCGCGGCGGTGCAGCAGCGGGTGTCCGCGGTGAGCGCGGCGTGCCTCGCCGTGCGCCGGAGCAGCTTCGAGGCCGTGGGCGGCTTCGACGCCGGACACCTGCCCGGTGCCTGGCGCGACGTGGACCTGTGCCTGAGGCTGGCGGCCCGGGGCTTGTGGACGGTCTGGACGCCCCACGCCGAGCTGATGCGACAGCCGCCCGCGAGGGAGCCGGAGGTGGTCCCGTCCGCTGCCGCCGCCGCATTCAAGGCTCGGTGGAAGGACACTCTCGACAGCGATGCGTTTCACAGCCCCAATCACGCACTGGGCACGGAGATGCTGCGCTTCGCGTGGCCTCCCCGCCCGCCGCGCTGACGGGCGGAAAGTCCAAACGGCAGGACGGGGACGGGGACGGAGGGGCTGTCTCCCCCCCTGGAGAGGAGGCGGCCTCCCGGCCTTGACGCTCTCCAGGGCAGATGACATGGAGGGACGTCCATCATCGGGCGGGCGCCTGTTCGAAGCCCCGCCACCGCGCCAACGCCTGGAGAGGGGGGCGTGCCCCGTGTATCGGGGCCAGGCCTTCCTGACGCCAAGAACACCATGCACCCACTGCTCAATCCCCTGGACCATCCCCTCAGCTTGACGGTGCCGAAGCGGCTTCTGGCCTCCTCCGCGTGGGTTGAACACGTCCCGTTCGCGATGTTCATCATCGACCTCGCGCGTCCCCGGACGTTCGTGGAGCTGGGGACGCACTCGGGCGTGTCCTATTGCGCGTTCTGCCAGGCCGTGGACACGCTGAAGCTGGAGACGAAGTGCCACGCGGTGGATACGTGGAAGGGGGATGCGCAAGCGGGCTTCTATGGGTCGGACGTGCTCGCCGACCTGCGCGCGCATCATGATCCGCTGTACGGCGGCTTCTCCCGCCTCAACGCGATGACCTTCTCCGAGGCGGCGGGCGCCTTCGCGGACGGCTCCATCGACCTGCTCCACATCGACGGCTGCCACACGTACGAGCAGGTGCGAGCGGACTTCGAGCAGTGGCTGCCCAAGATGAGCCGCTCAGGTGTCATCCTGTTTCACGACACCAACGTCCGGGAGCGCAACTTCGGCGTCTGGCGCTTGTGGGAAGAGCTGCGGGGGCGCCATCCCTCCTTCGAGTTCGACCACGGTCACGGCCTGGGCGTCCTGGCCGTGGGCCCGGATCAACCCGAGGGCGTGCGCGCCCTGGTGGAGGCGCGCGGCGAGGAGGCCGCCCGGCTCAAGGCCGCCTTCTTCGCGCTGGGCTCCCGGCTGTCGCTCCAGCTTCAGACCCAGCAGCTGATCGCGGAGCGGGACCGGCTGAGCCAGGAGCGCGACCAGCTCACCCAGACGCGCGACCAGCTCACCCAGACGCGCGATGAACTCTCCCAGCGCATCGACGCCACCACCCGCCGCGCCGAGCAGCTCCAGGCCGACGTGGAGGCCGCCCGGCTCCGGGCCCGCGCGGATGCCATCGCCCTGAGCGCCCGCTCCGCGGAACTCGACAAGCTGGAGAAGGCCCAGCGCGTGCTCCAGGTGGAGCTGGACCAGAAGGCGCACCGCGTCTCCGAACTGGATGCCCTGGCGTCCCAGCAGCGCTCGCAGCTGGCGCACATCAACGGCAGCCTCGGGTGGAAGCTCGTGAACCGCTACTGGGCGGCGCGCGAGCGCGTCCTGCCCCCCGGCACGCTTCGCGGGAAGGTCTACCAGCGCGGCAAGCAGACGCTCCACAAGGTCGGCGCGAAGCTGGCGCGGTTGCCCAGGGCGGAGCAGCTCGCGCCCAGCCCCGCCGGGAGCACCGCCGTGGCCATCGCCCGGGCAGCGCGCCCCCAGCCGTGGACGGTGCCGCTGACGAAGGACTCCCGGTCCAGCATCGGGCGGCGCATCCTCATCATCGCGGAGCTGTCGCTCCCCCAGTGCAAGCGCTACCGCGTGGACCAGAAGGTGGAGATGTTCCGCCGGCTGGGCAACGAGGTCACCGTGCTGCGCTGGAACGACCACGCCGAATGCAAGACGGCGCTCCAGTTCCATGGCCTGGTCATCTTCTACCGGGTGCCGGCGTTCCCCGACGTCGTGGAGACGCTCGAAGAGGTGAAGCGTCTGGGGTTGCCCCACTTCTTCGAAGTCGATGACCTCATCTTCGACGTGGAGGAGTACCGCCGGAACAGCAACGTGCAGGGCCTTCCCAAGAAGGAGCGCGACCTGCTGCTGGACGGCGCGAAGCTCTATCGCAAGGCGCTCGGCATGTGCGAGCACGCCATCGCGAGCACGCCGACCATCGCGGAGGCCATGCGCAAGGTCGTCACCGGCGACGTCTACGTCGTCGAGAACTGCCTGGACGAAGGCATCCTGGCGCTGTCCGAGGAGATGGAGCAGCGCCCGCCGACGGTGGACGCGGGCATGGTCACCATCGGCTATGGCAGCGGGACCCGGACGCACGACGCCGACTTCGCCGTCGCGTCGGACGCCATCCAGTCCGTGATGGAGCGCTACCCGAACGTGCGCCTGGCCATCCACGGCTTCCTGGAGCTGCCGGAGGGCTTCGAGCGCTTCTCCGACCGCGTCTTCCGCATTCCCTTCCTGGAGGCGGACGACTACCTGCGCGCCCTGGCCTCCTGGCAGATCAGCATCGCGCCCCTGGAGAAGACCCTCTTCAACGACGCCAAGAGCAACATCAAGTACATCGAGGCGTCGGTGTTCCGCGTGCCCACGGTGTGCTCGGGCGCGGGGCCGTTCCGGGAGATCGTCGAGAACGACAGCAACGGCTTCATCGCCACGACGAGCGCGGAGTGGGAGCGCGCGCTGTCGCGGCTGGTGGAGGACGCGGGCCTGCGCCAGCGGATGGGCGAGGCGGCGTACCGCAGCGTGATGGGCCGCTACCATCCCGCCGTGGTGGCCACCGAGCGGCTCCAGCCGGTGCTCAAGCACCTGCCTCCGCCGTCTCCCCCGCGCCTCAAGGTGCTGGAGGCGAACATCCTCTTCGCGCCGCTGAGCTTCGGCGGGGCCACCATCGTCGCGGAGCAGCTGGCGCACCGGCTCCATGACAACGGCTGTGACGTCACCGTCTTCACCGGCATCCTGGAGTCGCCGCTGTCGGCGTACTCGGTGGTGCGCTACGAGACCGGGGGCCTGCCCGTCATCGCCGCGCAGGTGCCGCACGGTGGCGACCGTGCGCTGGACTACGAGAACCCCCGCATGGGGGAGCTGTTCACCCAGGTGCTCAAGGCCGTGCGCCCGGACGTGGTGCACTTCCACTCCATCCAGATGCTGAGCGCCTCGCTCGCGACGGCGTGCCGGCAGGAGGGCATCCCCTACACCATCACCCTGCACGACGCGTGGTGGCTGTGCGAACGGCAGTTCATGGTTCGCGAGGACTCCACCTACTGCAACCAGAAGAGCATCGACCTGCGCGTCTGCTCCAAGTGCGTGCCGGACTCGCGCTTCACCTTCAAGCGGACGTTCGCGCTGCGCAAGGTGCTGGATGGCGCGGCCCTGCTGCTCACGCCCAGCGAGTTCCAGCGCCAGCTCTACATCGCCAATGGCATCGCCCCGGACCGCATCAAGGTCAACAAGAACGGCGTCATCCTGCCGTCGCGCGAGCGCACCCCCCGGCCGGAGAAGACCCCCGTGCGCTTCGCGTACCTGGGCGGCCGCGCGGTGCACAAGGGCTACTTCTGGCTCAAGGACATCCTCGAATCGATGCCCGAGGACCAGTACGTGCTGAAGATGACCGACATCCAGTTGCGCATGGGCTCCGCCTCCATCGACGCGAAGGAGTGGAAGGTGCCCGGCCGCGTGGAGGTCGTCCCGCCCTATGATCAGGACGGGCTGGATGCCTTCTTCGAAGGCGTCGACGTGCTGCTCATGCCCTCGCAGTGGAAGGAGAGCTTCGGTCTGGCGGTGCGGGAGGCCCTGGCCCGGGACGTGTGGGTGCTCGTCACGGCTTCGGGTGGCGTGGTCGAGGACGTCGTCGAAGGCGTCAATGGCAACATCGTGGAGATTGGCGACCGGGAAGGCTTCCGGCGGGCGCTCCGCGAGCTGCTGACGCATCCGGAGCGGCTTGCCCACCACCGCAATCCGCAGCGCGCCCAGGTGCGAGGCTACGAGACGCAGGCCACGGAGCTGCGGGACCTGCTCTCCGGAATCGCCCAGGCTCCCGTCCTGAAGCGGTCCGCCAGCTAGGCCACGACTCCGGCTTCCCTCCCAAGCTCATACACGGGAGGGAAAAGGTCCAGGCAAGCCTTCGAGTCCGTGTACCGGGCCCGCGTCGCTCAGGGCTTCTTGCGCTCGGCGGCCAGCTGCTCCAACTGCTTGTCCACCTCCTGGCGCCACAGGGCCTGCGTGCGCGCCTGGGTCCGCTGGTGCTCGTAGATGAGCGCGAGCGCGTCCAGGATGGACTCGTTGAACTCCACCTGCCGCCGCAGCGCTTCGTTGATGAAGGGCTGGAACGCGAGCCGGAAGGCGCGCTTGGCCATCACGAGCGCGGGCCCCACCACGGGACGGTGGGAGGTGGGCGCGTCGGCGTAGCGACTGTCGCGCTTGCGCCGCGCACCCTCCAGGAAGTGCGGCCAGGCAGCGCTGGAGGCCGGCGCCAGGGTGGCGGTGAACCTGCTGCGCAGCGCGTCCACCTTCTCCGGCTCGGGGCGCGGCAGCCGGCGCAGGGCTTCGGCCACCGCCTCCGCGGTGGGGTGGGTGCTGATGAGGTCTTCAGCGCGCATGCGTGCGTCCTCCTGCGTCCAGCTCCCGGGCCAGGTCCCTCGCGAGCGCGTCCACGTCCGTGTCGGGCTTCAGCTCCTTCAGGCGCGGTCCCAGCAACCGCCGCACCCCCGCGTCCGGCGCGCGGCGGGCCTCCCAGACGCCCCAGGCGTGGGCCTGGACCTGGGCCGCCGTCCGCCGGGCCACTTCCTCCGCGCCCGCGAACAGCACGGGGCCGGTGGCGCAGCGCACGCCCGTCTCCAGGGAAGAGGACGCGGGCGCATCCGAGCTCGCGGGGGAGGTTGGTTCATCCGGGGTGAAGTGCCACACCGGCGTGCCTTCACGTCGCTCCTCACGCGGCGCCAGTTGCAGCGGCATCACCCCGCGCCGCACCGTCCAGAGCCTCGCGCCGGGCATCCGGTCCACCACCGCGCGCGCCAAGCGGGACATGGGCGCGTCCGGCGCCGTGTCGAAGCCCGGGCACACCACCGTGGCGGCATCCGGCCCGGGCTTCGCTTGCACCGGAGAGCGGCCCTCCAGGAAGGGGGTCAGGGCCTCGTGCACCCGCCGGGCGACCGTCTGCTGGTCCAGCGGGGCCAGCCGGTCGCGCTGGGCGGCCACCACCTGCGCGCGCAGGGCCGCGTCGCGCTCCAGCACCGCGAGCAGCCCGGCCACCTCCACGGGGTCGTCCGACAGGGTGGTGAGGCCCGCGCCGCCCATCGTCTCCGGCACCGCCGCGGCGCCGTACGCCACCACCGGCACCCCCCGGTACATGGCCTCCAGCAGGGGCACGCCGAAGCCCTCGTGGCGGCTCATGGAGAGGTAGGCGGTCGCGGAGGCGAAGCACGCGGACAGCTGGGATGCGTCCACGCGTCCCAGGAAGACGACGCGCTCGGGGCCCAGCTGCTCGCGCAGGGCGATCACCGACGCGTCATAGGGCGTGCTGTTGGACAGCGTCCCCGCCACCAGCAGCCGGCTGCGCGGCTGGTACAGGCGCTGGTAGGCGGTGAAGACGCGCAGCACGTCCTCCAGGCGCTTGCTGGGCACGGTGCGGCCCACGAAGAGGATGTTCGCGCACCCATCCTCCACCTGCGCCCGGAGCGCCGGGTCCGGCGGCACGTCGAACGCGTTCCAGTCCACCGCGAAGGGCAGCACGGAGGCGTCGCGGTAGCCCGCGGCGGCCAGCTCCTCCGCGCTGAAGTGCGAGTAGGCCCAGGCGTGCGACACGTGGTCGCGCAGCGCCCGCAGCTCCTCGCGCGCCGCCGTGCAGCCTTGCGCCACGTGGCGGTCCACGCCCTCGAAGAACCGGGTGGGCGTGACGTTGTGGTACAGCAGCGCCTTGCGCCCCCGCGCCTTGGCGACCAGGGGGACGAGGCGCGACTCGAAGCTGTGGTGGATGAGCAGCGCGCTGTCGGAGCTGGCATCGCGCGGATAGTCCCGGGCGGGCCGCACCTGGTCGCGGCAGGCCTCGTCCCACTCATTCGCGTAGATTTCCGAGTCGAAGCCCCAGCCGCGCAGCAGGTCCCGCAGGTAGCGCACCTGATTGCCCACGGCGTCGCCCCAGGCCAGGTGCGACACCAGCTGGTGGACCCTCCCGACACTCCGGGAGGCGGTCCCTCGCTTGCTGTTCCAGAGGCTCACGTTGGCCATGGCGTTTACAACCGGCACGCACCGGGGACAAGTGGGCGCGGCCTTGCCTTGACGGGGCTCCCCTGCCTCCGATACGGAGGGCGCTTTCTCCTGCGTCCGAGTGGTGGCTTGTCAATGAACGTCCTGGTGACAGGGGGCTGCGGCTTCATCGGCTCCAATCTGGTGAAGTACCTGCGTCGCGAACGGCCTGACTGGAAGATCGTCAACCTCGACAAGCTCACCTACGCGGGCAACCTCGAGACGCTCGCCGACCTGGAGGGAGACCCGAAGCACGTCTTCGTCCGCGGCGACATCGGCAACCGTGAGCTGGTGGAGCACCTGATGGTGCAACATTCCATCGACGCGGTGATGCACCTGGCGGCGGAGAGCCACGTGGACCGCTCCATCCTGGGGCCGGAGATCTTCGTCACCACCAACGTCCTGGGGACCCAGCAGTTGCTGGAGGCCAGCCGGGCGCGGGGCGTGAAGCGCTTCCTGATGGTGTCCACCGACGAGGTGTACGGCTCGCTGGGGCCCACGGGCGCGTTCACCGAAAGCTCGCCCCTGCAGCCGTCCAGCCCGTACTCGGCGTCGAAGACGAGCTCCGACCTGGTCGCGCTGGCGTACCACCACACGTTCAAGATGGACGTGGTGGTGACGCGCTGCTCGAACAACTACGGCCGCTACCAGTTCCCGGAGAAGCTCATCCCGCTGATGGTGGTCAACGCGCTCCACGACAAGCCGCTGCCCGTCTATGGCGACGGCGCCAACGTGCGCGACTGGCTCCACGTGGAGGACCACTGCCAGGGCCTGCTGGTGGCGCTGGAGAAGGGCCGGGCCGGCGAGGTCTACAACATCGGCGGTGGCTCCGAGCGTCGCAACATCGAGATCGTCAAGGGCATCCTGGGCCTGCTGGGCAAGCCCGAGTCCCTCATCCAGTACGTGGCGGACCGGCCCGGGCATGACCGGCGCTACGCCATCGACCCGACGAAGATCCGCACGGAGCTGGGCTGGAAGGCGCAGCAGACCTTCGAGCAGGGGCTGGCGGACACGGTGAAGTGGTACGTGGAGAACCGCGCCTGGTGGGAGCGGGTGACGAGCGGCGCCTACCGCCAGTACTTCGACACCCAGTACAAGGCCCGCCTCCAGGGGAAGGGCTAGGCCATGCGCTTGCTCGTCACGGGGGCCAACGGCCTGGTGGGCAGCCGCGTCTGCGCGCTGCTGACCCAGCAGGGACACGACGTGGTGGGCCTGGGCCGCGGCCCCCGGCGCACCGGCGGGACGCACCGCTACGTGGAGGTGGACCTCACGCGTGAGGCGGACGTGGCCCAGGCGCTCTCCGCGAGCGCGCCCGAGGTGATCATCCACCCTGCCTCCATGACGGAAGTGGACGCGTGCGAGAAGGACCCCGAGGCCGCCTTCGCGGCGAACGTCACCGCCACGGCGGCGGTGGCCCGGGGCGCCCGGGCGGTGGGCGCGCACCTGGTGCACGTGTCCACGGACTACGTGTTCGACGGGGACGCGGGCCCGTACGCGGAGGACGCGCTGCCCAACCCGAAGGGCGTGTACGCGCTCACCAAGCACATGGCGGAGCAGGCGGCGCGCACCTTCGTCCCGGGCTGCGCCATCGCGCGCACGGCGGTGGTGTACGGCTGGCCGGCGGCGGGCCGTCCCAACTTCGGCGCCTGGCTGGTGGGCGCGCTGGAGAAGGGGCAGCCGGTGAAGCTCTTCGAGGACCAGGTGGTGTCCCCGAGCTTCGCGGACAGCGTGGCCGCGATGCTGGCGGAGCTGGGCGTGCGGCGGCTGGGCGGGGTGTGGAACACCTGCGGTGGCACCGTCATCGACCGGGTGGGGTTTGGCCGGGCGCTGTGCGAGGTGTTCGGCTTCGACGCGTCGCTCATCACGCCCACGCGGATGGCGGACCTGAAGCTCGCGAGCCCCCGGCCGCTGCGCAGTGGCCTGACGACGGACAAGGTGCGCGACCAACTGGAAGCAAAGCCGTTGGCGCTGGCCGAGTCGCTGGCGCGCTTCCACGCGGCGTGGAAGGCGAACCGTCCCGTTTGATCATCCGCGCGTGGCGGCCGGCCGCGCGCATCCCTCCACGCGATCCGCCGGAATCCCGGGCCGGGTGCGTGGAACGCAAGGAGCATCCATGAAGGGAATCGTTCTCGCCGGCGGCTCGGGCACGCGCCTGTATCCGCTGACGCGCGTGGTGAGCAAGCAGCTGTTGCCCGTCTACGACAAGCCGATGATCTACTACCCGGTGACGACGCTGATGCTGGCGGGCATCCGGGAGATCCTCATCATCTCCACGCCGCAGGACCTGCCGCGCTTTCGCGAACTGCTGGGGGACGGCGAGCAGTGGGGCGTGCGCTTCCAGTACGCCGAGCAGCCGAAGCCGGAGGGGCTGGCGCAGGCCTTCGTCATCGGCCGCGACTTCGTGGGCAAGGACCCGGTGTCCCTCATCCTGGGCGACAACATCTTCTACGGCCACGGCATGGGCGAACTCACGCAGCGCGCCTCGCGTCGCACGCATGGCGCGACGGTGTTCGGCTACTACGTGAAGGATCCGGAGCGCTACGGCGTGGTGGAGCTCAACGCGCAGCACCAGGCGGTGAGCATCGAGGAGAAGCCGGCGAAGCCGAAGTCGCACTACGCCGTCACCGGGTTGTACTTCTACGACAACCAGGTGGTGGACATCGCCGCCAACCTCAAGCCTGGCAAGCGCGGCGAGTATGAAATCACCGACGTGAACGCCGAGTACCTGCGGCGCGGGCAGCTCAACGTGGAGCTGATGGGCCGGGGCTACGCGTGGCTGGACACCGGCACGCACGAGTCGCTGATGCAGGCGTCCAACTACATCGAGATCATCGAGCGCCGTCAGGGCCTCAAGGTCGCGTGCCCGGAGGAGATCGCCTTCCGCATGGGCTACATCGACGACAAGCAGTTGGCGGCGCTGGCGGCGCCCATGCGCAAGAACGAGTACGGCCAGTACCTGTTGGATCTCATCGAGAACCGGGGAGCGGTGTCGTGAAGGTCACCCCCCTGGAGCTTCCCGAAGTCCTCCTGGTGGAGCCGAAGGTGTTCGGCGACGACCGGGGCTTCTTCCTCGAGTCGTACCACGCGAAGCGCTACGCGGACGCCGGCATCACCGGCCCCTTCGTGCAGGACAACCTGTCGCGCTCCGTGAAGGGCACCCTGCGGGGGCTGCACTTCCAGGAGCCGAACGCGCAGGGCAAGCTGGTGCAGTGCCTGTCCGGCGCGGTGTGGGACGTGGCGGTGGACGTGCGGCGCGGCTCGCCCACGTTCGGCCGCTGGGTGGCCGCGGAGCTGTCGTTCGAGAACAAGCGCCAGCTCTGGGTGCCTCCGGGCTTCGCGCACGGCTTCTGCGTGCTCAGCGACTCCGCGGACTTCTTCTACAAGTGCACCGCGCTGTACTCGCCGGAGACCGAGCGGAGCGTGCACTGGAATGATCCCGACCTGGCCATCCCCTGGCCGGTGAGCGCGCCGCTGCTGTCCGGCAAGGATCAGCAGGCGCCCCGGCTGAAGGACGCCCCGGTCCTGCCCGTTTTCTGACGGTTGTCCGACGTCTGGAGCAGGCGGGCGGACGCGAAGTGGGGGCTTGCCATTCCGGTCTCCCTGCGCGGGCAGCAGGCAGGGAGGCGGGCGACTTCCGCGAGGAGGACGCCAGTCAGGGGATGGAATGCCCAATCTCCTCCGAGCAGTCGTGGCCACACCTCGGAGGAGGCAGCATGGTTTTGCCCGGCAAGGGAATGAGCTGGAAGGAGTTCTTCAAGTCCCTCAAGGCCGAGTGGGGGCGGGACAACGTGGGCAACGTGGCGGGGGCGCTGACGTTCCAGGGCATCCTCGCGCTGTTCCCGTTCCTGCTGTTCCTCGTGTCGCTCGCGGGCGTGTTGATTGATCCGCATCAGGCGCAGCAGCTCGTCCAGGAGCTGTCGCGCGTGGCGCCGCAGGAGGTGACGAAGATCCTGGGTGAGCGGCTGGAGGCGCTGGCGAACAGCAACCCGGTGGGGCTGTTGACCATTGGTGGCGTGGGCGCCATCTGGGCGGCGTCGGGCGGCATCGTGGCGCTGATGGAGGCGCTCAACACCGTCTACGGCGTGGAGGAGAAGCGCCCGTTCTGGAAGAAGCGCGGCATCGCGCTCCTGACGACGCTGGGCACGGCGGTGACGGCGGTGCTGGCGGCCCTCGTCGCGGTCGTCACGCCGGCGGTGGCGAACAAGCTGGGTGAGCCGCTGAGCACCGTCATCATGTGGCTGCGCCTGCCGGTGGCGGGGCTCCTGATGATGTGCCTGTGGGCGTACCTGTACTACGCGCTGCCGGACGTGAAGCAGAAGTTCAAGTTCATCACGCCGGGCTCGGTGGTGGGCGTGCTCATCTGGGTGGCCGCGTCGTGGGCGTTCTCCATGTACGTGGCGAACTTCGGCTCGTACGACGTGAACTACGGCGCCATCGGTGGTGTCATCGTGCTCTTGCTGTGGATGTGGATCTCCTGCCAGGTCATCCTGCTGGGCGCGGAGATCAACGGCATCCTGGAGCACAAGTCGCCGGACGGTAAGTCGCCGGGTCAGCGCGATCCGGATGCGGCCGGCCCGAACGTGACGAAGACGGAGGCGGAGGAGAAGGGCGCGGACCTGCCTGGAGCCACGGACTTCCGTCCCAAGCCGCCGGTGCCGCCGTACACCACGGCGCCCGTGCCGCTGAGCAAGACGCCCCTGGCGGCGGCGGCGAAGGTGGCCGCGGGCGTGGGCCTGGGGGTGTTCCTGATGCGCCGCAAGTCTCCGGCGCGGTAGCCGGCACGGACACGGGGCGTGACGACGGCGGGCGGTCTTCCTTGGGGAAGGCCGCCCGTGGTCGTTTCAGGGCAGGGGCGTGGTGACGTAGTCCTTCCCGTCCGAATGACAGCCGTGGCAGGTGTCGTGGCCGCGGCCGTAGTAGTTGCTGTCGTAGTTCGGGCCGAAGCCCTCGTAGAAGATCCAGGTGTCCTTGCCGGCGCCGTCGGCGACCTTCACGTCCAGCGCGTGGCCCCGGAGGGTCTTCCCGTCCTTCTCGAACAGCTCCTTGACGAGGATGCTGCCCACGGGGTGTGTGGCATTGCCGTCGCGCAGCGAGCCCACGACGCGGTCGTTGAAGAAGACGCGGACCTTGCTGCCGTGGGGCGCGCGCGTTTCGTGGACGGTGGGCTCGGCGAGCCACGACTTGTAGCGGCCGGAGCGCACGAAGTCGGTGATGCCCTGTTCGGAGGTATCGAGTTCCTGGACGACGCCCAGGCCCTCATCCACGGACGAGGAGGGGCCACAGGCGCTGGCGAGCAGCAGGAGGGACAGCAGCAGGGGGCGCGGGTGCATTCCCTGCGTTACGCCGGGGGGCCCGGGCGGGTTACGTGGGAGCGGCTCAATGTTCCGAATAGATGTGGGTGAGGCCGACTCTCAGGGCCGTCACGACCTCGGGGATGTCGATCTCGAACCAGCCCCGGTTCAGGTCGGCGCGGGTGACTTGGTAGTAGACCGTGCCGAATTCGTCATCGAAGGAGAAGTCATCGACGTCGAAGATGGAGAGCTCGATAGGGTTCTTGAGGAGGTTGGACGACACCACTTGGCAGCTCCCCGCAGACCACCGGGGCTCCAGGCTCTGAACGGTCTCGGTGCGCGAGCGCTCGGAGGCGGAAGGGCAGCGCATCTCGACGACGACGTCCGGCGGCGAGCCATCCGGATCCCATTCCGGGTCCTCCTCGTCGAGCGGGTCGAAATCGAGAATGGACGCCGCGAGGGGCTGCACCCGCGTGCGCATCACGCCCACGATGCAGGTCTGCTTTTGCAGGTGGCAGACCGAGCCCTCGGCACAGCCCTCACACGTGCCACCCGTCCTGGGGCCGCAGGCATCATCCCCCAGGGAGCGGATGCACGTGTCGTCCGCCCCGCAGCACCCGTCCCGACAGTTGTCCGGGGTGCACTCCGAAGGCCCGCACGCGGAGAGGAGCAGCGCGCAGGTCAGGGCGAGTAGGAGGGACGCGGGTCTTCTCATAAGGGCAGCGGCGAAATCTGGCAGACCTGGGGGAGTGGTATCAAACCACGCCCTGCGATGGCTGCATGCTGGCTCCCCACAGCGCGGTACAATCAAGGCTCATGGACGCCATTGACCGAGTGCTGGCTCGCGCTGGACGGCCTTCTCCGCCGCGAACGGCTGGTGGGGAAGGGCTCCGAAAACACACGGCCCTCCGCATCCAGGAGCGATGGAACCCCCTGCCACAGGGCTCCGACTATTCGGTCAGATAGGTGTCGAGCTGGAAGACCAGGGAGGTAACGGCCTCGGGAATCGCGACATCCACCGAGCGCCGGTCGAGGTCCGCTTGGGTCAGTTGATATTGGGCGACGGTGATCTCGTCGTCGAAGAACGCGTCGACATCAATGACCCTGAACTGGATGGGGGCCGCGAGGAGGTCCTGGGCGAGGACATCGCAGCCACCCTTGGTCCACTGAGGGGTCAGGCTCTCAATCTCTTCCGTGAGGGAGACCAGCGGCTCCGGCTGGGGGCAGGTCAACTCGACCACGACATCCGGGGGAGAGCCATCAAGGTCCCAGTCGCTGTCATCCGAAGGATCAAGAGCCGTGAGCGTAGCGCGAAGCGCCCTGAGCCGCGTTCGGATGACCGGGGTGATGCACTCCTGCCTCGTCGGATGACACACCATTCCGGACGCGCATTTCGTGCAGACGCTTCCGTTGAGACCACACGCTTCGGCGCCCCGGGTCGTGATGCACTTGTTGGTCAAAGCATCACAACAGCCTGTGGTGCAATTTCCTGCGTTACAGACTTCGTCGAGGGGCGGCGGTTGTTCATCGACCGTAGGATCTTCAGCGGGTCCTGGGCAGCCAGTCACGAAGAGGAAGGACATCATGAAAACAAGGGAGAGGATTCGATTCATGGAGGGCTACCGGGAACCGTTCAGATCAAGAAGAAGGACGCGGGTTCCGTTGTCCTGACGCACTTCCGCGGTGGTCAGCCTGGCAACAGGAATGCTTACAGCTTGAGGTCGTTTATCACTTGGGCTTGGAACGAGTGCCACGCTCGTGGCTTGCTTCGAACGCAGGGTGGCTCTGCTCTGAGGGTCGACGTAGCCGACGAAGAAGAGTTCGTCGTTGGGGGTGCGATGCAGTTCGATGCCATCCCGGAGGCTACCGAAAAGCGGAGTCTTCGCATTGAACGAGGGAACGCTCTCCATTTGGACAAAGGCATACCGGCCTCGGGGGAGCTGATCCACGTGTGAAGCACGTTCCGCTGTCAATGCAACCGAGACCCGGTGCTGCTGTCGCAGGATGCTGATGGATTCGGCGGGCGCAGGGAAAGAGGTGAACACGGGTTTCTGCGGGTTGGGAATCGCATTTCTGGGCGGCGGCATATCCGTGCCGACCTCCCTGTGTTCATTGCTCTGGGTCACCAGCGCGAAGGCGCCAACGAACAGCGGAAGCGCCAGGACCGGCACGAGCCAGTTGGCAGTGGAGCGGTCCTTCTGGGGAGGTGACGACGCCTGATTGATGGCTGGTGAAACCGTGCTCGCAGGGGAAACGGCGATGACGGGGCCCGTTGGTGCCGGTTGCGTCGTGGCGGATTCAGGGCGCGGCGAATGGGGCGGACGAGGCCGGGTCGTTGACGCGTTGACAGGGGCCTGGGCCGGGTGTGAATCGCCAGTACCGCCAGCCCGTTGATCCGGGACTGTTGCACGCTTCGCGTCCAGGTCACCTTCACCGATGGCGGAAGGGGCTCCAGGCGTGTCGAAGTCCTCGCGGATTTTCGCGAAGAGTTCATGGCAGTTGATGCCACCATAGATGCGAAGCTGGTTACGGCCAGTCAGCTCTCTGATTTGGTTGAAGAGGTGCTTGTTTCTCGCTTCGACAACGACGGTTTCGCTGTCGTAGAAGGCCCAGAGGATGTCTACGTTCTGGTGGCGATCAGCTGCGATGGATGAGAGCGTTTGGGTGAAGACATCGTCCCATCCGCCGTATCCAACGACAATCAGGGTGTGGGTGTTGAGGAGTCTGATGATGTCGGCCGTAACGCGCTTGCGTTCACGAGCGATTTCCATGGGGGTGTGGAGGGTTTCGCCGTTGAGCCAGTAACCATGGAGGTGAACGATGTGGGCGACATTGGGGGTTGAGAGCTTGGCTTGGCTGAATGGCTCATCCCGGTCGACCACAGTCCGGAGGAATTCCCCTTTTGCCATCTTCACGGATGCGGAGATGAGGGGATCAAAGTTCGTTGTCAGGACGGGGCCAAAGCGTTCGGGATGGTCCGCGAGGAGCTTGCCCAGATGGAGTGTCGCAGGGGGCAATGCCCAGCCGCTGAAGTCGTCATCGAGCTGTGCTTCCGTGAGTCCAGACTCATTCCGTGCGTTTGTTCGGGCTCTAAGGACCGCCTCGCGAATGACGGTATTGGCGATGCCTCTGTTGCTGCGATCCTGGAGGAACTTCATTGCCCACTGATAGCGGTTGTTTTTGCCGGCCTTGAGTTCTGCGTCGAACTGCTCGAGGTGCTTGGCCGGAACGCGCTTTCGGATGAGTTCGAGCATCGCCTCCACCCCTGGAACCTGAGGGGCATCTTCCTTCGCCTGCGTGGAGAGCGGCGACCCAACGAGAAAAGCGATTTTCTTGTTGGGGGTGGATGCCTGCAAGGCGCTGCGAAGTGCGTCCAGTGGAGGAAGGGAGTTGTCAGAGGACATTGAACTGGAAGGGTATCAGACAGGTGCACTTTTCCGAGTTCACGCCGCCTGCGCTGCGGTGGCTCCGCGCTCCTCTTCTTGGAGCGCCAACGTCTTGCGGTACTCCGCCGCTTCCGCGAGCTGGGTCAATTCGAACTCTCCGTGGTGCTTGCGGACAGCCGCGGCGATCTCTTCCAGGCTGACGCGGAAGAACTCTTTGCGCTCGTTGATGCGATTGACGCGCCGGTCCGTGAAGGCGCGGTGCAGTGCGCTCTCCAGCGCGGGAGCATCCGAGGTCCGGATGATGGCATGCACGTCGAACTCGAAGGGGACGGAGGCGTCCCCCAATTCGTCGATGCGGTCCTGCGGCACCAGCCTTCGCGTCATCCCCAGCTTGTAGACGCCTTCCCCGAACGAGCCGATGTTGGAGATGACGTAGACGTGTCCCGTCCGCGTGAGCTGCGCCTGGGAGATGGCCCGCTGCTTCTCCATGTCCTCGGCCACCCGGCGCTCCAACTCCGCGATGCGTTCCTGCATCCGTTGCTGTTCGGGCCCCTTGGCTTTTTCGTAGTCCAGCCGGGCCCGGGCCAGGGCGTCCGCATCGCGTTTGGCTTCACGCTCCGCTTCCAGCTTCGCCTTCTCCAGCTCTCTCTGGGCGGCCTCTTCCTCCCGCATCTGCTCCCGGATGCGGCGCTGTTCGTCCCGCTCCTGTTGCACCTTCTCCGAGTACTCGTACGCCAGGAGCAACTCATCCCGCTTCAGCTTCACGTACTTGCGCACGATGACGCACTGCTGGATCTCCGTGAGGCTGTTGATGGCCGCTGCCGCCTTCTCGAGGCGCGTCTCCATGGCCTTTACGTTCTTGTACGTCACCTTCGCGATGCAGGCGTCCGCCTCGCCGTTGAAGGCGCGCAGCATCAGCTTCAGCGTCCGGTCCGTCTGCTTCCTGCCTTCCGCCTTGCTGCCGTTGACCTCCCATTCCAACGAGCACGTTGCCGCCTGCTTGTCCTTCAACATCTGCTTCTGGCCTTCGCGGAGCGTCTCCAGCCGGTCCTCGTATTCCTTCACCGAGGAGAGGGCATACACGGGCTTGTAGAACCCGAAGGAGAGCAGGACGGCCTCCTCCTCCAACTGCTTCAGCTCCGCCTTCAATCGGCCGATTCCCGATTCCAGTGCCGTGCGCTCCGTGTTCGCCTGGAGCCGCCGTGCCTCCGCTTCCGCCATGGCCCGTTTCGCGGCCTCCGTTGTCCGGGTGGCTTCGTCGCGAATGCGTGTCAGCTCCGCCTTCGCCCGCGTCTGTTCCGCGGCGACGGCCTGCTCGACATCCGCCTTCGCCTTCGCAAGCTGTGTCTCCACCCGCCTCTGTTCCGCGGCCAGCGCACCGTCCGCCTCGCTCCGTGCGCGAGCCAGCTCCTCCTGGACGCGTTTCTTCTCTGACGCCATGGCCGCGTCCGCGTCCGTTCGCGAGCGCGTCAGTTCTTCAGCGACCCGGCGCCTCTCGGCTTCCAGGTCCAGGATGGGCTTGAACCGATCCTGCACGGCCTGGAGCTGAAGCCGGGTCCGGAACCACAGTCCCACGAAGAGAAGGGTCAGCACTCCCAGCGAAATGGCAATGATTGACATGGGTGTCCCCCCACCGAAGCGGGAAAGTCTAGGTCAGGCACTCAGGGAACGCATCCGACCCTCGGCGGGCGGGTCGTCGCGGACCACCACGGGCAGCTCCGCCGCGTCCTCTTCCCGGAGCAGCGTGTCGATGCGTGCGATGATCCGCGCAACCTCTTCCGAGGGTGAGCGGAACCAATCCGTGGACCAGATGCGATGCAGCCGCCACCCCAGCCCCGTCAACACCTGGTCTCTCAGCCGGTCGCGATCCCTGGCGGATCGTGAGCTGTGATAGCGCGCACCGTCGCACTCCACGCCCAGGATGTAACGGCCGGGATGACGGGGATGCCGTATGGCCATGTCGATGAAATAGCCCGCGACGCCCACCTGGGGCACGACCTCGTAGTGGTGTGCCGCGAGCGCTTTCGCCACCGCCACCTCGAAGTCCGAATCCGGCGGGCGTCCACTGCCCACGCCGTGGGCCACGATGGCACCCTGGGCCTCCAACAGGTAACGCTGCAGGACGCGCATCCCCCGGGGACTGCTCTCCTGCACCTTGAGGTCCGTTGGGTCGAACGACGCGAACACCGTCAGCGCACACCGTGCCCGGGTGAAGAGCACGTTCAAGCGTCGGTAGCCGTCCGCCTGGTTGATGGGCCCGAAGTTCTTCCGGAAACGGTTCTCCCGATCGTTGCCGAACGTCACCGAGACGAAGATGGCGTCGCGCTCGTCGCCCTGGACGTTCTCCAGGTTCTTCACATCGAAGGGATTGGGCGTCTTCGCCCAGGACGCCAGGAAGGCCGCGAGCCGTGCATCCTTCTTCTCCTCCGCCAGCACGAGCGCGTCGATGAGTTCCCGCTGCTTCGAGTTCAGCGTGACGACCAGCAGGCTCTGGGTGGGGCGGGTGTGCGCATGCTGCCGCACGGCCTCCACCACCGCGCGGGCCTCGGGCTCGTTGCGATTGGACTCATAGAGCCCGTCCTTCACCCGTTCAAAGCGCAGCCCCAACCCCTCCAGGTGCTGTCCGGGCGCGGGAAAGACGATGAGGTCTCCGTTGTAGAACTCCCGGTTGCTGAAGGAGATGAGCGCCGGGTGCCGGGAGCGGTAGTGCCAGCGCAGCATGCGCATGGGGAAGCGCCGCGCGGCGGCCACCAGGATGCTCTCCGATTCATCCAGGAGGGACGGGCCCCGTGCCTCCTCGGGCTCAGTGGCTTCGTCACCCGTGTCGTCGTCGTCCCGTTCGAGCTGCGCGAAGAAGCTCGTGGGCGGAAGCTGCTCCGGGTCTCCAACCACCACCAGTTGGCTGCCCCGGGCGATGGCGCCCAGCGCGTCCTCCGGGCGGAGCTGGCTGGCCTCATCCATCACCACCAGATCGAAACGCAGGTGCCCGGGTGGCAGGTATTGGGACACGGACTGCGGACCCATCATGAAACAGGGCATCAGCGCCTGGAGCGCGCTTCCCGCGCGTTGCACCAGCTCACGGATGGAGACGTGGCGCTGCTTCTTGCCCAACTCGTGCTGGATGAGCTGTACCTCCGTCAGGCCCGCCACCTTCTGCGAGTGCACGCCCTGCGGCACCGGCCGACGGCTGAGCTGATGCGCCAGGTTCGGTCCCTGTTGCCCGATGAGCTGTGCATCCAGTCGCGCGAAGTCCTCCCGCTGCGCGGCGTGCACGGCGCCCGTGAACTGATCGAGCTCCGGCTGTTCCCTCAAGACGGACTCGGCGAGGGACCGGAAGAAGACAGCGTCGAAGGCGGCGAGCAGCTTCGTCGCCAGCGCAGGCCGGGAGTCGATCCGCGCCAGGAACGCGGCGGTGGAGCGCAGGCGGGTCACCGCGTGCCGGTGCCGCTGGTACGCGGCCCAGCCGGGAAGGGTGGTCGCGCGCTCCAGCGCCCTGTGCAGCCGCCGCACGGTGGCCGCGAGCGGTGACTCGGAGGCCGCGTCCTCCCAGGTTCCGGGCTCCATGTGTCCCAGTTCCTGCGCCCGTGCTGTCGCGTCACGGTAGTCCCGCAGGCGGGCTTCCACGTCGTGGCTCCGCGCCCCCAGGTCCGCGTGGCGACGCACCGTGTCCTCCCGCAGCAGCCAGCCCGCGAAGCCTTCGGGCAGGGGCGCCGCGAGCACGTCATCGACGTAGCGCGCGAGCGCCCGGGGGCCGGCCGTGAGCGTCTTCCTTCCCTGGTACTCCGTGCCCAGCAACGCGGACGCCGCCGCATGGTCCTTCAGTCGCTCCGCTGCCTCGCACGCCTCGCGCACGGTGCGCACCTGGGCCTGGAGCTGGACCAGGGGCAGTGAAGGCGGCGCATCCGCCCTGCGGGCCTGGTCCAGGACCTCTCCCAGGTGGACGCGGAGCGCACCCAGGCTGGCTTTCACCTGGGACACGGGTTCGGTGTTCCACGAGTTCTTCCGCAGGTGCATGCGCGTTGCGGCTTCCCGAACCGCGTCGCTCACGTTGCGGGCCTGGCTGTGCGCATCCCCCTGGGCCGAGGCCTTGGCGATCGCCTCGCGCCAGCGATTCGCGGGCAACTCCAGGGCCATGCGTGCCAGGGGCTCGACGCTGGTGCCCATGGGGCGCAGCAGCGCTTCCACCTTCCTCCAGACCTCCACCCACGAAAGGAGTCGATCGAAGCGCGTCGCGGTTCCCTGGAAGCGCTCGCCCAACAGCTCGCGCAGAGAGGCGTCCGCCTGGAAGCGCTCACGTGCCGCGTGATGCGCCAGCAGGTCGTTGTACCCGAGGATCAGCAAGGGCCGTGTCGGCCGCTGACCATGGGCCATGGCCTGGAAGTCACGCCGCGCGGAGCGCCACCCCCGCGACAGCCACGGGATGAACGGTGCGGTCGACACGGCGACGGCATGCGCCTTCAGCGTCTCCAGGGAGGGGACGAGCTCGGGCATGAAGCGGACGGCGAGGGCTCGCGCCTGTTCGTCCAGGTCGTCGCGGGTGCGCGCCGCGTTTCGCAGCAGCTCCTCCGCTGCTGGCGTCACCCAACGGGCATCGCGCCAGTCCAGGGCGCCGTCGTCCAGCCCCGCCATCGCATCCACGACCCGCGCGAGCGTCTGGATCATCGCGGGCGTCAAAGGCCCTTCGAGCCCCAACACGGGAGCGAGTCCTTCCGCGAACGCACGTCCCTGGTCGACCGCCGCCAGCGCGTGCTCCACCGCTTCACGGGCCCGCGCCACGGTGAGCAGCGGGGTGTCCGGGGTGAAGAGCCGCAGGCAGGTGTCCAGCAGCGCCTCCGCACCCTTCAGGGCCTCCGCGGTCAGGTCCTCGCGGGAGCGCCAAGCGGCCTCCAGACCTGCCCACTGCCGTTGCACCGACTCGATGGCATCCAGGAGCGAGCGCAAGGCGTCACGGTTCGCAGGCTCCAGGAGGGCGGATTTAAGGCCAGGACGAGGTGGCGTCGGGGGCTCGGGCAGCAGATGCACCGCGCTCACGAAGGCGTCCGCCGCGAGGGCGCTGTTCCGGAGGGCCATCCCCGTGAGGGGGGCCAGTGCCGCCAGGGACTGCTCCAGGCCCAGCGCGGCTTCCTTCCATGCGGTGGTCCGCTCAATGAGCGCCTGGCAATCCCCGGCGCTCAGGTTGGGATTCTTGATCCCGGACCAGGGATGCTCGGAGGGCAGGGGCGCGACGCGGAGGATGTCCTTGAACTGCGCCGCGAGTCCCCGGAGCGCTTCGCGCACTTCCTCCAGTGCCGTGGGGGACACGCTCGCGGCCGCCTCGATGCGCACGTCCTTGAGCGCAGCGACTTCATCCCCCAGCTCTGTTTCGGACCGGCTCACCCTCCAGAAGATGTCGTGCGGCGTCAGCTCCAGGCCTCCCTGGGCCGAGTGCAGTCGCTCGGTGTGCGCGCGCAGGACGCCAATGGCCTGCGTGACCTGGGCTCCCAGGGGTCCTGTCGCGACTGCCGTGGGCCGTTGTTTCAGCCGTCTGCGCAGGTCCTCCATGAACTGCTGCTTCTGGGTCTTGTGGCTGTGCAGCTCCAGGCAGAAGTCGCCCAGCCCCGCCTGCTGGAGTCGTCGGGAGACGACCTCCAGGGCCGCCATCTTCTGCGTGACGAACAGCACCGTCTTGCCCGCCGCCAGCGCCGCGCCGATGAGGTTGGTGATGGTCTGGGACTTCCCCGTGCCCGGGGGGCCCTGGACCACCAGACTCTCGCCCCGAAGCACGTCCACCAGCACGCTGTGTTGGCTGCTGTCCGCGTCCGTGATGAGCGGAGGGACCTCCGACGCGAGCGCAGGTGAGTCCAGGTCATAGACATCACTCCGGCGCTCAGCGATGGCGGGTGCGGCGCCGCCATTGGATTCCTTTTCCTGCCTGCCACCCAGCAGCGTCCGAACCTGGGGACTGGACAGCAGGGGGCTCGAATCGGGCCAGCGACCCGGCTCCAGATCCCGCCACATGAGCAGCCGTCCAAAGGACAGCAACGTCAGGGTGACCTGCCGCTCCAACCCCCACCCAGGACGCACGTTCGCCAGGAGCGTGTTCACCTTCGCGAAGTACGCCTCCAGTCCTTCGTCCGCATCGAACACGGGCAGCGCGATGCCGAACTCCTGCCGCAGCTTCTCCTGGAGCGTGAGGTTCAGCTCGATGGACTCTCCCTCGTTGTAGTCCACCTCGTAGGCGTGGACCTGCGTCTTCGCATCAGGCGCGTTGCGCCGGAGGCTGACCGGCATCAGCACCAGTGGCGCGCTGCGCGGCTTCTCGCGCGCGACATCCCCTGGCTCGTACCAGCGCAGGAATCCGAAGACGAGGTGGAGCAGGTTCGCCCCCGTCTCCTGGATGGCGGTCTGCGCGAGTCCCTGCAATTGACGCAGTTGGGACTCCAACTCCTCCGGAAAGTAGAGCGTCTGGACGTGGCGGTCCTGGTGCTTGCGCGAACCGGCTGCACCGTCCGTTGTGGCAAGCGGCAGCTCGAAGCGGGTGTCGATGCCCAGCCGTTCGGCCTCTTGGGTCGCCAGCCGTTGCCGGGACACGGGAGGCGCGACGGCCTCCATCGTGAGCACTCCGGGACGCGGCTCCTTCGCGGGAGCTTCGCGTTCGGGTTCAGGCACTGGCAGGAACGTGAGCGCGCGATGGTTGCTCAACCGCTCGAAGATGATGCCGGGAAGCTCATCCACCAGCCGCAGCGACGTCCGCACGGTATGCCGGAAGTGGAGGAGCCGATTGGATGCACTCAGATCCAGGAGCCGCGTGCGCTGCCGTTCAAGCTCCTTCAGCAGGACCGGATCTTGCGGAGTCATCGGTGCGTGCCCCTCCCCGGGTCGTCACGCGAAGGGCGACCTGGCACGCAGTGTTCTGACGCTTTCTGCGGAGCGGGGGCATCCCCCGTGAGGGGTATGGACAACTCCAAATGGAATCGCCGCCTCGCTTCCGGAGGCTCCGGAGGCGGGCGGCGATGGGGACTGCGCTTGCGCGTGGACTACCGGCGCTTCATCGCCGCGTCCGCGTGCTTCTCGCGGAACTCGGAGTAGGGGCCGTTGAAGTCGAGCACTTCCTTGCCCGCCTCCAGGCTCCAGATGCGCGTGGCGACCTCGGAGATGAGCTCCTGGTCGTGCGTGACGACGATGACCGTGCCCTCGAACTTCTGGAGGCCTTCGGCCAGCGCCGCGATGGACTCCAGGTCCAGGTGGTTCGTCGGCTCGTCCAGGATGAGCACGTTGTCCTGCATGATCATCAGCTTCGACAGGAGCACGCGCACCGTCTCACCACCGGAGAGCGTGTCCGTGTTCTTCATCCGCTCTTCACCGGAGAACAGCATCCGGCCCAGCACGCCGGAGATCTCCTCGTTCGTCAGCTTCTCGCTGATCTCCCGCAGGTAGCCGAAGCAGGTCGTGCCCTTGTAGATGACCCCGTGGTGGTCCTGCGGCAGGTAGCCCACCGACGCCTGATGGCCCCAGGTGATGGTGCCCGCGTCCGGCTCCGTCTTTCCGGCCAGCATCTTCACCAGCGTGGACTTGCCCACGGCGTTTCGGCCGATGACGCAGATGCGCTCGCCCTTGCAGACCAGGCCGGTGAACGGCTTGATGACCTGCACGCCGTCGTAGGACTTCTTCAGGCCCTCGAACATCAGCGTCTGCCGGCCGCTGACCACCTTCTGATCAAACCGGATGAAGGGCCGCGCGATGTTCGAGCGCTTCAGGTCCTCCGTCTTCAGCTTGTCGATCTGCTTGATGCGGCTCTGCACCTGCGAGGCGCGCGTGCCGGCGTGGAAGCGCGCCACGAAGTCCTGCAACTGGAGGATCTTCTTCTTCTTCTCCTCCGTCTCCGACTCCACCCGGGTCCGCAGCTGCGACTTCTGACGGACCATGTCGTCGTAACCACCCGTGTACTGGATGATGGTCTCGTAATCGATGTCCGCGATGTGCGTGCAGATGGAGTTCAGGAAGTGCCGGTCGTGGCTGATGGTGATCAGCACGCCCTCGTACTGGTGGAGGAAGGTCTCCAGCCAGCGGATGGAATCGATGTCCAGGTTGTTCGTGGGCTCGTCGAGCAGCAGCCCGTCCGGCTTGCCGAACAGCGCCTGCGCGAGCAACACACGCAGCTTCAGGCCGCCCGTCAGCTGGCGCATGGGCTCTTCGTGGAAGGCCTCGTCGATGCCAAGGCCCGCCAGGAGCGTGGCCGCGTCGCTCTCCGCGGAGTAGCCGTCCTCTTCCGCGATGACGCCTTCCAGCTCACCCAGCCGGTTGCCGTCCTCCTCGGTGATGTCGGACTTGGCGAGCAGCTTGTTCTTCTCATCCATCGCCGCCCACAGGTGGCGGTTGCCCATCAGCACCACGTCCAGGACGCGGTCGTTCTCGTAGCGGAAGTGGTCCTGGCGCAGGATGCCCAGCTTGCGCGGGCGGATGATGTCGCCCATGTCCTGCTCCTCGTCACCGGCGAGGATCTTCATGAAGGTGGACTTGCCGGCCCCGTTCGGACCGGTCAGGCCGTAGCGACGGCCCGGCGAGAAGGCGACGTTGACCTCCTCGAAAAGTTTCTTGGGCCCATAGGCCTTGGAGACGTTGATGACGTTGAACATGGCGGCGGCTTGTAGCGGAAATGGCGCGTCCACCAAAGACGCGCGGTGAATCGGGGCCCGGCGGCGTACCGGAGGACCCAATGTAACCGCCGGCACGCCCCGGAAATGCCGGCTTCCCACCCCGTTTCCAGGCCCCCCCTGGCC
>NZ_RAWI01000360.1 GCF_003612125.1 Corallococcus praedator
GAAGCCCTGGTCCAGCGCGGACAGCGCGGGACCGACGATGCACACCGACGTCCAGAGGCCCGCCAGCACGATGCGCGACTTGCCGATGGCGTTGACCCGCTCCGCGATGCGGGGGTCCTCCCAGGTGGGTCCGGTCGCTCGCGGATGCGATGCGCATGTTGCGCAAGCAGGTGGCCGTCACCCCCGCGCCGCAGTGGGTGCGGGTGGTGGGCGGCTTCACCGAGCTCCAGTTCGTCGAGCGGCGCCTGCCGACGCTCGAGGAGCTGAACGCCGTCGCGCCGGAGACGCCGGTCTTCATCCTCCACCTCTACGACCGCGCGCTGCTCAACGGGGCGGCGCTGCGTGCGTGTGGCTACACCAAGGACACGCCGAACCCGCCGGGCGGCGAAATCCAGCGCGACCGGCACGGGAATCCCACGGGGCTCCTGCTCGCGAAGCCCAACGCGCAGCTGCTCTACGCGACGCTGGCGAAGGGGCCGAAGCTGCCCCAGGAGTATCAGGAGAACTCGACGCGCCACTTCATGCGCGAGCTGAACCGGCTGGGCATCACCGGCGTCATCGACGCGGGCGGTGGCTTCCAGAACTACCCTGACGACTACGCCGTCGTGCAGAAGCTCGCGGACGCGGGCGAACTCACGCTGCGCATCGCCTACAACCTCTTCACCCAGCACAAGGGCGAGGAGGCCGCCGACTTCCGCGCGTGGACGAAGCAGGTCCGGCCGGGGCAGGGTGACGACCACTTCCGCCACAACGGCGCGGGGGAGATGCTGGTCTTCTCCGCCGCGGACTTCGAGGACTTCCGCGAGCCGCGCCCGGAGCTTCCGGCGGACATGGAAGGACAGTTGGAAGAGGTCGTCCGGGTGCTGGTGGAGAACCGCTGGCCGTGGCGCCTGCACGCGACCTACGACGAGAGCATCTCGCGCGCCCTGGATGTCTTCGAGAAGGTCCACCGCGACATGCCCTTCCAGGGGCTGCACTGGTTCTTCGACCACGCGGAGACCGTCTCCGAGCGCAACATCGACCGCATCGCGGCGCTCGGCGGCGGCATCGCCGTGCAACACCGGATGGCCTACCAGGGCGAATACTTCGTGGAGCGCTATGGCGCGGCGGCCGCGGCCCACACGCCGCCCATCGCCCGCATGCTCGCCGCTGGCGTTCCGGTGGGCGCTGGCACGGATGCCACGCGCGTCGCGTCCTACAACCCGTGGGTGTCGCTGTCCTGGCTCGTCACCGGAAAGACGGTCGCGGGGACGCCGCTGTACGGCGAGGACGCGCTGCTCGACCGGGAGACCGCGCTGCGGCTGTGGACCGAGCGCAACACCTGGTTCTCGTCGGAGACGGGCAAGAAGGGGCAGCTCGCCGTGGGGCAGTTCGCGGACCTGGCCGTGCTGTCGGCGGACTACTTCAGCGTTCCCGCCGACGCGATTTCAACGCTGGAGTCCGTGCTCACCGTGGTCGGCGGAAAGGTCGTGCACGGCACGGGCGGCTTCTCGGACTTCGCTCCGCCGCTGCCCCCGGCGATGCCGGACTGGTCTCCCGTGCGGAGCTTCGGCGGGTATGCGCAGGCCACCGCGCAGGCCCGGGAGGCGCATGACGCGTCCCCGTTGCACGCCGCGCCGCATGATTGCGGCGTGCATGCCCATGGCAAGGTGGCCTGGCGGCGGCCGGTGCCCGTCGCGGAGGACCCGACGTTCTGGGGCCTCCTGGGCTGCTCCTGCTGGGCGTTCTAGGCGAAGGACGATGCCGAGCCTTTCACGGAGCGGGTGCTTCCTTGGGGTCTCCGGGCTGCTGGCCTTGTCACCAGCGGCCCGGGCGGAAGACGTCCCCGAGCCGCGCGAGGTGCCGCGGTATGCCGCGATCCGCTACCTGGAGGACTGGGCGGATCCCCAACGGCGGCCCGGGGAGGATCCCTTCGACCGCGTCAAATACGTCCCGCTCGGGGAGCAGGTGTACCTCTCTTTCGGAGGCCAGCACCGGCTCCGCTACGAGCTGACCGAAGGACTGGACGGTCCGCTGCCCGAGAGCGTCCTCTTCTCCCGCAACCTGTTGCACGTGGACGCGCACGTGGGGCCCCTGCGTGCCTTCGTCCAGGTGGGCGGATACTACGCGCTGGGGGCTCCCGCCCGGGATGAGCCGCCGGGCAGCGACCTGTTCGACGTGCAGCAGGCCTTCGTCGAATGGAGCGCCGCGAGCCAGAAGGCCCGCTTCGTCGCCCGCGTGGGACGCCAGGAGATGTCGCTGGGGTCGACGCGGTGGGTGAGCACGCGGGATGGGACGAATGTCCGTCAGGCGTTCGACCTCGCCCGCCTCACCGTCACCGGCGAGGGCTGGAACGTGGAGGGCTTTGGCGGCGTGGTGCCTCAGCTCCAGCGCGGCGTGCTCGATGATGCGCCCGCGTGGCGAAACCGGTTCTGGGGCCTCTACGCGACCGTGGCCGTGCTTCCGCGAAAGCAGCTCTCGTTCGACGCCTTCTACCTGGGGCGCGACCGTCCTTCGGTGACGTATGGCGAGGTCGAAGGCCGCGAGGTGCGCCACATGCTGGGCCTGCGGGTGTTCGGTGAGACCGAGGGCGGCTTCGAGTACATCGGGCACGCGCTCGCCCAGGTCGGCACGGTGGGCGATGTCCCGGTGCTTGCCTGGGGGCTGGCGGGGGGACTGTGGCAGCAATTGCACTTCGCGCCGGTGCGGGTGGGCGTGCGAGGGGATGCGCTGAGCGGTGACCGGCGCGCCGACGATGGGCGGGTCTCCACCTTCCATGCCTGGTTTCCGAACCAGACCTTCTTCAGCGCGCTGCCGCTGATCTACCCGTCGAACCTGTACGAAGTGCATCCGCTCGTGCAGGTGGACCTGGATGCCGTCACGCTGGAGGCGGGCAGCGTCTTCTTCTTCCGGCAGTCCGTCGATGACGCCGTCTACACGCCGCCGGGGGGCGTCCTCGTGTCGCCTTCGGATTCGCAGGCGCGCTACACCGGCGCGCAGCTCTCGCTGTCGCTCGGGTATCGCGCCACGCGCCACCTCATGTTCAATGCGGAGTACTCGCACGTCTTCGCCGGGCCCTCGCTGAGGGCGGTCACCGGACGGGACGTCGACTTCTTCGGCACCTGGACGACCTTCACCTACTGACCCACGGGCCCATCTCCATGACTCCCATTTCCGCTCCCCGGTCCGCATGGGTTCCCGCCGCGCTCGCGTTCGTCGCGGGCTACGCGGACGCCGTCACCTTCGTTGGCGCGGGGGGCATCTTCTGCGCCCACGTCACCGGCAACTTCGTCGTGCTCGCCGCGGACCTCGCGCGCAACGCCAAGGCCGACGAGTGGCTCAAGCTGTCGACCTTCCCCATCTTCGTCCTGGCCGTCTTCCTGGCCACGCACCTGCACCGTCGTCGGGCGGAGGGGTCCGCGCGCCTGCTCCTGCTCCTCCAGGCGGTGGCCTTCGGCGCGGCGGCGGCGGTGCCCCTGTTCGTACAGGGAACGGCGGCGCACAAGGTCGTCGTGGTCTTCGCGGTCATCGCCATGGGCATCCAGAACGCGATGCACCGGGTGGCGCCCTCGCTGGGGCCGATGACGACGGTGATGACCGGCAACGTCACGCAGTGGTTCGTGGAGAAGGTGATTCCAGGCGCGCCGGAGAACGCCGGCAAGCACCGCTCGCTGGGCTTCATCATCCTGGCGTTCGCGCTGGGGTGTCTGGGCGGTGCGTTCGGCGTCCAGCACCTGGGGTTCGCGTCGTTCCTTGCTCCCGTGGCGCTGGCGCTGTGGGTTCGCAGCCGGTTGTAGGAGGCCCTGCCATGTCGGACGCCGAAAGGACGGACAGCGCCAGGCTGGAGGCGTTCAGCGATGGCGTCTTCGCCGTCGTCATCACGCTGCTGGCGCTCGATTTGAAGCCGGAGCTGACGGACGCCGCGAAGGACTCGCACACGCTCCTCTGGCAGCTTGCGTCCCGGTGGCCCACGTACCTGGCCTTCGTGACGAGCTTCGCCACTGTCCTCATCATGTGGATCGACCACCACGGCATCCTCAAGTTCGCGCGCCGGGTGGACACGCCGGTGCTCTTCGCGAACGGGTTCCTGATGCTGCTCACCACGCTGGTGCCGTTCACGACGGCGCTGCTGTCCGCGCACCTGATGGAGCCCTCGGGCTCCATGGCCGGTGCCCTCTATTCGGGCCTCTTCGTGCTCATCAACGTGGCCTACAACCTGCTGTGGCGCCTGCTCCGGCGGCAGCAGCCCCCGGACGCGCTGGAGCACCGGCTGACGTGGCACTACCGCCTCGGGTTCCCGGTGTATCTGGCGGCCACCGTCGTCGCGCTCTGGAGCCTGCCGCTGAGCCTCGCGATGTGCGCGGGCATGTGGGCCCTGTGGAGCGCCAACATGCGGCCGGTGCACGACGGCGTGTGATTCACCCCGTCCGCTGGCGGCGGGCTTCGCGCGCGCAGAGCTGGGTGAGCTGCTCCAGCAGCCAGCGGTGCGCCGGGCCGAACACGGTGTCGCCGCGGTAGATGGCCAGGAGCTTGAGCGTGTTCTCGTGGGTGCCCCAGGCCATCGGCCGGATGGCCACCAGCCTGCCTTCGCGCAGGTCGTCTCGGATGAGGTGCTCCGGCAGGTTGCCCCAGCCCAGCCCCGCTCGCAGCATCTCATGCTTGGTGTAGAGGTCGCTGACCCGCCACGTGCGCGGCGACAGTCCGACCTGGTCGGAGATGCCCGCTTCGTCGCAGTCGGAGAGCACGACTTGGATCGCGTCGACGAAGTGCCGGTTGGCGATGCGACCCTTGAAGGCCGCGAGCGGATGGCCCGGGCTCACGACGGGCAGCACGCGGATGGGCGACAGCGCCTGCGCTTCGAGCCCCCGGGCCAGCCCCGCGGGGCTCACGACGCCCAGGGTGGCCGTGCCGTCGAGCACGCGCGCGGAGACCGCCGACATGACCTGCGTGTCCACGCGGAGGTCGACCGCGGGGAACTCCCGGGTGAACGCGGCGCAGAGGTCGATGAGCGCCTTGAGGGGGAAGAAGGCATCCAGGCACAGCGACACGGAGGCCTCCAGCCCCATCGTCATGCCGGTGGTGAGCCGCCGCAGCCCGTCCACTTCAGCGAGCACCCGCCGCGTCGAGGCGAGCACCGCCTGGCCCTGGGCTGTCAGCGTGGCCACCTTCGTCGAGCGATCCCAGAGCGGCACGCCCAGCTGGGCTTCCAGGTTGGCCATCGACGTGCTGATGGCGGACTGCACGCGGCGAAGCTTTCGCGCCGCCGCCGAGAAGCTCCCCTCCTCGACGACGGACACGAAGGCGCGAAGCTGGTCGAGCGTGACGGGGTCGAACATCCCCGCCCCATCTCACAAATCGATGATGGGGGGCAAAGGATTGTCGGTCCCGGGGATGGCCTGCCAGGGCGTCACGTCGCGTTCAGGGGGAGCACCACCGTGAAGGTGGCGCCTGCTCCGTCGGTAGGCTCCAGGCGGATGCTTCCGGCGTGCGCCTCCGCGATGTGTCGGGCGATCCACAGGCCCAGGCCGAAGCCGCCGTGGTGGTTCGCGGGAACGGCGCGCTCGAAGCGCCCGAAGATGCGCTCCTGGTCCTCCGGCTTGACGCCCTCGCCGTGGTCCCGGACCGTCAGGGCCGCATGGTCCGCCGCCCGCTCCACGGTCACCTCCACGGGCCTGCCCGCCCCGAACTTGAGCGCGTTGTCGACGAGGCTGTCGAGCAGCTGGTGCAGCCGCGCGCGGTCGTAGCTTCCCACCACCGGAGCGGGCGCCTTCAGGGTGAGGACGCACTCCGCGCGGTCGGCCTTCTCCCGGGACTGCTCCACGACGGTGGCCGCCACCTCCGCCAGGTCCACGTCCTGACGCGACAGCTCCAGGGGACCGGTGACCAGCTCCGATACGTCCAGGAGCTGTTCCACGAGTCGCGACAGGCGCTGGAGCTGCTTCGCCGTCGTGCGGGCCCGGCCCCGCAGGATGGCTGGAGACGCTTCGGCCTGGGCTTCGCGGCTCAGGCCCTGGATGTTGAGGGACAGGGCGCTCACGGGCGTGCGCAGCTCGTGGCTCACCAGTCGGAGGAACTCGTCGCGCACCCGCACGGACTCGCGCAGCGCCTCCTTCTCGAACTCGTTGCGGACCACCTTCCGGCGCACGCCGGCCATGTCCAACTGGTTGCGCACCCGCACCAGGAGCTCGCGCGAGGAGAAGGGCTTCACCAGGTAGTCATCCGCCCCGGTCCGCAGGCCCTCCACCGTGGACTCGTCGCCCGCCCGCGCGGAGAGCAGGATGATGGGGATGGCGCGCGTGCGCTCGTCGGCGCGCAGGGCCCGCACCAGCCCAAAGCCATCCAGCCTGGGCATCATCACGTCGGAGAGGATGAGGTCCGGCGCCTGGACGCGCACCCGCTCCAGGGCCTCCAGCCCGTCCGTGGCGGTCTCGATGTTCGGGAAGGCCTGCCGGAGCAGCCCGGCGACGTAGGCGCGCAGGTCGGCGTTGTCGTCGACCAGGAGGATGCGGGCGCGCGCCAGCTCCGCGGGCACCTCCATCACCGGGGCCTGGGAGGGGGTGATGTCCTGCGTGCTCGGGGCCTCCGAGGACCAGCGCCGCGCCTCCTCGACGAAGGGCGCGGCCCCGACGGCCGGCTCGCGCGGACGGGACTGGCGCTCGACGCGGTCCGGGGGCAGGTGGGCGAAGCCCCGCGGCATCCGCACGGTGAAGGTGGTGCCCTCCCCGAACCGGCTCGCCACCGAGGCGGTGCCTCCGTGAAGCCTCACCAGCTCCTGCACCAGCGCCAGGCCGATGCCCGTCCCCTCGTGGCTGCGGCCCTGGGTGACGCGGACGCGGTAGAAGCGCTCGAAGACGCGCGGCAGCTCTTCCTCGGGAATCCCCACGCCCGTGTCCTGCACGGTGAGGACCGCCTGCCCCTCCTGCCACTGGAGCCGCACGCGGATCTCGCCCTGGTACGTGTATTTCACCGCGTTCGAGAGCAGGTTCAGGACAACCTTCTCCCACATGTCCGGATCGACGTAGAGGGGCTCGGGCAGGGGAGGGCAGTCCACCACCAGCCGCAGGCCCGCGCTCTCCACCGCGGACTGGAAGGCGCTCACGAGGCTCGTGGTGAGGGACGCAAGGTCGGTGGGGACGAAGGAGGCCTGGGCCCTTCCCGCCTCCATGCGGGAGAAGTCCAGCAGCGTGTTGACCATCTTGTACAGCCGCAAGGCATTGCGCCGCACCAGCTCCAGCTGCTCCCCCTCCAGGGCCTTCGCCGCACTGGACAGCGCGTCCTCCACGGGGCCGAGGATGAGCGTGAGCGGCGTCCTGAACTCGTGGCTCACGTTGCTGAAGAACGCGGTCTTCGCCTGGTCCAGCTGGGCCAGCTCCTCCGCGCGCTGCTTCTCCTGCTCATAGGCCCGGGCACTGGAGATGCTGGAGGCGAGCTGGCGCGCCAAGAGTTGCAGGAAGCCCCGGTACTCGTCATCCAGTGCGCGCAGGGGACTGAGGCCGGCCACCAGCACGCCCATGGTTCCGGTCTCCGCGCCCAGGGGCACCGGGAGGACCAGCGCGCGCGTCGTGGGCTCGGGCCAGGGCCCGCCGGGAAGCGGCCCGAACCGCGTGGGCAGGTCGTCCACCAACGCCTCCTGTCCCGAACCCGCGACGCGGGCGAGCGGCCAGGACGTCGTGTCGCCGGACAGCACCTCCAGCGGGGCCGCGGGGGCGCCTCGCGCGAGGTTCGCGCAGCTCACCAGACGGGCCTTGCCCTCGTTGACCACGTAGAGCAGCGCGAAGGGCAGGTCGTGCGCCGCGTGCGCGAGCACCGCCTCCAGCGAGCGGAAGATGGCCTCGACCTTCTTGTCGAGCGCCGCCCGGATGGACAGCTCCCGGAGGATGGCCAGCCGGCGGTCACCGACCACCTGACGCGTCGTCTCGCTCGCGATGGCGAAGAGGCCGGCGATCTCCCCCGACTCCCCGATGGTCGGGTTGTAGGACCAGGTGAAGTAGGACTCCTCCCGCAGGCCACCCGGCCGCCGCGCGAAGTTGACGTTCCCGTTCTCGATGAACAGCGGCTCGCCCGTTTCGTGGACGCGCTTCATCAGGGGGCCCAGCTGTCCCCACTCCTCCGCGAGCGCCTCGTGGCCCCGGGCCCCCACGGTCCCCGGGTGCTTCTCGCCCAGGATGGGGCGGAACGGGTCGTTGTAGAGCATGCGCAGCTGGGGGCCCCAGAAGAGGATGATGGGGTACGGCGAGCGGAGCATCGTGCTGACGGAGGTGCGCAGGGACTGGGGCCAGCCCTCGAGCGGGCCCAGCGAGTTGGTGGACCAGTCGAACGCGCGCATGAGGGCGCCCATCTCTCCGCCGCCCTGGATGAACGCCTCGTCCCGGCCCGCCTTCGGTGGGGTGTGGGGTGTCTGGCTTTGCACGGGCAGGAGCGCGCGCGCGGCGGCCCGGACCCGGGGCTCGGCCGGAAGGCAGAACCAGAAGGTGCTGCCCCGGCCCGGCTCGCTCTCCACCCAGAGCCGGCCTCCGTGGCCTTCCACGATGCCCTTCGCGATGGAGAGGCCCAGGCCGTGGCCCTCCCGCTGCTTCTGGGCCGCGTGCCAGTAGCGGTCGAAGATGCGCGCCTGCGCTTCCGGGGCGATGCCCGGGCCGGTGTCCGTCACGCCGAAGCACACGTCCCGCGTCCCCGGCACCGCTTCCACCTTCAGCCCCACGCTGCCTCCCTGGGGCGTGAACTTGATGGCATTGGAGATGAGGTTGCCGAGCGTCTGGAGGATGCGCTCCTTGTCGCACCGCAGGACGCGTCCGGGCTCCAGGTCGACGGTGAAGCGCAGGCCCTTCTCCGCGCACTGGGGCTCGAAGAGCTCCCGGGTTTCGCGCACCAGCTCCTCCACCGTCTGCGGGCGCACCTCGATGGAGAGGGTGCCCGCATCGATGCTCGCCAGGTCCAGCAGGTCCGCGATGAGCAGGTTCATGCGCCCCACCGAGCGGCGGATGGAGTCGGTGTGTCGGCGCAGCCGGGTCTCGCGCTCGCCGTTGCCCAGGGCCCGCTGGAGCAGCTCGGCCGCGGTGCCGATGGCGGTGAGCGGCGAGCGCAGGTCGTGGCTGACGACCGCGAGGGTCTCCTCGCGCGAGCGGGTGGCCTGCCGGGAGGCTTCCAGCAGGCGGGTGGCTTCCTCCGTGTGCGTGCGCTCCGCGTGGAGCGCCTCCTGCCGCAGCCGGGACACCGTGAGCTGGGAGTCCACGCGCGCGATGAGCTCGTTCGCGGAGAAGGGTTTGACGAGGTAGGCGTCCGCGCCGCTGCGCAGGCCCTCGATGGTGGCCTCCTCGCCCGCGCGGGCGGACAGGAGCACCAGCGGAATGGTCCGGGTGCGCTCGTCCGCGCGCAGGGCCTGGACCAGCTCCATGCCGGTCATCCCGGGCATCATCACGTCGGAGAGGATGAGGTCGGGCGGGTTCGCCCTCGCGGCGGCGAGCGCCTGGAGGCCGTGGGTCGCCGTCTCCACGCTCCAGCGCGGGGTCAGCAGGCGCGTGAGGTAGTCGCGCATGTCGGCGTTGTCATCCGCCAGCAGGATGCGGGGCTTCGTCGCGGTGGAGGACGGCGTCACGGGC
>NZ_RAWI01000361.1 GCF_003612125.1 Corallococcus praedator
TCCCCGCCCACCTCCGGGCGCCAGCGCTCGCTCGCGGGCAGCGTGCCCGCGGGGCCGTCGAACTCGTCCTGCCAGACGAGCTCCCAGCCGGTGTCCGGAAGCACCGTGTCGGGCTTCGGCGTCTCCGGCTTGTTGACCACCCCGGCGGCGGGATCACACGACATCAGGCCCAGGCCAGACAGGGCCAGGGCGGCAAGAAGACGACGCGACGTCATGCGGACCTCCCGACGTTCTGCGTGGGAAACAGGGAGCGGTCCCGAAGAGCCGCCTGCAACACCAGGGTGGCCGCGCCCACGGCGATGGCCCGCTCTCCCAGCGCCGACGTGACGATGCGCGTCTCCGCCATGGACACGGACAGCGCGCGCTGGCGCACCGACGCGCGCAACGGGTCGAGCAGCATCTCGCCCACCGACGAAATCTCTCCGCCGAGCACCACGATGGCGGGGTTCAACAGGTTGAGCAGGCCGCCCACCGCGATGCCCAGGTACGCGCCCATGCCGTCGATGATCTGCTTCGCGGCGGCGTCACCCGCGCGGGCGCCGTCCACCAGGTCGCGCACCGTGGGGCCCTTGCGGCCCCGCGTTCCCATCAGCTCGCGGGCTCTCTCGGTGAGCGCCGTGGAGCCGATGAGGGTGACGAGGCAGCCGCGCAGACCGCACACGCAGAGCGGCCCGTTGGAGTCCACCGCGATGTGCCCGATTTCACCGGCCGTTCCGCCCGCGCCCCGGTACACGTCGCCGTGGATGATGTGGCCGGCACCGATACCGGTGGCCAGCTTGATGTACGTCAGGTCCTCGCCCCCGGAGCCCGCGCCCCAGAAGCACTCCGACAGCGCGCCGAGGTTCGCGTCGTTGTCCACGAACACCGGCATGTCGAAGGCCGTCTCGAACCACTCCTGCACGTCCACGTTCTTCCAGGCGGGCAGGATGAGGGGCGACATCTTTCCGGGCGACGCTGGGTGCACGGGGCTGGGCACCGCCACCCCCATGCCGACCACGGAGCGCCGGGGCACGCGTTCGGCGTCCAGGCACTCCTGCACCAGCTCCTTCGCCTTCTGCAGCGACCCTTCCGGATCGCCGCGGACCGCGTGGCTCGCCTTGCTCTGCGTGCGCACGCGGCCGCGGAGGTCCGTGAGGACGACCGTGACGTGGGAGGCGCCCAGTTCGACGCCCACCAGGCTGAAGGCCTCGTCACAGAAGCCGATGAGCGTGGGACGGCGGCCCCCGCGGGAGACCCCGGCGCCAATGCTGCGCACCAGGCCCGCATGCTCCAGGTCCGCGACGATGGCGGAGACGGTCGACGGACTGAGCTCCGTGCGCCGGGCGATCTCCGCCCGGGAGATCTGACGCTCGCGCCAGATCATGTTCAGCAACAGGCCGCTGTTCTGCGCGCGCATGCCCGCCGCATCGACCGTCAACACCGCCATTCCCGCTTTCATCGTCCGCTCACGTTCTGTGTCTGGTGTGCGCGCCGTTCAGGCGCGGTGGGGCGTCAGTGCCAGTGGATGTCGTCGAGGAAGAAGACGGTCGGCACATCCTTGCCGCCCGCCGACCAACCGAAGCCACCCCCCACCTTGCCGTAATTGATGATGCTGATGTCGATGGTGTACTTCGTCGGCAGCGCGTTCAGGGTGATGTCACCCGTCTCGATCTTGAACTTGTCCTTGGATGCGGCGCCGCTGCCCACGAAGAAGCCGACCACCTCTCCGCCCGCCTGGCCCCAGGCGTAGAAGGACACCGACTTCGCGCCCGGAGGAACCTCGGCGCCGTCCAGCTCGCCCCAGTTGCCCTCGGGGAAGTGCCAGTAGACGCCGCCCCAGCCCTGAGCCTTCTTGGTCAGGGTGAACTTGTGGCAGACCCCCAGGCCCGTCCCAGGACGCGTCGCGGCGCAGGTGGGCTCGTCCGTGATGCCGTCGTTGTCACCCATGTAGCCACTGGCACCCCAGGTACCGTCCACCGCCAGGGGGAACGCCGACTGCGGACCTGCGTCCACCGTGCCCGCGTCCGTCTCCGTGCCGGCGTCGGTGGTGGTGCCCGCATCCGTCGTCGTGCCGGCGTCGGTGTTGGAGCCCGCGTCGGTGTTGGAGCCCGCGTCCGTGTTCGTGCCCGCGTCGGTGTTGGAGCCCGCGTCCGTGTTCGTGCCCGCGTCCGTCTTGGTGCCGGCGTCGGCCTGGGGCGTCGGCTTGTCCGTGTCCTCGGGATCACAGGCGCCAATGAGTCCCGCGACCGCGAAAACTCCGGCGGCCGCCCACGTCCACGCGAAACGCTTGTTGCGATTCATGCGATCCCCTCCTGGTTGTCTTGCTGGGATGACTTCGTTCTTACGGCGAAGAAATCAGTCGATGTTGGAAGTCGCCGTTCGCGTGCTGCGCTGCGTTACATCCGCCGCTGCGCGTCAGAGGGGGACACCCTCCCCTGCCACCCTGGGCTCCTGCTGCATGGAGCCATCCCGCGTCCCCGCTCATCGCGAACACATGCGAGTTCGTTCGATGGTCGAAGAAATACCAGCCCCCTTCACTGATTTGCAAGCGCGCGACGAAGCCATACACCCGGTAAACCGGGCTGGCGCGTCTGCCGCGCTGCGGCGTGTGAAGGGTTTTCAGCCGGCGGTGGGAATGTCCGCTGAGGCGGTCACGCGAGGGTGGAGCACGCGGTGCGCGCCCGCTTGCCTCGCGGTGGCTTGGACAGACGTCGCGCCTTCGAGGTGGCGCGAAACTAGTGCAGCGGAGGCCCGCCGATGATCTGGCGGACGATGGCGAGCAGCTGCTCGATGTCGAAGGGCTTGGGCAGGAAGCCCGCGCACGGCAGGTGCAGCCAGAACTCCGGCGGGCTGGCGCTCATCATCACCACCGGGACGTCGCGCAGGACCGGGTCGCGCTGCATGGCCTCCAGCACGCCGGGGCCGTTGAGCAGCGGCATCATGTAGTCCAGCAGCACCATCGACGGACGCTCGCGCGCCATCCGCTCCAGGGCCTCGCGGCCGTTGAGGGCCGTGGCGGTGCGGTAGCCCTCGTCCGACAACAGGTCGCGGACGGCCTCCACGATGCCAAACTCGTCGTCGACGATGAGGACGGGCCCCATGGTCAGGTCCCTCGGCGCTTGCGGACGTTCCGGGGTGGCTTCGGGAGGGCTGCCTTGGCCGCCGCACGCTTGCGGACGTTGCGGCTCGGCTTGGACAGGGGGGTGGTCTCCTGCGCGCGCGTGCGGGCAAGGCCCGTCACCAACATCTGACCTTCCGCGAAGGGATTGCCCACCCGGAGTCCCTTGCCGGTGATGTGCAGCTCCCGCAGCGAGGGGTCATAGTCGCTGTTGCGCACCTTCAGCACCGCGACGAAGCGGCGCAGCGCGGAGTGCAGCTCCGTCAGGCGCAGGAACAGGATGTTCTCCGCCACCATGGAGATGCCCTTGAGCGGGAACTTCACCTCCGGACCGAACGCGGTGGTGGACTCGGCGGTGTAGACCAGCGTCACCTCGCGCACCCGGCACTCGTTGACGAGCGCCGCCAGGAAGCGTGACACCCGGGCCTTGCGCGGCGAGGCGCGGCGCAGCGCCTCATAGCCATCCAGGAAGATGCGGCGCACCCGCCCGCTCCGGATGGAGGTCAGCAGCTCGGTGCCCAGCTTGTCGAGGATGTTCTCCGTGGGCGGCCGGAAGCTCACCTCCAGGTCGCCCCGCTCCATCAACGGCTGCAGGTGCAGACCCACCCCCGCCGCCTGGGCGAGCATCCGCTCCGGTGCGTCATAGAAGGCGAAGTAGTGGCCAGGCTCCCCCCGCCGGGCGCCTTCCGCCAGGAAGCTCATGCCCAGCAGCGTCTTGCCGCTGCCCGGGGGGCCCAGGAGGATGGTGGTGGAGCCCGCGGGCACACCTCCCTGGAGCATCGTGTCCAGGCCGGGCACGCCGAAAGCAGCGCGCTCACGCGTCCCCGCGCCGGGCACCAGGTGACCGTCCACCATCGACTCCAGGCGGGGGTAGATGGTGAGGCCGTCACCGGTGATTTCGAAGCTGTGCGCCCCCATCTTGTAGGCGCTGCCCCGGAACTTGCGCACGCTCAACTCGCGCAGGGTGCGCACCCCGAAGATGCGCTGCTGGAGCAGCAGCAGGCCGTCCACCATGGTGTGTTCGGCGCGCAGGCCCTTGTCGCCCCCGGTGGTGAGCACCAGGGTGGTGCAGCCGATGAGGCTTGTCACGACCTGGAGGCCGTGGATGAACTTCTTGAGTGCCTGGCGCGACGGGGCCAGCTCCTCCGCGGCCAGCAGGCCGTCCAGCACGAGCAGCGAGGCCTTGTGCGCCTTGACCTCCTTGCGCACCAGGGCCGCGAGTGCGTCCAGCCCCCCCTGCTCCAGGATGGTGAAGGCGCTCAGGTAGCTGATGTTTCCGGGCACGCAGGCCGGATCGAAGAACGACAGCGTCTGGAGGTTGTTCACCAGGTCCGTGTGCGACTCGGCCAGGAGCGTCAGGTACAGCACGCGGCGACCCTCGGTCGCCTGATGGAAGCAGATCTGGTTGGCGAGGATGGTCTTCCCCGCGCCCGGAAGCCCCAGGACCATGTACATGCGGCCCTTGCGCAGGCCCCCGCAGAGCACCGTGTCCAGACCGGGGATGCCCGTGGCCAGCCGCTGTTCTTCCCGAGGACCCTCCGGACCCATCACGCTTCCTTCCTGGGCGCGGCGCGCCGGTCAGGGCCGTGGATGACGGTCCTCCGGACTCCATAGTCCAGCCCTGGCTGAAACGAACAACAATCTGGGAAGCGACCGATGCCCAACAACATGCCACCCGGCCCGCCGGTTGCTCACCGGGCGACGTGGGCGTCCGTCGCCGCGACGGGCGTCCCGCTTCCCGTCAGGGGCTTGAGCATCGCGCGCAGGGATTCAATCTGGGCGCGCGCCTGGTTCTTCAGCGTCTCCACGTCGTCCAGGGTCATCCCCTTCGTGGAGATGGGCGTGCCCACCGTCACCAGCCCGCGCGACGTGGCGAACCTCCACGAGTGCTTGGGCAGCGCGAGCCGCGTGCCGCTTACCGCCAGGGGCAGCACGTCCGCCTGCGCCTCGATGGCGAGCCGGAAGGCGCCGTCCTTGAAGGGCAGCAGGTCCTCCGTCTTGGAGCGCGTGCCCTCCGGGAAGATCATCACCGGCATCCCCTTGGCGAGCCACGCCTTGCAGCGCCCCATGGCGCCAGCGGCCGAGTCGCGATCGCCGCGCTCCACCGGGATGTCCCCCGCCATGCTCATCATCCAGCCCACCACGGGCACGCGGAAGAGGCTCTTCTTTCCCAGCCACTTCATCTCCCACGGCAGGTGGGAGATGAGGAACGGATCCGCGTTGGACTCGTGGTTGCTCACCACCACCGTGTTGGGCGCGATGCCGTTGGGAATCACGCCGTGCGTGCCGAAGCGCCAGAAGGGCGTGAGCTTCGCGGCGGTGAAGCCCACCAGCCGGAAGCAGCGCCCCGCCACCTGACGGCGCTTGTCGAACAGGGCGGTGAAGATGAACAGGGTGAGCTGGACGAAGAAGCCCACCAGGGCCACGAGGCCCACCTCGACCCAGGTCCAGATGGAGAGCAGTGCGTTCATGACGGGGGTCCCTTGGGCACGATTGGGGTTTCAGGAGAGGACGGCCGGATCCAGGTCCACGCTCACAGGACAGTGATCCGACCCGTGGACGTCCGGATGCACCGCGGCCTTCTGCACGTAGCCGAGCGCCGCGGGGCTCGCCAGCACGTAGTCGATGCGCCAGCCGATGTTCTTCTCGCGCACGCCGGCGCGCTGGCTCCACCAGGAGTAGTGACCGCCCGCGGGGTTGAAGTGGCGGAAGGTGTCCACCCAGCCCGAGCGGATCCACCGGTCGAACTCCTCGCGCTCCTCCGGGCGGAAGCCGCTGGTCTCGCGGTTCTCGCGCGGGCGCGCCAGGTCGATGTCGCGGTGCGCGGTGTTGAAGTCGCCCATCACGAGCACGCGCTCGCCGTCGCGCAGTGGCTTCTCCAGCCGCGCGAAGAGGCGTTGGTAGAAGTCCAGCTTGAAGGGGATGCGGCTCAGGTCCCGGTCCTTCCCGTTGCCATTGGGGAAGTAGCCGTTGACCACGGTGAGCTTGCCGAAGCGGGCGAACTGGAGGCGGCCTTCCGCGTCCACGGCGGGCGCTCCCAGGAGGGTGTCCAGGGCGTCCGGCTCATGGCGGCTGAAGAGGCCCACGCCGCTGTAGCCGGGACGTTCCGCGGCCACGAAGTGGGTCTTCCAACGGCGGGGGGAGCGCACCTCCGCGGGAAGCTGCTCCACGCGGGCGCGCACCTCCTGCAACCCCACGATGTCCGCCCGGGCCTTGGACAGCCACGGGAGGAACCCCTTGCGGTGGATGGAGCGCAGACCGTTGACGTTCCAGGAGACGACTCGCACGCCCCCGCTTATGGCGAAAGCGCGCGGGTATTTCCAGCCCCCACCGTCCCTGGAAGGACGATGGGGGCCGGTCCTACTCAGTGCGTCACGGCTGTTCGGTGCCGCTCGCCCTGTTCTGCGGGCCACGCGTGGTACGGCTGATGAAGTCCGCGTTGTTCACGTTCGTGTCGTAGCCATTGCCCTTCGTCGCGTCCGCGCCGCTCTCCATGGTGGCGGAGGAGGAGCCGGCGTTGGCCTTGCGCTCGAGGCTGCCGGCGGCGCCGGGCACGCTGCTGACGGGGCTCGCGCCTTCCGCGGAGTTCGCCGTGGCACCGAAGCCCAGCGTGTCCACCGCATTCGCGTCGGAGATGGCAGTGGAGAGGTTCGCGGGCCCCACTCGCACATGGCCCGCAGTGGCGCTCATGGAGATGGTCCCGGCCCAGTTCGCGTCAGGGGCGACGGAGCCCGCGTAGCTGCCATTGGCCACCAGGTAGTAGCCGTGGGCCGCGATGCGGGCGCTCGTCGGCAGAACGAAGTTGCCGGTGTAGGAGGTCCCCGTGGCGCTCTTGTACTGGATCCTCCAGCCACCGATGTTCACTTCCGCGTTCGTCGGGTTGTAGAGCTCGACGAACTCGTCGTTCGCGCCACCCGGGCCCGCACCAGCGAATTCGCTGATGATGATGTGGTTCGTCGTGGGCTCGGAGGTGACCTTCGCCTGCGCGGACACCGACTGGCTGTTGAGCGTGGCGACCACCGTGCCCGTCGCGCCGGAAGCGCCACCCGTGAGGGCGAACTTCGCGGAGATCTGGTTGGCCGGCACCGTCACCGACGCAGGCACCGTGCCCACGCCACCCGTCGTGGAGAGCGCGATGATCGTGTCCGTCGCGGGCGGCACGTCGAGCGTCACGGTCAGGTTGACCGTCTTGCCCGGGGCCACTTCCACCGTCTCCGGCGACAGGAACGCCAGCGAGGCGGCCTCGGTCTCACCGAGCACGCGCACCGTGGCGGCACGCGAGTCCGAGCCCAGCGTGGCCGTCAGCGTCGCCTTGGCGGAACCCGCCGCCGCGTTCGCCGTCACGATGACCGCCGCCGAACGAGCACCCGCCGGCACCACCACCTGGCCGTTGTTGGCCACGGTGACCGAGGGGCTGGACGAGGTGACCTGCACCAACACGGCCGTGTCGGCCGGGGCGCTCAGCGTCACTTCCAGGGACTCCGGAATCGTCTCACCCGTGGTGCCCGAGCGCGCGAAGGTCGCGGCCGGCTCCAGCGCGGTGAGCGTCACGGGGCTCGTGCCCGCGTCCGTCGTGCCGCCGTCCGTCTCCGTGCCAGCGTCCGGCGCGGGACCCGCGTCGGTGCCGCCGTCCGTCTCCGTGCCGGCGTCGACCGTGCCCGCGTCCGTCTCGGTGCCCGCGTCCGTCTCCGTGCCTGCATCCGGCCCGGGGCCCGCGTCGATGGCGCCGCCATCCGTCTCGGTGCCCGCGTCCGTCTCCGTGCCCGCGTCAACCGTGCCGGCGTCCGTCTCCGTGCCCGCGTCAACCGTGCCGGCGTCCGTCTCGGTGCCCGCATCCGTCGTCGTGCCCGCGTCCGTCTCGGTGCCCGCGTCCGTCGTCGTACCGGCGTCCGTCGTCGTGCCAGCGTCGACCGTGCCGGCGTCCGTCTCCGTGCCCGCGTCGACCGTGCCGGCGTCCGCCTCCGTGCCCGCGTCCGTCTCCGTGCCGGCATCCGTCGTCGTGCCCGCGTCCGTCTCCGTGCCCGCGTCCGTCTCGGTGCCCGCGTCCGTCACCGTGCCTGCGTCGGTCTCGGTGCCCGCATCGACCGTCGGGGTCGTGATCTGGCAGCTGTTGTTGCAGCGATCGCCTTCGGTGCGATTGCCGTCGTCACACGCTTCACCGCTCTCGACGATGCCGTTGCCGCAGACAGGGTCCTTCGGATCATCACCACCGCACGCGGACAACAACAACAGCACCGCTGACAAAGGGACCAGCAAGTGCCGGAAAGACAAGGACATGGAGACTCCGTGTTGAGTACAGAGCCTCCTAAAAACCACAAAATTACAGGAGGACGCAAATCCACCCGGGCACTTTCGGAGCCCGTTTTCTTGACGACGCAGGCCATCGGTTTCTCAAAACCCGACAACCCTGGAGGGGGGCCATCCTGAGGGTTGGATCAGCCCCGGATCACGGGGGGTTGCACGGAGGCCGGCGCTTCCAGCCCGTGGACCAGGAGGAAGCACCGGACGGCCTCGGAGATCTCCGTTCCGGCCTCCAGCAGGCCCGCGTGGCCGGCGTCGTCCACCTGGAGCCATTCGGCCTGAGGCAGCGCGCGGTGCAGCCGCTGGACCTCGCTCAGCGGCACGAGCACGTCATCGCGCGCGGCGATGATCAACACGGGCACGCTCACGGTGGACACGACGTCCCAGGCGTGGCCCTCGGTGAGGCCGCGCAGGGTGTGCCAGTAGGCCTGGGGGCTCATGCGGTAGAGCGCGTCCAGGAACTCGGCGATGTCCTCGCGCGGCGCCCGGGCGCGCAGCGCGCCCACGGCCCGGGCCAGCGGATCCGCGAAGCGGCTGGCGATGACGGCCTTCACCGCGGGCGCGACCACGGGCACCCAGGGCGTACCGGCCCGCAGCATCTGGCGCGTGGCGGACAGCGCCAGCCGCGAACCCCAACGGGGATCCGCCGCGCCCGGCACCCCGGGCGTCCCCGCGATGAGCGTCATGGACGGCACCAACTCCGGGCGGCGTCGGTACAGCTCCAGCAGGATGCGCACCCCCATGGAGAAGGCGATGTGGTGCGGCGGCCGGCCGTTGCCACGCGCAATCGTCTCCTCGGTGACGCGCTCCAGGTCGTCCACGTGCACCTTCACGCGGTAGTCGCCGTCGCGTGACTCGTCGCTGCCGCCGTGCCCCCGGTAGTCCCAGTGCACCACGCGGTGGTCCTGCTCCAGGTTGGTGACGATGTGGCGCCAGAAGTTCTCCGACGTCCCGATGCCATTGGTCAGCAGCACCGGCGGCCGGCCCGCGAGCACCCGGTCCCGCTCCGCGTCCGGCAGGCCCGCGTCGTGGTGGTGGACCGCCACCCGGGTGCCATCCGGGGCGGTGACGAAGTGGGTCGAGCGGCGGTAGGACATTCCCGCCCACCATGCGACCGGGCAGGCCCGCGTGCAAGGGTCGCCAGCCCCTCCCC
>NZ_RAWI01000362.1 GCF_003612125.1 Corallococcus praedator
GCCGTGACGACCCCGAACCTGGAGTGCACCCTGAGCGCCCCCGCGACGGCCCACGTGGGCGAGAGCGTGGAGGTCCTCTTCAAGCTCACCAACCGCTCCGCGCAACCGGTCTGGGTCCTGAAGTGGCAGACGCCGCTGGAGGGCATCCTGGGCACCGTGTTCCAGGTCACCCGCGACGGGACGGAGGTGCAGTACCAGGGCCCCATGGTGAAGCGCGCCGCGCCGTCCGCCTCCAGCTACGAGGCCCTGGCCCCGGGCGCCACGGCGGAGAACCGCGTGGAGGTGACGCAGGCCTATGACTTCAAGACGCCGGGCACCTACCGCATCACCTTCCGCGATGAGCTGATGGACGTGGCCACGCGCCAGGAGGACGTGCCCCGCCCGGGCGGCGACTACAAGCCCACCCCGGTGAAGTGCGCCCCGGTGGACGTGACGCTCACCGCGCGCTGACGGGCAGCTCCCGGTTTTCCCGGGAAGCGGGTGTCCTCCTTCAAGCGGGCAGGCATTGTCCCCCTCCTCATGAGGGCCCGGGCGCGATACACCTGGGCCCACCATGGCGGACACCTCCTCGATCCACATCCCGACGGTCGACCTCGCGGACCTCGCGTCGGGCGAACCGGCCCGCCTCGAGCGGGCCGCGGCGGCACTGCGCGAGGCCTTTGGCGTCTTCGGACTCGTGTTCGTGAAGAACCACGGGGTGGACGCGCCCGCGCTGGAGCGCTTCTACGACGCGTTCTCCGCGTTCATCGCCCTGCCCGAAGCCGTGAAGCGCCCCCTGGGCCGCGCGGACCTCTGGTACCAGCGCGGGTGGACGCCGCCCAACACGGAGGTCGCCGTCGCCGGCAACGGGCAGCCGGACTTCAAGGAGTGCTACTTCGCGGCGCCCACGCCCAACGACGCGCAGTCCGCGCTGGAGTTCCCGGAGCTGTACCCGGAGAACATCTGGCCCGACTCCGCGCCGCCGTACTTCCAGGACGGCCTGCTCACCATGGGCCGCGCGCTGCACGAGGCCGGGCTCAAGCTGCTGCGCGGCTCCGCGCTGGCGCTGAACCTGCCGGAGAGCACCTTCACGGACTTCTGCGACCGCGCGCCCCACGTCACGCGCGCGCTCCAGTACCTACCCCTGGGCCCGTCGCAGGTGAACACCGGCATCCTCTGGGGCGAGGAGCACACGGACTTCAACCTGCTCACGCTGCTGCCCGGGGGCCGGTTCCTGAACCCCGAGGGCCGTCCGGCGCCGAAGCCGGATGACCAGAGCGGCCTGTACCTGCGCACGCGCGCGTCGCCGGACGCGCCGCAGGGCCAGATGGTGCGCGGCACCGCGCCCGCGGGCTGCATCGTGGCGCAGGTGGGCCAGCAGCTGGAGATCCTCACCGGCGGCACGTTCCTCGCCACGCCGCACGTCATCACCGCGCCGGGCGTGCCGGGGTGGCAGCGCCAGTCCGCCGCGCACTTCATGCACGTGCACACCAGCACGGTGCTCTTCCCGCTGCCGGGCTTCCGCACGCCGGAGGCGGTGGGCAACTACGCGCCGCCGGTGCTCGCGGGCACGTACGACATCAAGACGCTGGTGGACATCGGCCTCGCGCCGCCCGCCGCGCTCGACAAGCTGGGCTACCGCCACTACGACCGGCTCAACCGGATGCGCGCTACCTCGTAGGGCTGTCAGGGGCCGCCACGCCTTGTGGCTGGCGGCGGAGGTCGGGCTGCGTTACAGCCCGACCCCAGCATGGCCAACGCCCTCAGCACGTCCGTCTTCCGGCATCGCGACTTCCGGCTGTATCAAATCGCCCGTCTGTGCGCGGTGCTCGCGGCGCAGATTGAATCGGTGGCCATCGGCTGGCAGGTGTACGAGCTGACCGGGAGCGCGCTGGCGCTGGGCTACACGGGCCTGGCGCAGTTCCTCCCCTTCCTCGCCTTCAGCCTGCTGGGCGGACAGGTGGCGGACCGCTTCGACCGGCGCCGCATCCTCGCCATCTGCCAGGCCGTGATGCTGGTGTGCAGCCTGCTGCTGTTGTCCTTCACGCTGGGCCACGTCACCGACGTGCGGTTCGTCTACGGCGTGCTGGTGCTGTTCGGCACCGCGAGGGCCTTCTACGCGCCCGCGGGCTCCGCGCTCACGCCGTACCTGGTGCCGCCCGGAGAGCTGACGCGCGCGGTGGCGGTGAACTCCACCACGTGGCAGGTGGCCACCATCGCGGGGCCCGCCGTGGGCGGCCTGCTCTACGGGTGGCTGGGCGGCAAGGGCGTCTACATCGCGTCCGCGTCGCTGTGCGCGCTCACGGTGGTGTGGATCCTCTCGCTCAAGGTCCGGACGGGCAGCGCGTCGCGCGAGCCCATCTCGCTGAACACGCTCGTCGCGGGCCTCCGGTTCGTGCGCCAGAAGCGCCTGCTGTTGGGCAGCCTCACGTTGGACCTGTTCGCCGTGCTCCTGGGCGGCGCGGTGGCGCTGCTGCCCATCTACGCGCGCGACGTGCTGCACACCGGGCCGTGGGGCCTGGGCCTCTTGCGCAGCGCTCCGGCCGCAGGCGCCGCCGTGGTGGCGGTGCTGCTCGCGTTCCGTCCGCTGGGTGGCAATGCCGGCTGGAAGATGTTCGGCGCGGTGGCGGTGTTCGGCGCGGCCACGCTGGTGTTCGGCCTGAGCACGTCGCTGCCCCTGTCGCTCGTGGCGCTCGCCATCGGTGGGGCAGCGGACATGGTGAGCGTGGTGGTGCGCCACACGCTGGAGCTGGTCTCCACGCCGGACGACATGCGCGGCCGCGTGGGCGCGGTGAACACGATGTGCATTGGCGCCTCCAACGAGCTGGGCGAGTTCCGCGCGGGCTCGCTCGCCGAAGCGCTGGGCGCCGTGCACGCCGTGGTGATTGGCGCCGTGGGCACCCTCATCGTGGTGGGCCTCTGGGCGTGGCTCTTCCCCGAGCTGCGCGATGTGGACCGGCTGGAGTCCGCCGCGCACCGGCCGCCGCCCGAGCCCACGCCCGAGCCCGCCGACGCGCCCTCCGTCTGAGCCACGCCCGGCGTGCAGGGGGCCCGCGCCCCCAGGTGAAACCCTTGGGCCTCCGAGCATTGAACGCCACGTGAGGGCCTTGTTGCCTGGAGGGCAACGCCCGGGTCCGCCGCTGTAGCGCGAAGGGACACAACCGGGTTCGTCCGACCCCCACCTTCCGAGTGCGCCCGGGCAACGGCATGGTCCGTGCTTGGTGGTGGGGCCCATGGGGTATTACTGGAACGTGATGGCACTCTCCGTGGGAGCGGTCTTCTGCTTCGTGTTGGGCCGGGCCCTGTTCGAGGGCGCTGAACCGGCCCCCGCCGTCGCGCGGGTGAAGCCCCTGCCTCCCTCGCCCGTGCGCCATGCGGACGCGGGCCACCACCCCCGCAAGTAGGGCCCCGGGCCCGGCCTCATTTGCGATGATGCGCGCCCGGTGAACGCGACGGGCACCCTCCTCTTCCTGCTGCTCTGGGCGGTGCTCCTCGCGGGGGCGCTGTCCATCGTCGTGTCCACGCTGCGCACCGGCGCGCCCCCCATGCCCAGCCCGCCCCGCGTGCGGCGGGCGCTGCTCGCGATGCTTCCGCGCGACACCACGGGCACGCTGCTGGAGCTGGGCGCGGGCTGGGGCGGCGTGGCCTTCCTCCTGGCCGACCACTGCCCCCAGGCCCGCGTCGTCGCCTACGAGCTGTCCTGGCTGCCGTTGCTCTTCATGCGGCTGCGCCAGCGCTGCTTCCCCCGCGCGAACCTCATCCTGCGTCGCGAGGACTTCTTCCGTGCGTCCCTCCAGGACGCAAGCTGCGTCATCTGCTACCTGTCCCGGGGCCACATGGCGCGCCTGGCGCCCCGCTTCGCGGCCGAGCTGCCCGAGGGCGCCCGCGTCCTGAGCCACACCTTCGCGCTCCGGGGGTGGACGCCCGCGCGCACGGTGCGGCTGGACGACCTGTACCGCACCCCGGTGTACCTCTACGTGGTGCCACCCCGGGAACAGGCCCGGTAGAGTCCCCGGCCGGGCACGCATGGCCCGCCCCTTCGTTCCACCCTTCCCGTGAGAGACGCGACGCGATGAGTGACTTCCAGTTCCAGGACATGCTGCCGCTCGGCAAGGACGAAACGCCCTACCGGCTGCTCACGAAGGAGCACGTCTCCGTGCTGGAAGCCGGCGGCCGGTCCTTCCTCCAGGTGGCACCGGAGGCGCTCACGCTGCTCACCCGCGAGGCCATGCGGGACATCTCGCACCTGCTGCGTCCCGGGCACCTGCGGCAGCTCTCGAACATCCTCCAGGACCCGGAGGCGTCGAACAACGACCGCTTCGTGGCGCTGGAACTGCTCAAGAACGCGAACATCGCCGCGGGCGGCGTGCTGCCCTCCTGCCAGGACACCGGCACCGCCATCGTGATGGGCAAGAAGGGCCAGTACGTCCTCACGGAAGGCGGCGACGAGGCAGCCATCTCCCGGGGCGTGTTCGACACGTACCTCACGTCGAACCTGCGCTACTCGCAGATGGCGCCGCTGGACATGTACCGGGAGGTCAACACGGGCAACAACCTGCCCGCGCAGATCGAGCTCTACGCCACCGACGGCGACGCCTACAAGTTCCTCTTCATGGCCAAGGGCGGCGGCTCCGCGAACAAGAGCTACCTGTTCCAGGAGACCAAGGCGGTCCTCAACCCGCAGAGCCTGCTGGCGTTCCTGGAGACGAAGATCCGCTCGCTGGGCACCGCCGCGTGCCCGCCGTACCACCTGGCCATCGTGGTGGGCGGCACGTCCGCGGAGTTCGCGCTGAAGACGGCCAAGTACGCCTCCGCGCGCTACCTGGACTCGCTGCCCACGGAGGGCAACGCCCTGGGCCGCGGCTTCCGCGACGTGGCGCTGGAGCAGGAGGTGCTCAAGCTCACCCAGCGCACCGGCATCGGCGCGCAGTTCGGCGGCAAGTACTTCTGCCACGACGTGCGCGTCATCCGCCTGCCGCGCCACGGCGCCTCCTGCCCGGTGGCCATCGCCGTCTCCTGCTCCGCGGACCGGCAGGCGCTGGGGAAGATCACCCGCGACGGCGTCTTCTTGGAAGCGCTGGAGACGGACCCGGCGAAGTACCTGCCGGAGGCGAAGGACACGGACCTGTCCGACGACGTGGTGAAGCTGGACCTCAACCGCCCCATGAGCGACCTGCGCGCGGAGCTGTCGCGCTACCCCATCAAGACGCGCCTGTCCCTGTCGGGCTCGCTGGTGGTGGCGCGCGACATCGCGCACGCGAAGCTCAAGGAGCGGCTGGACCGGGGCGAGGGCATGCCCCAGTACATGAAGGACCACATGGTCTACTACGCGGGCCCGGCGAAGACGCCGGAGGGCTACGCGTCCGGCTCCTTCGGGCCCACCACCGCGGGCCGCATGGACGCGTACGTGGATCAATTCCAGGCGGAGGGCGGCAGCTTCGTGATGCTCGCCAAGGGCAACCGCTCCCCGGCCGTCACCGAGGCGTGCAAGAAGCACGGCGGCTTCTACCTGGGCTCCATCGGAGGCCCCGCGGCCCGGCTCGCCAAGGACTGCATCACCAAGGTGGAGGTGCTGGAGTACGAGGAGCTGGGCATGGAGGCTGTGTGGAAGATCGACGTGGTCGACTTCCCGGCCTTCATCGTCGTGGACGACAAGGGCAACGACTTCTTCGCGAACATCAACAAGCCGTCCGCGAAGAAGGCCTGAGAAGCCCGGCGGCCTGCCGCCCGCGCCCTACTGCTCGCAGTCGAAGCCCTTGCGGTAGAGCGGGCGGCAATCGTCACAGACGTACCAGGCCTCGTCGTGCGAGCAATCCACCAACTGGCTCGGGTCAGGTGGGCCGCGTCCTCGCCTCTCGTTGCAGCCCACGCAGGCGCCCGTCCGCTTCGCATTGTCCGCGTGATCATAGACCAGCACGGCCGCCTTGCGCTTCGGCACCCGCGGCGCGCCTTGAGGTGCCTGCACCACGGTGAAGTTGGGCGGATCCTCCATGTAGTTGTGGATGGGGCTGCCGGGCCGGAACTCCACCTTCCGCTCCTGCTCGCTGAGGGAGAGCAGGGGCGCGAACGTGAAGGTCCCCGCCGTCCGCGCCCGCTTGGCCCGGATGCTCGGGGACAGCTCCGCGAGGCGGAACTCGGGATACTCGTCGTCGCGCAGGTGGACGATTCCACCCGGTGAGCATTGCTTCGCCAGGTGTTTGCGATTGGAGCAGATGTGCTTGTAGGCCCGCCAGGGCCCATACCCCTCGGGCGGTGGCCGCAGCACGAAGTAGCCGACCTTCGAGTCCGTGTGCTGCCGGCTCAGCTTGTCGTCCGTGTAGACGACGATGTGGCCCAGGACGCCATTCGTGCGATTGCTGCACGCCAGCCCCTTCGCGTGCACGGACAGCAGGGCGTCCTCATCGTGGAAGCCCTGCCGGGGATTGACGCAGTTGGTGGAGTAGACGCGCTGGACCGTGTCCTGGTCGCGCAAGAAGTCGAGGATCTCCTGTCGCGGGTGGCCGTGGACATGACGTCCCGCGGAGATGAAGGCCGCGGACGGGTTCAGGGCCTCGACGAAATCCTCCGAGGTGCTCGTCTCTGCGCCATGGTGCCCGACCTTGAAGGCACAGACGTGGGCGGGCAGCGGCAGCCGCTCCTCCATGGCCGAGGGAAGGTCGCCGCCGGTGTAGTAGATGAAGCTGTTCATCGTCAGCAGGCACGCGATGCTGGCCGTGTTGTCGTCCCGGATGTCGGGCGTCCCCACGTGGATGATCTTCAGCTCGCACCCGTCACTGTCGATGAGGAGCTCATCCTTCTCGGCGACCTCCCAGTCCACGTCCTGCTCCTCGCAGGCCCGCTTCAACCCGTCGAACTTCTCCGTGTTGTAACCGAACTTCGGCACCAGCAACCGTCCCACGTCGATGTCGCGCGACTCGATGACGGGGACCAGTCCCTCGTGGTGGTCGTTGTCGAAGTGGGTGCAGACGACGGCATCCAGATAATCGATGCCCAGCCTTCGCAGGCACCGGGCCACGTACCGGCCCCGGCACTTGCGGCCACCGTCGATGAGCACGTGGAAGTCCTCCCCCTGTCCCAGGAGGCTGATGAGCGAGGACTCCCCCTGGGAGACATCGAAGTGGATGATCCGAAGCCGTGTCGTGTACATCCCACTCCTTCACACCGTCAGTCGAACTCGAGCGCGCGCTGGAAGTCGGCGGGGTTGGAGGCCGCGCTCTGCGCCGTCTCCAGCGTGATGTCCCCGTTGCGGTACAGCTGCGTGAGGTGCTGATCGAAGGACTGCATGCCGAACATGTCGCGGCCCTTCTCGATGACGTCCTTCAATTCGCTGGCGCGGTCGTCGCGGATGTACTGCTCCACCGTCTTCGTCTGCACCATGATCTCCAGCGCCACCGTGCGGCCCTTGCCGGTGGCGCGCGGCAAGAGGCGCTGGGAGATGGTCGCCTTGAGGCAGTCCGCCAGGCGCATCCGCACCATGGTCTGCTCCTCCGCCGGGAACACCGACACCAGGCGGTTGATGGTGCGCGACGCGTCCGTGGTGTGCACCGTGGACAGCACCAGGTGGCCCGTCTCCGACGCCTTCAGCGCGATGTCGATGGTCTCCGTGTCGCGCATCTCACCCACCAGGATGACGTCCGGGTCCTGACGCAGCGCCGCGCGCAGCGCGATGGCGAAGTTCTGCGTGTCCGGCCCAATCTCCCGCTGGGAGATGGAGGACTTCACGTTCTTGTAGATGAACTCGATGGGGTCCTCGATGGTGAGGATGTGCAGGCTCTCCGTGTGGTTGATGTGGTTGATCATCGACGCCAGCGTGGAGCTCTTGCCGGACCCCGTCGCCCCCGTCACCAGCACCAGCCCGCGCTCGTTGCCGGCGATCGTCTTCAGCACCTGCGGCAGGCCCATGCCGTCGATGCTGGGAATCTCGTCCGGGATGATGCGCAGGATGCAGGCGAGCGAGCCCCGCTGCCGGTAGATGTTCACGCGGAAACGCGCCACCCCCGGGAGGCTGTAGGACGAGTCGCACTCCTGCACGCTGTCCACCTGCGCCTTCATCAGCGGATCATTCATCACGTGCAGGGCCACCTGCTTGGTGTGATCCGCTTGCAGCTTTTCCATCTTCAACGGCCGCAGCACCCCGTTCACCCGGTAGATGGGGGGGTCGCCAGGGCGGAAGTGGATGTCCGAAGCCCCGTTCTGGACGCCAACGGTGAGCAGCTTGTTCAGGGTGTTCAGATCCAGGGTGATGCCTCGCACGTCACGAATGGAGCGGAGGATTCTAGGAGAAGGCGCTCGATTCCCTCCAGGATTGCAGTGTGGGAAGCATTCTCCCAGCCCTGCTGTATTGATTCTCCCCGCAAAACCAGGAAGGCGAGTACCCCAGGGGATGGTGGAACTGTCCTCGACTGCTCACCAGTGGCCTTCCAGCCTGCCCAGGTGGCCCGGATGCCCTGCCTGGAGGCCATGGCGAACATCCGGGCATGAACGCACGAACCGAGCAGGCCGCTGGATACGAGGAGCTGTCTTCCGCTGACTTCGCCGCCCTGGAGGTGTGGGACCCCACGCAGGTCGTCATCACGCCGCGCATGGCGGCCCGGCTGTGGTTGCAGACGAGCCTGCGGCTGACGCGGGCGCAGAAGGAGCTTCACGACGCCATCTTCGGCAACGACGGCACGGACGCGGGGTTGGACCGCTTCGCCAGCGCCCGCGCGGAGCTGGACTCGGCGGAGGCGTGGGCCCTGCACGTGGCCCGCAACATCCCCCGTCATCGCTAGTCCCACCTTCTTCCTTCCCCCCCGGAAGTGACGCATGGGTGGCGGCGGGTCGGCCGCGGGCGGGAGCCCGTTTCCGTCCCGTCGTCACCCGTCGTCGTTTCCAGCGGTGGCGGGCGCTACTCGTCCTTGCGCGAAGGTCCGCACGGGTTTGGGCCTGGAGGCGCGGACGCGAGCCGCTGGAGGCCGCCCTGGAGCTTCTCCAGCAGGCGCGACAGCTCCTCGAACTCCTCGGGCGCCAGGTACGCCTTCGCCTCCTCGTCCAGCCACTCCGTCGCGCGCTGCAGGGCCTGGAACTCCTTGCGGCCCGCGTCGGTGATCTCCAGGCGCACGCAGCGGCGGTTCTCTCCCGCGCGGCGCTCCACCAGCCCATCCTCCTCCAGGCGATCCACCAGCCGGCTCACCGCGGGCGCGTCGATGAGCAGCCGCTCCGCGATGACCGCCTGGCTGTGGATGTCCAGCACGTGGATGTACTTCAGCACGAGCAGCTGCATCAGCGGCCGGTCCGTTTGCTCACCAACCTTCTGGCTGAGGAGACGGACCACAGCGCGTCGCGTTGATGCCACTTGCTCAGCGAGGGTCATGGGCGTAAGAGATGATTGCATTCAACAACGGTTGTCAATTACATCTTGACCGCGCGCAGGGGCCGGGGGGGTGTGTTTGCCACACGCCCACCGGAAAGTCCTGCCACTCCAGAGTATGGCCACCCCCAGCGCCCTTCTCGTTCTCCTCCTCGCCGCCGCGCCCCAGGCCCAGCCTTCCGCGC
>NZ_RAWI01000363.1 GCF_003612125.1 Corallococcus praedator
GTCCGGCCCCTGAAGACTGCTACAAGGGCGCGCGTTACCCCCCGAGGCGCCGAAGTGCCTCCGTCCCCCGAGGCCCCGATGGATTTCTCCGCGCTCGCGCTGTCGCCCCCGCTGCTCCAGGTGTTGGAGGAGCTGGAGTTCCGCACCGCCACCCCCATCCAGGCGCAGACCATCCCGGTGCTGTTGCAGGGCAAGGACCTCGTGGGACAGGCCCGCACGGGCAGCGGGAAGACGGCGGCGTTCGCGCTGCCCATCCTGCAGAAGGTGAAGCTCACGCAGGACCGGCGGCTCCAGGCGCTGGTGCTCTGCCCGACGCGCGAACTGTGCGCGCAGGTGGCCGGAGAAATCCGACGGCTGGCGCGGCGGATGCCCGGCGTGCAGGTGCTGCCGCTGGCGGGCGGGTCGCCCATCAAGCCCCAGGTGGAGGCGCTGGAGAAGGGCGTGCACATCGGCGTGGGGACGCCCGGGCGCATCCTGGACCTGTTGGACCGCGAGGTGCTGGACCTGCGGCACCTGGCCACGGTGGTGCTGGATGAAGCGGACCGGATGCTCGACATGGGCTTTCGCGAGGACATGGAGCGCGTGCTCGGCGCGACGCCGTCGAAGCGGCAGACGGTGCTCTTCTCCGCGACGTTCCCCGACGACATCGAGAAGCTGAGCCGCGCGTTCCAGAAGGACCCCGTGCGGGTGTCGTTGGCGCAGGAGGAGGCGGCGCCGGACATCCAGCAGGTGGCATACGCGTGCCAGCCGGAAGAGAAGCTGGGGATGCTGCTGCGCATCCTGAAGCAGCACCAGCCCATGTCCGCCATCGTGTTCTGCAACTTCAAGGCGGTGGTGGTGGAGGTGACGCGCGAGCTGGTGAAGGCGGGCGTGAGCGCGGACGGGTTGCAGGGCGACCTGGAGCAGTTCGACCGGGACCGGGTGATGGCGAAGTTCCGCAATCACAGCACGCGCGTGCTGGTGGCCACGGACGTGGCGGGCCGGGGCATCGACGTGGAGGCGCTGGACGCGGTGGTGAACTACGAGATGCCCCAGCAGCCGGAGGCGTACGTGCACCGCATCGGCCGCACCGGACGCGCGGGCCTGCGGGGCCTGGCCCTCTCGCTGGTGACGCGCTCGGACAGCCGGAAGGTGGAGGACATCGAAGGCACCACAGGCGTGAAGCTGGAGAAGGGCGACGTGGAGGCGCTGGTTCCGGAGAACACGCCGGGCGTGTCGCTCATCTCCGGCTGGGAGACGCTGTCCATCTCCGCCGGCCGCAAGGACAAGATGCGCCCGGGCGACATCCTGGGCGCGCTCACCGGCGAGGCGGGCGGGCTGGCCGCGACGGACGTGGGCAAGATTGAAATCCACGACCACCACGCCTTCGTCGCCGTCTCCAAGCGCGTGGTGAAGGTCGCCTTCCAGCGCCTGAGCGAAGGCCGCATCAAGGGGCGCAAGCACCGCATCGAGCGGGTGAAGTAGGGAACTACTAATCGACTGCTATTTTAGTAGTAAATTGGTAGAACATCGCTGATGCGAATCCCCGCAACCCCTCCCGACCTCCAGGCCTTCCTGCAGGCGGTTGCTCGAACTGGAACCGAGAACCTCATCGCTTTGTTGGGGCGTAGTTCGATTGGTCCGGAGATTAACGGTCGATACCTGCATTGGGACGAGCTTCGGCGTCATCCGACTCCCGAGGGCATGGGGCTGGAGGAGTGGTGGTACCGAGTGATGACCGCCCGCGCCGCGCTCAGCGTCACTCTGCCGCTTCTGGACAAGACCGGTGGGTTCTTCTCCTTCGCGCGTCCTGACAGCCTCCTGGCTGGGCTTCACCAGATCGACCGTGAACTCGGCAAGGGGGTTGAGCTGGCGGACCCTCAGTTGGCCAACCCGGATGTTCGTGACCGGTACATCGTTCGATCCTTGATGGAAGAGGCCATTACCTCCAGTCAGCTTGAGGGCGCCTCCACGACGCGAAAAGTCGCCAAGGAAATGCTGGTGCAGGGACGTCCGCCGCGAACGAAGGACGAGCGGATGATCTTCAACAACTTCCAGGCCATGGAGCTGTTGCGCAGGAAGTCGAATGAGCCCCTGACGACCTCTTTCCTGCTTGAGCTGCACGAAACCATTACGCACGGCACGCTCGAACCTGGCGAAGAGGGCCGCTTACGGCGCGGCGAGGAGACCATTTCGGTACAGGACCGGGGAAGTGGAGAGATCCTCCATGTTCCACCGGATGCCCGTGAGCTGCCTCTTCGGCTGAAGCAACTTTGTGCATTCGCGAATCACCCTGGGGGCAGCGTCTTCGTCCATCCGGTCGTACGCGCAATAGTGCTCCACTTCATGCTCGCCTATGACCATCCCTTCGTTGATGGCAATGGGCGCACTGCGCGAGCTCTCTTCTACTGGAGCATGCTCCGACAGGGCTACTGGATCGCGGAATTCATCTCTATCTCCAGGATCATCCAACGCGCCCAGATGCAATACAGTCGCGCGTTCCTCTTCACAGAAACGGACCGCGGAGACGTCACCTACTTTCTCCTCCACCAACTGGATGTCATCCAGCGGGCCACCGAGGACCTCTACGCCTATCTGGCGCGCAAGGGGCAGGAGGTGAAGCAGGTGGACCTGATTTTAAAGGATGATCCGAACTTCAACCATCGCCAGCGCGAATTGCTGCTCCATGCAATTCGTCACCCGGCCGCACGCTACGATATCCAGTCGTACCGGCGGCAGCATGGGGTTGTCTACCAGACTGCTCGGCAGGATCTGCTCGACCTTGAGGCGGCAGGTTTTTTGAACAAAACACGGACTGGACGCGCCTTTTCCTTCTCCCCCGTCGCGCAGCTCGAACGGCTGCTCAAGGCTTACAAGCCTTGAGCCCACGGGGCGTCACCCCGGCACTCGCTTGCTTTCCGTGCGTGTCGGCGGTGGTCCTTCTGCGTGCTTCGCCAGCGCTTCGGCGATCTGCGCTTCCTTCCAGCCGGGGTCCAACACCGGGCAGAAGTAGCCCGGACCCGCGCGCTCCCGCACCGCCCAGGCGAAGAAGTCCTGGGCCAGCGCGTGCACCTCTTCCGGGAGGAAGAGCGCCGCGACGTCGTACTCCGTGAAGCGCAGCAGGCCCGGCACGCGCCACTCCCGCTCCCAGTCGAAGCGGTAGTTGTAGGGCGCGTTGTGCGCGTCCCCCTGGATGTCCACGAAGGGCGTCACCGCCCACACGGGCTCCTTGTGCGGCTCCTTCGCCGTCAGCGCTTGAGCCAACTGGTGCTTCATCGCCAGGTGCGCCGGGGAGCCGTACTGCACGTACCAGACGGGGCCTCCACCCTGCGACAGGATGAAGCTCTTGCGGAAGGCGATGCCGTACAGGCTCCGGCGCTGCACCAGACGCCCCAGCTGGTCGATGGGGATCTCGCTGAAACACACCGAACGGCTCCGGTCCGCCACCTTCGCTTCCCGCCGCGCGATGCCAAAACCCTCCGCGCCCGGGATGAGCGTGCGCGCTCCCAGGATGCTCATCATGTTCTGGTAGGCGTCATGGTACGGGGGCCCGGGCTTCGTGAAATGCACCACGAAGTCGGACATGTCCCGCCATTGCGCGTTCGCCTGATACCCGAGCATCGACCGAAAACCCCCGGGGGAGTCTCCCGGCCCGGTCACCTCTTCGCAACCCGACTTGGCAGGTTGTCCCGGCGCCTGCCCGCCCCTCGTGCGGACAGCCTGCTCAGGGCTGGGGGCCGGGCGCTGGAACCCTCGGCCGCGACAACTGCATGAGCGCCAGCCCCGCGAGCACCGCCAGCGAAGCGACCGCGGCCTCGCGCGCGCTCGCGCCAAAGGCCACCAGCGTCAACCCCAGCACCAGCGTGGGCACCGCGAGCAGCGCGTGCGCCGGCCTCAGGTTCCGCTCCCGCCGCAGCGACAACACCGCGAGCGCGGCAGCGGTGACACCGAATTGCATCAGCACCGCGATGGCGGACAGGGCGAAGAGCTCCGACAGGTCGCCCATGTTCACGAACCCCATCACCAGCACCCACGTCACCAGGAGCGCCCGCATCGGCACGCCCGACGCGGACATGCGCTCCAGGCCGAACAGCGACCGCTCTCCGGAGGCCAGCGCGGACAGGTAGCGCGGCGTCGTCACCAGCGTCCCCAGGCAGATGCCCAGCGCGGACACGCTGGTGCCCGCGTTCACGAAGCGCTCCAGCCCCCTGCCACCCCAGACGCCCGCCGCCTGCACCAGGGGCGCGCTCGCCTGCGCGAGGCCCGGCAGCGCCGCCACGCAGGCCCACGTCAGCCCCACGTACAGCAGCATCGCCACCAGCAACGAACCCACCGTGGCCAGCGGCACCGTGCGCTCCGCCGAGCGCACCTGCCCGGCGATGACCGGGACGATTTCAAAGCCCTGGAAGGCGAACATCACCGCGAGCCCCGCCTTCAGCCAGGAGCCTCCCGTGGCGGGCAGGGGCGACGGCAGCTCTCCGGGGGAGGGCAGGAAGAAGAAGGCCCCCAGCAGCGCCACCAGCGGCACCAGCTTGAGCACCGTGAGCGCCGTCCACGTCCTCGCCGACACGCGCATCCCGGTGGCCACCAGCGCCACGAGCCCCGTCACCAGCGCGGAGGCCAGGAGGCGCTCGCCCACCGGCCCCGCCAGTCCCAGCGATGGCGCCAGCGCCCGCGCCAGGCCCGCGTTCACCGCGGAGGCGCTCAGGAAGGCGCTGACGTAGGCCACCCAGCCGACGAGGAACGAGGCCCGCTCGCCGAACGCCGCGCGCGCGAAGACGACGGGCCCGCCGTCCGCGTCGAACCTCCGCCCGAGCACCGCGAACGCGAGCGCCACCGGCACCAGCGCGAGCCCCGTCACCGCGAAGGCCCACACGGCGCCCATCCCGGGGGCCTGGGCCGCGACCTCCGCGGGCGCGAAGAAGATGCCGACGCCCACGATGCCGTTGACGCCCAGGGCCAGCAGTTGGAAGGGACCGACGGTGCGCTTGGGTTCGGCGTCAGCAGGAAGGGTGGGCACGGCCCGCAGTTCACTACACCCGGCCGCGCGGCACCATGGGCACCCTGGCTTCCGTACTCACGGATGGGAGAGCAGCAGGCTGAGCGCGGCCATGCGTCCGGACGCGGAGTCCTCTCCCAGGGACTCCGGAATGGCGAGGTGCACGTTGTCCTCGCGCTGGTCCCCGCAGGCGCGCGTGCCGCTGTAGTGCTTGCGGTCGCGCTCGATGATGAGGTTGTAGCCGCACGGCCCCACCGAGCCCGTCAGCTCGTCCGGACTGAGCGTCAGCGACGAGGGCTGGCCCGCGAAGTTGCCGGCCATCTCCACCACGCCCGGCCGTTCGCGCACGGAGAGGTTCACCGGCTCCTGGCCCACGGTGCCCTGGATGCGCTGGTCGGACAGCTTCAGGTCCACGGGGCGCTGGAAGGCCTGTCCGCGCAGCGCGTCGTTCGTCATCCGCAGGCGCAGGTCTGGACCCTGGAGGCCTTGCGCATCCACGCTCGCGCGCACGGTCGTCCGGGGTGTCTTGAGCTCCACGATGTCGTCCGTCTTCTTCGCGACGGCGGATCCACCCGCGAGCAGGGCGGCGACGGTGAGGATGCAGGCGGTCTTCATGCTCCAAAGCTGGGGCGTCGGGCCACGCGACACCAGGGCCACGCCCCGGCTGCTCGGGGGGCTGCGTCCGGACGGGGCGGTCCCTCTGCTCCAGTTCCATGGGACGCCGTGATATCGCTGCGAGCGTGTCCCGCGCGCGCCTGCTGGCCCTCCTCGTCACCCTCGTCGCCCTCCTGGTCGCCGCATGGCAACGCTTCCAGGCGGTGGAACGGCTGTCGCAAGACTTCGACGAGGCGACCTACCTGCCCATCGCCTACACCTACGCGAGGATGCTGGACCAGGGACGCTGGCGCGACGTGGGCGCGCTGCGCGAGAACTTCGAGCACCCGCCGCTGGTGAAGCTGCTCTTCGCGCAGGCCGTGCGGACGGCGCACGCCCCCGAACCCGACTGGCCGAACGTGCCCATGGGGCAGCCCCTGCCTGACGCCGCGCGGCCCGCCTTCCGCGTGACGCGGGGCCTGTCCGCGGTGGCTGGCGTCCTCCAGGTGGGGCTGCTCGCGACCGTGGATCCGTTTGGCGCGCTCCTGCTGGCGTGGGATCCGTACCACACGAAGTACACATCCCAGGCGTACCTGGAGGCGGTGCCCGGGCTGCTGGCGATGCTCGCGTTGCTGGCCTTCGAGCGCGCGCGACGGGGCCCGGGTGGCTTCGCGCTCGCGTGGCTGGGTGTGTCCGGCGCGCTGCTGGGGCTGGCGGCGGCGGGGAAGTATCCGTATGGGCTGGTGGGCGGGCTCACGTTCCTGCCGTTCCTGGTGACGGGCGCGCGGACGCGGTGGCGCGCGTGGGCCGCGTTCGTCGTGCCCACGGTGGCGGTGTTCCTGCTCGCGAACCCCGCGCTGTGGTCCTCGCCGTTCGCGTCGCTGTGGGAGTCCGTTACGTTCCACTGGGACTACTCGCACAGCGAACACGTGCGGAAGAGCGCGCTGCCCTGGTATCAGCCGCTCGCGTTCCTGCTGGACCCGTGGCTGCCTCGGTCGCAGGAGGGCATCTACCTCACGTCCTTCAACACGTGGGCGTTGCTGCCGCTGGCCGTGGTGGGCGCACCCCGGACATGGCGCGAGCGGCCCGTGTGGGCGGTGGGCGCTGTCGTGGGGCTGGTGTTCCTGCTGCTGTGGAGCACCAAGTGGCCGCAGTACCTGCTGCTCGTCATCCCCGCGCTGTGCGTCTGCGCGGGTTCGGGCATGCGGACCGTGTTCGGCTGGGGCTCGCGGCTCGTGCACCGGGCCCGCGCGCGCCGCGGCTTCAGCGCAGGTGTGTGAAGACGTTCAGGGACGCGGGCAGGTGCATGTTCGAGGAGGGCAGGAGGCACGTCAGCTTCGCGCCCCCGGGAAGGGGCAGCCAGCCCGTTCGCAGCAGCACGGATGCCGGGAGGCCGGGGCTTCGCAGCATCCCGGCGCAGGCCACGCCCCGGCGCGCCATGTCCTGCATGACGGCCTGGAGCAGCCGCTGCCGGTCGCCGCAGGACACGGAGTCCTCGAAGGCCACCAGGTCCACGACCTCCGAGGTGACGGAGTGGGAGCCCTGGCCCGTCAGCTCAAGGCTGTAGGTGTTCACCAGCCCCTGGACCTCGCCGTCCTGTTCCAGCACGAAGGTGCGCGGCACGTCCTGGTACTGGAGCTGGTGCGCCAGTCGCTCCGTCGTGTAGGCGAAGCCCAGGGTCACCGGTTGCATCATCCGCTGCACCAGGCTCATGCAGCGATTCAGGTCGTTGCGGTGATAGGGCCGGATGCCCGCGGTGTCCGCCTCGCGGTAGCCCTGCCGGAGGAAGGGGCGCGCCAGTGTGAGCAGGTTGCGTTGGGTGTCCGTGAACGCCCCCCGGGCCAGCGCTCGCGCGTCAAAGACATACGCCCAGAGCCCCAGCCCGTAGATGTGGCGCTTGTTCCAGGTGTGCTTCCAGAACCCCGCTTCGCGCACGCCCGTCGTCACGCAGCCGAGGGAGAGTCGGGCGCCAAGGTCGCGGTGGCGACGCAACAGTTCCCGCGCCAGCATTCCGGCGACGCCCTCGTTCCGGTGCGAGTCCGCGACGGTCGCCCGGCTCCCATGGGTGCCGTCCACCTCCAGGGCCCCCAGGCGGATCCGGGCGGGTTCCGCGAACAGCGTCCCCACCAGCGTTCCCTTGTCATACGCCGCCAGCAGGTAGTCGCGAGGGGCCTGTCCGCCCCGGAACAACAACCAGTCGATGAAGCGCGAGTTCCAGACAGGCAGTGCCGTCGTCCTGCCGTAGCTGGATTGCCAGACGCGGTTGATGAACCAGGACGCCTCCGCGGCGTCACCTTCGAACGTGCGAACCTCAACCATGGCGCCCTCCCGAGGAGGGGCTGGCGCGGCGCGAAGGGGTGGGCGCGACAGGCCGCCCCCCGACGCGCCGCGGTTCCTGCGACCTTCGCCCCGGCATGGATTCCATGCAGGGAAGTTAGGGAGCGCTTGAGTGTGGGTAAGCGGCCCCCGAGTGCATGGGGGAGGGGCCGTCAGTGTTCAGTGCGCCGCATCCGTGGCCGAGCGCGACGAGACTGTCTTCGACTTCTCAGGGATTGCCCAGGGACGCGGGCCCGAGGAAGAAGTCCGCCATCACCGCGCCGTGGTCGGAGCCGCCGTAGCCGTTGCCTTCGCGCGCCACGCGGAAGGAGCCCGCGACATAGGCGCCGCCGGCAGGAGCCAGGTAGAGGTGGTCGATGGCCTGGCGCTGGTTGGAATAGACATACGTCCAGATCTCGGTGACCGGCCGGTCGCTGGAGACGCGCAGCAGGGCTCCATCCAGCTCCATCTGGTTGAGCGCCTCGGAGCCGGGGACGTCGTTGAGGTCTCCGCCGAGCACCACCAGCGCGTCCGGGAATGCCTTCGCCACGTCCGTGACGATCTCCCGGGAGACGGTGGCCTCGGCGATGCGGCGGCCCGGATCATCGTCCACCTTGGAGCGGAAGTGCGCCGCGAAGACGATGACCTCCGCGCCACTCACGTTCAGGTGCACCTCCAGCAGCTCGCGTGAGAAGCGCGTGGCGGAGCCGTCCGGGCGGTAGATGTAGCGTTCGCGGTGGCGGCGCACGTCGATGATGGGGTGCTTGGAGAGGACCGCCACGTCCACCGACGCCGCGGTGTGGATCTCCCCCAGCTGCGCGTGGCCGAATCCCGGCGTGCGACGCTGGAGTTCGTCCAGGGACGCCTGGGTTTCAACCTCCTCCAGCAGGACCACTTCTGCGTTGAGCGCGGTGATGGCGCGGGCCAGCCGCTCCGCCTGCTGTTCGAACTGCTCCTGTGTGGGCAGCTCCTCGTAGTTGGAGCCACCGCAGGAGCCTGTGTCGCACACGGTGTCGAAGAGGCGGTGCACGTTGTACGCGGCGATGCGCACGCGGCCGGCGGACCCTTCCGGAGGCGTTCCGCCGTCGGGCGTCGAGCAGGCGCTGGAGAGACAGGCGCCCGCGTCCGGAGGGGGCAGGGCCTGCGTGGGGCGGCCATCACATCCCGCGAAGGCGAGGAGCAGGCCGCACAGGCCGAGGTTGGAGCGGAGCGAACGGGGGCGGAAGGGGAGCCGCGACGAGGGTGACATCGGGGCGGCAACCTAGCACCGCCTCCCAGGGCGCTCGCGCGCGGACCGGACCCGAATCGTCCAACGCAGCGCGGCTCATGCGCCCGCTGCGACCGGGAGTCCGTGCGGGACCGGACGTGCCGCGTCCGGGCTTCCCGCGCCGACCGCTCACCACGCCAGCGGGGCCGTTCATCGCGCGGACCGCCGCCCGGGCTCCCATCGCGCCGACCGGCCATGGGAGGACTGGCGCCGTTCGCCCGGGGTCCCCGACCGCTCGCCCCCGAGGTCACCAGCCGGGCCGACGGGCGTGTGCATGCTGTCTGCATTCCGAGCCGCTGAACGCGCTTCGAGGTTCCACCGCCATGACCCCGTCCCTGCCCATGTCCCCCC
>NZ_RAWI01000364.1 GCF_003612125.1 Corallococcus praedator
CGCTGGAGCAGGTGATGGGGGTGGGGGCGCGGCAGGTGGAGCGGCGGTTCCTGGCGGCGGTGGGCCTGTCGCCCAAGGTGCTGTGCCGCATCGAGCGGCTCCAGCACGCGCTGGCGCTGCTCCAGGGGCCGCGCGCGGTGGAGGGCGCGGAATGGGCGCTCGCGGCGGGGTACTACGACCAGGCGCACCAGGTGCGGGAATTCCGGGCGCTGGCGGGGCTGACGCCGGGGGCCTACGCGCGGGAGCGGGCGGAAGTCGGATTCGTACAATCGCCGGACGCGGCGGGTGCGTAACGTAGGGGCGTTCCCTTTCAGGAAGAGAGGCCTCCCCATGTCCACGACTCCCTCATCGCAGCAGGCCGAGCAGCACCACCGCATCGACTACATCGAGTTCCCCGCCCGGGACACCGGGGAGGCGAAGCGCTTCTACGGCGACGTCTTCGGCTGGAGCTTCGAGGACTACGGCCCGGCCTACACGAGCTTCAAGGACGGCCGGCTGAATGGCGGCTTCGACGCGTCGCTGCCGGTGGGCAAGGGGGGCGTGCTCGTCGTCCTGTATTCCAAGGACCTGGAAGCGACGCACGCGAAGGTGCTCGCGGCGGGAGGGCGCATCGTGAAGGACACGTTCTCGTTCCCCGGAGGCAAGCGCTTCCACTTCGCGGACCCCACGGGTAACGAATTGGCGGTGTGGACCGAGCCGTGAGACGGATGTCTGGCGTTGAGGTCCACGAGGTGACAACGCCGTGACACAACCTGTCTGATTAGAAATATTTTGAAATTTGTATCTCAGGGGATTTCTGGGGCACAAGGCGCATCGAGGCATCCCTGGGTTTGAGCCAGGGATGTCCTGCCTGTGATTGACGCCTGCGTCCAAGGACCCCACCCCATGTTGCTCTCCCGCACCGTCTCCGTGCGCGCCCTGAAGGGCGCGTTGCTGTCCTCCCTGTTGCTGGCTTCGAGTGCCTTCGCTGAAGACGAAGTGCACTGGGGCTACGACCAGACCCTGAGCCCGGAGCACTGGGCGGAGCTCCCGGGCGACGCGCTCTGTGGGCAGGGGGTGATGCAGTCGCCCATCGCGCTGGTGACGGCGGGTGCCGCGCATCCGCAGCAGGCGGTCCCCAGCTTCCACTACGCCACGAGCCACGTGCGGATGGTGAACACGGGCCACACGGTGCAGTTCAACTACGACACCGGTAGCACGGTCCGGGTGGGCGCCAACGAGTACAAGCTGGCGCAGTTCCACTTCCACACGCCCAGCGAGCACACGAAGGACGGCGTGGAGTACCCGCTGGAGATGCACCTGGTGCACACGGACGCGAACGGAACGCCCGCGCTGGTCGTGGGCGTGCTCATCCAGGAGGGCGCGCTGAACGCGGCGCTGTTCACGGCCTTCCGGCACCTGCCCCGGCACGCGGGGGAGCAGAGCTCGCCGGTGGGGGCGCTCATCAACGCAAGCGCGCTGCTGCCGCACGACAAGGCGTTCTTCCAGTACGCGGGTTCGCTCACCACGCCGCCGTGCACGCAGGGGTTGCAGTGGTACGTGATGAAGAACCCCATTGAGCTGTCCGACGCGCAGATCGCCGCCATCGAGCGGCTGCCGCACCTCAACCCGAACAACCGCCCCCTGCAGCCGCTCAACGGCCGCACCGTCAGCGTGCACTCCGGGCACTGAGCGCGCGTCCGGGCGAAGGTCCCGGTGGTACGCTGGCGCGTCCATGTGGCACTGCGTGACGCGCTGGCTCCTGCCGGCTTCCCTCGTGGCCCTGGCGGGATGAAGGCAGCCCTGGACTCCCGATGACGATGCGACAAGGCAGTCTCCTGGTGGCCATCCTGTTCGTGGGCTGTGTTCGAGGCTCCCGGTCCGCGCCCGCCCCCGTGGAGGACGACCGGTCCATCGTCTTTCCGTCGTTCTCGGATGCTGACGTCGTGGAGGTCCAGCCTTCGCAGCGTCCCTATGTGCTGGAGGGTGCGCTGCTTCAGGCGCTGATGATCGCCACCCAGGACTTCCTGCCACCGGCCTCGAAGGATGTGCCCTGCCAGCACAGGCCCGAGGCCCAGCGGTATCAGGTGATGCGTCGGGATGACCTCTTCTTCATCCACATCTCCGAGGACCCGACGGCCTGCGGAAAGACCTATCCCTCGCTGGACTCAGGCGCCTGGTACGCCCTCGGCCGTGACGGACGGATCCGTCGGCGTGTCCTGGACGGCATGCCGGTGGACACGCTTACCGACGGTGGAGATTCCCAGCCCATCCCCGCGGAGCCCGGTGTGGCCCCGGCGCTGGATTCCGTCTGGAAAGACCCCACGCGGCCCTGGCCCGAGGGACTCCGGGATGGAGGCTCACCGGAGGATGTGAACTGAGACACGCTCGGTCGGCTGCCCTCCTGCATGGCAGCCAGGCCCATGTCGCGGTCTCAACAATTCCCGGATCCTCGCGCACGGGTCCCCCGAAAGGATGGCGGGATCCCCTCGGTCCGGGCTCGCGCACTCCCAGACGCACGGTACAAACCCGTTGGACCGTCCCTGGGAAAGTCGCTCGTGAACGCCACCGCCACCGCCACCATCCTTCACGTCAACGACACCCCCGCCAGTCTCTACCTGGGCACCTTCTCGCTGCGCCAGGCCGGCTACCACGTGCTGGAGGCCATGACCGGTGGCGAGGCCCTGAAGGTCGCCCTGGAGGGACGCCCCGACCTCGTCGTGCTCGACGTGAAGCTGCCAGACATGAGCGGCTACGAGGTGTGCCGGCTGCTGAAGGCCGATCCCCGCACCCGGGAGACCGCCGTCATCCACACCTCCGCCACGTTCATCACCGCGGAGAAGAAGGTCATCGGCCTGCGTGCGGGCGCGGACGTCTACCTGACGCAGCCGTTCGACCCCGAGGAGCTCATCGCCACCGTCAACAGCGTGCTGCGCCTGCGACGCGTGGAGCGCGAGGCCCTGGCCAACGCCGCGCGCCTGGAGGAAGCCGACCGCAAGAAGGACGAGTTCCTGGCGATGCTCGGCCATGAGCTGCGCAACCCCCTGGCCGCCATCGCCCTCGCGGTGCAGATGCTCGGCCAGAAGGACTCGAACGGCCTGTCCGAAGCCGACTCGCGCCGCCGCTCCATCATCGAGCGGCAGGTGGAGCACCTGCGCCACCTGGTGGACGACCTGCTCGACGTCAGCCGCATCACCCGGGGCAAGTACGCGCTGCGCCGCGACCGGTTGGATCTCAACACCGTCCTGCGCCACGCGCTCGCCGCCGCCCGGCCGGTGATGGAGGAGCGGCTGCTCATCCTCGAGGAAGCGCTGCCCGAAGCGCCCTCTTGGGTGGACGGCGACCGGACGCGGCTGGAGCAGGTCTTCACCAACCTGCTGGACAACGCCGCGAAGTATTCCCCCGAGGGCAGCGTCATCACCGTGGGCGCCCACGTGGGCAAGGACCACCGCGTGCTCGTGTCCGTGCAGGACACCGGCATCGGGCTCCCGCCGGGCGAACAGGAGCGCATCTTCGAACTCTTCGCGCAGCTGGACACCGGGCTCGCGCGCAGCCGGGGCGGGCTGGGCATTGGCCTGACGCTGGTGCGCCACCTGGTGGAGGAGCACGGCGGTCAGGTGTCGGTGTTCAGCGAAGGCCTGGGCCAGGGCAGCACCTTCACCGTCACGCTGCCCCTGCTGGCGGACGCCGCGAGGCCCGACACGCACCTGGAGCGCGTCGAGTCGCAGAAGGGCGAGTGGCGCATCCTCCTGGTCGACGACAACCCCGACGCGCGCGAGGGCCTGAGCGAGATGCTCCAGATGTGGGGCCACACCGTCGTGGTCGCCGCGGATGGCCACGAGGCGCTCAGTCTGGCGACCCCGGGCTCCTACGACGTCATCATCCTGGACATCGGGCTGCCCGGGCTGAGCGGCTACGAGGTGGCGGAGGAGCTGCGCCAGCGCGCGGCCTCCGACGCGCACCTCATCGCGCTCACGGGCTACGGGGCGCCGGAGGACCGGGCCCGCAGCGAGGAGGCGGGCTTCGACCTGCACCTCGTCAAGCCCGTGGAGCTGGTGGAGATTGGCCGCGTGCTCGCGCAGCTGGGCCCGGTGAAGCGCGGCGCGCACCCCCGTCAGCAGGCGCGCGCCAGGAGCGCGTGAGCCGCCGCCACGGCGCGGAGCAGGGCCCCGCGCCGGGCAGCTGTTTCAGCGCGCCGGGACGCGCAGCACCTTGCCGGGAGGCAGCGTGTTCATGCCGTCCGAGGAGACTCCCCAGAGGGTGAGGGTGCCATCCTGATGAAGCACGGCATCCGCGTGGCCCGACCCCATGGCCAAGGCCACCACCTGCGTCTGGACGGGGGGCGGCAGGCCATTGCGGCTGCCGTTCAGGTTGGTCGTCGATTCTCCCCAGGCGATGACACTCTCATCCGAGAGCACGGCCAGCCCGTAGTTGTCGCGGCGACTGAGGGCCACGGTCCGCACCCCCGTCAGTCCCTGGGGGAGGGGCCGCTCCGGTGAGAGGGTGCCCCAGGTCACCAGGCTGCCATCCACCTTGCGCGCGACACTCGAAACGGTGCCCGCGGAGACCTCCACCACGTCCGTGAGTCCCTGCGGGACCGTGGCCGCGCCATGGCTGTTGTTGCCCCAGGCGACGACGGTGCCATCCGCCCGGAGCGCCAGGGCGTGGTTGCGGCCCGCGGAGATGGCGATGACGTCCGTGACGCCCGGAGGCGCAGTCGAAGCGGGGCTGTCGACGCTCCCCCACGTGACCAGGGTGCCGTCGTTCTTGAGGGCCACGGCGAAGCCGTAGCCCGTGGTGATGGCGACGACTCCGGACAGGCCCCTGGGAACGTCGCCGATGTGGTCGATGTTGTAGCCCCACCAGTCGACCGTTCCATTCTCCTTGAGCACCATGCCGTAGTAGTCCTCCGCGGCGACGCTCACGATCCCCTGGTTCAAGGACGCGGGCGAGTTCCCCCAGACGCTGTTGTCCGCGAGGTGCTGGAGGGTGCCGTCCGGGAGGACGCCCAGGCCCCATGCGTCGCCAAGGGCCAGCGTCTTCTGGGCCACCACCCGGACCTGGGCCGTGAACGTCTGCTGGGGCACGCCCGTCTTGAACACCACCTGCTGGACGCCCGGAGGCACTTCGTAGGGCATCCGCACGACGGCGCGCGTCTGGCTCCAGGAGATGACCTGCGCGGGAGCGCTTCCGTTCACCGTCACCTGGGAAGAGCCCGGCTCGTCGCCCAGGTTCGTGCCGGTCAGGGTCACCCACCCGCCCTGCACCGCGAGCGAGGGGATGGACGTGAACGTGGGCGGCGGCAGGCGGGTGAGCCGCAGCGACACGTTCGTCGTCGCGTTCGCGCTCACCGTCACCGACTGTTCGGCCTTCGCATAGCCTTCCTTGAGCGCCTTCAGCGCGTAGCTCCCCGTGGGCAGCCCCACCAGCGCGAAGCGGCCCTGGGCATCCGGCGTGATGGGCGTGGCGAGGCCGCTCTGGAACACCGTGATGCCCGACAGCTCCCCGCCATCCGAGAGCACGACCTGCCCGTCCACCTGCCCGCGCAGCCGGGGCAGTTGGAGGGACACGGAGACGGACTGGTTCGCCACGACCGTGACCGACGCGCGTCGCTCCGCATGGGTGGACCGGCTGGCCCGCACCTCGTACGTCCCCACCGGCACGCCCGCGAGGGTGAAGGTGCCGTCCGCCTGGGTGGTGGCGCGCAGGGAGGTGCCCGCCAGCGTCACCTCGGTGCCGTCGAGGCTTCCGGCCGCGACCTCCTCCAGGAGCACGGTGCCCGTCACGTCGCCCCGGAGGAGGCTCATCGTGAAGTGGGTGTTGCGGTACTCATCCAGCGACACCTTCACCGGCAGGTTCACGGTCTCGTACGGGCTCAGGGTCGCCTGGAGCGAGTAGTCCCCGGGCAGCAGGCGGTTGAACTGGAAGCTGCCGTTGGAGGTGGTCGTGAAGGATTCGGTCCGCCCGACGAGGTCGATGCGCACGCCCCCGTGGTTCGTGCGGCCTTCCAGCGTCACGCGGCCCTGGATGGAGCCGTAGCGCCGCTCCAGGGTCATCGAAACGGACGCCGTCGCATCCGCCTGCACCTGCACCGACGTAGACGGGGTGGAGTAGCCGTTCTTCGTGGCCACCACCTGATAGGTGCCCGTGAAGACCCCCTCCAGCACGAAGCGGCCCTCCGCGTTCGTGGTGGTGGTTTCGCTCCAGCCCGCGAGCGACACCTGGATGCCCGAGAAGTCCGTGGCGTCATCCAGCCGCACCTGGCCCTCCACGCGGCCCCGGCTGTGCGCCAGCGTGAGCGTGACGGTGGTGGAGCCGCCCTCCTTCACCTCCACCGTCTGGCGCGCGACCACGTAGCGGTCCTTGGTGGCGACGAACTCGTAGGTGCCCGTGGGGACACCGGCCAGGACGAAGCGGCCCTGCGCATCCGTGGTGGCCTTCCCGGTCCAGCCCGTCAGGGACAGCTGGATGCCCTGGGGGGACGCGGCGCCCTCCAGCAGCACCTGGCCCTCCACCTGACCGCGCAGCCGCGACAGCACCTGGGCCGAGGAGGTGGAAATGCCCTCCTTCACCTCCACGGGCTGATGGAGGACCGTGTAGCCGGCCTTCACGGCGACCAGCTCGTAGGTGCCCAGGGCAAGGTCCTCCAGGGTGAAGCGTCCCTGGGCGCTGGTGGTGGTGGCCACGTCCGTGCCCGTCAGGGACACCGCGATGCCGGCGGAGCTGCTGGCGCCTTCCAGCGTGATGAGGCCACTCAACCGTCCCCGGGCGGCCTTCATCGTCAGCGACAGGCTCACGGAGTCGCCCGCGCTCAGCGCCACCGTCTGGCGCAGCGACGAGTAGCCCGGCTTGGAGGCGGTGAGCTCATGGGTGCCGGGCGGCACTTCTTCCAGCAGGAAGGCGCCTTGCGCGTCCGTGCTGGCGTGCAGCTCGGTGCCCGTCAAGGCGACCAGGATGCCCTCGGGGCGGGTCGCGTCCTGCAACGTGACCTTGCCCGCGAGCCGGGCGGTGGTGGGCACATCCGGAACGGGGAGCGGTTCCTCTTCGGAGCCCTTGCAGGCCGCGAGGGTGAGCACGAGGCTCAACAACAAGACAGACGACGAAGGTCGCATCGCGTGCATCAGGAGTTCCTGGAATTGACAGCAGGGGTGGGCTTGGTTGCGGGGGGAACCCCCGGGATGCGCGTGGGTTGGGACCGAGGAGGCGCCTACCTCCACCCCGCGACGAGCGACCTGCCGACGCGAAGGGGTCTGCCATTATTCATGCAGGCCCGCATCATTCCGTGTCGCTGTAATGGATGGGCTTCGCCTCAATGCCAGGGCACGGGCAGGTGACGGAACACCCATCGTGATGCGCGGCTCACGCCAGGGGCTGGATGCCTGCCTCCGCCCGCCGCGCGGCACGCTCCGCCCACCGTGCGCGAATCCACCTGCGCGCGGGCTTCTCCACCCATTGGTGGGCGGCCACGCACAGCACCACGACGCCCACCGTCAGCACCGCCACCGCCCCCACGGACGTGGACGGAACGTCCAGGCGCTTCATCACGGACTTCCACGTGAACAGCAGCGGCATGTGCAGGATGTAGAGCGAATAGCTCGCCTCTCCCAGGAAGCAGAACGGGCGTGAGGCGATCACACCGGCCACGAGTCCCTGGCTCCGGGGCAACAAGACGAAGAGCGCCGCGAACACCGGGGCCAGCAGGCCGTTGTGCAGCAGCGGGAAGGGCAGCGACGCGCTCCCCAGCAGCACCGCGAGGATGAGCGCGCCCAGCACCGTCAACACGACAGGACGCGCGCGGGGCGCGGCGTCCGCGCGCAGCAGGAAGTAGCGGCCGGCGAGGAGGCCCAGGATGAACTCCGGCAGCCGCGCCAGCGGGTTGAAGCGCAGCGCCCGCATCCACGGACCGGAGTGGTACGACGATGCCGGGCCGTGGTCCGGATCCACCAGCAGGTACAGCACCGGCAACACCAGCGCGAGCGCATACGCCACCACCGCGCCCACCGCGAGCGCCCGGGGCCCTGTCTGTCCCAGCCGCACCGCGAGGAAGGGGAACACCGCGTAGAAGACCGCCTCCACCGCCAGCGACCAACCCGCGCCGTTCCACGCGAGCGCCGTCCAGGGCACCCAGCTCTGCATCAACAGCGGCGCGAGCACGAGCGCCCCATCCAGCCGCCACAGCTCCCCCGGCGCCTCCACCCACGCGGCGTGCAGGCCCTTGAAGAACGCGGGCGCGGCCAGCGCGAGCCCCAGCGCATAGAGGGGATACAGGCGCGCGAAGCGGGCCACCCAGAACGCCTGGCGTGCCTCGCGCGTGTCGGGCGGGCGCTCCAGGTGGTGGTAGCCCAGGATGAACCCCGACAGCACGAAGAAGAACCCGACGCTCACGTAGCCGCTGTCGAGCAACCCGTGCAGCCCCGGCGGCGCCTCCGTGCCGGTGAAGACCATGTGGTACACGTGGTACGCGCCGATGTGCGCGGCCGCGAGGAATCGCAGCCCGGTGAGGACATCCAGGTACCGCCGGGAAGAGGCCATGAGGCCCGCGAGTCTGGCAGCCCTGTTTTCATGGCTCAATCACCCGGGGTGTCGCCTGCCTGCCCCGTTCGGACGCCGGTGGAAATAGAGCCCCTCCTTCGGCGTAGATGGGGCCACATGCTCAGCCTGCGCAATCTGGTGAAGGTGTACCCGGGGCCGGTCACGGCCCTTCGCGGCGTGGACCTGGAAGTGCCCCGGGGGATGTTCGGCCTGCTGGGCCCCAACGGCGCGGGCAAGTCCACGCTGATGAAGATCCTCTCCGGCCTGCTGGAGCCCACCTCCGGCGAGGTGACGCTGGACGGCCTGGACCTGGTGCGCCACCCGGAGGCCCTGCGCCCCCACCTGGGCTACCTGCCCCAGGAGTTCGGCTTCTACCCGTACCTCTCCGGCCAGGACATGCTGCGCTACCTGCTGGAGCTCAAGGGCGTCACCGCGCCCCAGGGCCTGAAGGCGCTGTGCGCGCAACTGCTGGAGCGCGTGAACCTCACGTTCGCGGCGAAGCGCAAGGTGAAGGAATACTCCGGCGGCATGCGGCAGCGGCTGGGCATCGCCCAGGCCCTGGCGGGCAATCCCAAACTCATCATCGTGGACGAGCCCACCGCAGGCCTGGACCCGGAGGAGCGCCAGCGCTTCTACCGGCTGCTGGCGGAGATCGCCCACGAGCGCACGGTGCTGCTGTCCACGCACATCGTGGAGGACGTGGCCATGCTCTGCCCGCGCTTCGCCGTCATCCGCCAGGGCCGCGTGGTCGCCATCACCAGTCCCAGTGAAGCGAAGGCCGCCCTGCACGACACCCTCTACGAGGGCACCGTCCCCCCGGCCGACATGGACACCTTCCAGCAGGGCCACCGCGTCACCCAGGCCGTGCTCTTCGAGGGCAAGAACCGCGTGCGCATCCACGCGCCCCCCGGCGTGCCCGTCCCCCCGGGCTTCGAGCGCGCCCACGGCGGCACCCTCTTCCTGGACGAAGTGGGTGAGATGCCCC
>NZ_RAWI01000365.1 GCF_003612125.1 Corallococcus praedator
GCCCCCGTCCCCGGACGCGGGCCCCGGCGAGGTGAAGCTCTGGGTGAACCTGGGCATGGACGACGGCATGGACGAGGCGAAGCTGCCCGCCACGCTGGAGTCGCTGGGCGCCCCGGGCGGCAAGGTCATCCGCGCCCTCACCCGCCCCACCTACGGCTACGTCTACGTGCCGGAGGCGGAGGCCCCGGGCTTCGAGGCCCTCAACGGCAAGACGCACGCCGACAAGGCGCTGAAGCTGGAGCGGCACCGTCCGCGCGGCCAGCGTGAGGAGCGCCGTCCCCGCCACGAGGCCCTGCCGGATGTCCCCGGACAGGCGCGCCTCTGGGTGGGCCTGGGCCGCCAGGAGGGCCTGGACGAGGCGGGCGTCACCGCCGCGCTGGAGGCCGCGGGCGCTCCGGCGGGCAAGGTGCTGCGCACGGACCTGCGCCCCACGTACGCGTACGTCTTCGTCGCGGAGGAGGACGTGGCCGGCTTCGAGGCCACCCACGGCAAGCCTCACGGCGAGAACAAGACGCTGAAGGTCGAGCGCGCGAAGCGCAAGTAGTCCCCTTCGTCGGTGCCTTCCAGGGCGACGCGCCTTCCCAGGTGGAAGGCGCGTTGATTCAGGAAGGCACCTTCCTCCTGCGGGCCCGGTGGTAGTGCGCGGTGCACAGCCCCCGGGCCAGCACGGGCCGGCCGCAGTCCGGTTCGGTGCAGGAGGCAGCAACGTGTCCCTGGGACGGGGGACATGCGGCGTCAGGCCCGCCGCTGAACATCGCGTCCGCCACGGCCAGGAGGCGGTCCACGTCTGCCCGGCCCAGTCCCCGCACCCGAACCCACTCCACCAGCCGATGAGCCCCCGCGTCCTCCGCGTCCTCCAACCGGAACAGCTCCCAGAGCGGCAGCTCCAGGGCGGCCGCGACCTGGAGGAGCGTGTCGTAGCTGGGGTTGCGCTCGCCGCGCTCCAGGAGCGACACGAAGCTCACGGAGATGGCGCACCGCTCGGCGAACTCCTCCTGCGTGAGGCCGCGCCGCTCGCGCAGCGTGCGGATGCGCCGCGCCAGTCCCTGGAGCGAGCCGCTTGCGTCGCTTGGAGGCGGAGAGCCGGGGCGCATGGACGCCCCCATCGTAGCGCACCCCTTCTGTTATGGTTTTCCCACCAGGAGCCCGCCCCACCATGAACGCCGTCGACGGCACCAACTACTACTTCCGCAAGGCCGCGCGGGTGATGGACGTGGGAACGCCCATCGAAACGCTCCTGGCCACGCCCCTGCGCGAGGTGAAGGTGCAGGTGTCCATCGAGATGGACTCCGGGGAGATCCGCACGTTCCTGGGCTACCGCATCCAGCACGACAACAGCCGCGGCCCCATGAAGGGCGGCCTGCGCTACCACCCCGCCCTGGACCAGGACGAGTGCGTGTCGCTCGCGTCGCTGATGACGTGGAAGACCGCCGTGGTGAACGTGCCCTACGGCGGCGCCAAGGGCGGCGTGGCGTGCGACCCGTCGCAGATGAGCCTCAAGGAAGTGGAGCGGCTCACGCGCAAGTTCGTGGATCAGATCCAGGACGTCATCGGGCCCACGCGCGACATCCCCGCGCCGGACGTCAACACCAACCCCCAGGTGATGGCGTGGGTGATGGACCAGTACTCGCGCTACCACGGGCACTCGCCCGCGGTGGTGACGGGCAAGCCCCTGGAGCTGTACGGCTCCAAGGGCCGCGAGGCCGCCACCGGGCGGGGCCTCTTGTACGTGTGCCGTGAAATCCTGCGCGACCTGGGCATCCCCATGAAGGGCACGCGCTTCGCCATCCAGGGCTTCGGCAACGTGGGCAGCCACATCGCGCAGCTCATCTGGGGCGACGGCGGCGTGGTGGTGGCCGCGTCCGACGTGCTGGGCGGCATGTACAACCCGCTGGGCCTGGACGTGCCGTCGCTCTTCGAGCACGTCAAGCGCACCGGCACCGTCACCGGCTTCAGCGGCGGCACGCCGTGCAGCAACGAGGACGTGCTCGCGGCGGACTGCGAGGTGCTCATCCCCGCCGCCCTGGGCCACGTGCTCACCCGCGACAACGCCAACAGCGTGCGCGCGCGCCTGGTGGTGGAGGGCGCCAACGGGCCCACCCAGCCGGAGGCGGACGACCTCTTGGAGAAGCGCGGCATCTTCGTGGTGCCGGACATCCTCGCCAGCGCGGGCGGCGTCACCGTCAGCTACCTGGAGTGGGTGCAGAACCTCCAGCACGTCTCCTGGGAGGAGGACCGCGTCAACGCGGAGCTGGAGAAGACGATGAAGGAGGCCTACGACCGGGTGGCGCAGATTGCCCGCTCCCGGAAGGTCTCCATGCGGACGGCCGCCTACATCCTGGCCATCGGCCGGGTGGGCAAGGCCACGGTGCTGCGCGGCATCTGACACACCCGGGGCGGACCTTTCGGGGACCGACGATTCCTCCGCCCGCTGCCGCATCGCGTCCAGGCAGGCCCCACGCGCTGGGCCGCTTCCGTGCGGGGCCGGCATCCGCTACACGGCCGGCATGATGGTCACCCTGCAGGACATCCAGGTCGCGCGCGAGCGGCTGCGCCCGGCGCTGCGCCCCACGCCGTGCCCCGCGTCCGACTACTTCACCGAGAAGACGGACTGCGCGGTGGTGTACTTCAAGCTGGAGAACCTCCAGCGCACCGGCGCGTTCAAGGAGCGCGGCGCGCTCAACAAGCTGCTCACGCTCACGCCGGAGGAGAAACAGCGCGGCGTCATCGCGGCCTCCGCCGGCAACCACGCGCAGGGCGTGGCCTACCACGCGCGACGGCTGGGCATCCGGGCCACCATCGTGATGCCGGAGCGCACGCCGCTCATCAAGGTGACGCGCACGCGGGACGACTACGGCGCGCGCGTGGTGCTCAAGGGCGCCAACTTCGATGAGGCCTACGCGGAGGCGCTGCGCATCCAGCAGGCGGAGGACCTGGTCTTCGTCCACCCCTTCAACGACCTGCACGTCATCGCGGGCCAGGGGACCATCGGCCTGGAGCTGTTGGAGCAGTGCCCCGACCTGGAGCTGGTGCTGGTGCCGGTGGGCGGCGGCGGACTGATTTCCGGCGTGGCCGTGGCCCTCAAGGAGACGAACCCGCGCATCCAGGTGGTGGGCGTGCAGGCCGCCACCATCGCCAGCATGAAGGCGTCGCTGGACGCGGGCGTGCGCACGGAGCTCACGGCCGCGGGCACCACCATCGCGGACGGCATCGCGGTGAAGATTCCGGGCGACATCACCTTCGAGCACGTGCGCAGGTACGTGGACGCGGTGGTGACGGTGGACGAGGAGGAGATCGCCGCCGCCATCCTGCTGATGCTGGAGCAAGAGAAGACGGTGGCGGAGGGCGCGGGCGCCGCGGGGCTGGCCGCGCTGCTCAACGGCAAGGTGCCGCAGGCGAAGGGCAAGCGCGTCGCCATCATCGTCGGGGGCGGCAACATCGACATGAACGTCATCAGCCGCATCATCGAGCGGGGCCTCGTGAAGGCGGGCCGCCTGGTGCAGTTGGAGGTACGGCTGCCGGACCGGCCCGGCATGCTGGCCCGGCTCACCACGCAGATTGCCCAGATGCGCGCCAACGTGGTGGACCTGCACCACGACCGCGCCTTCTCCAAGGCGGGCCTGGGCGAGGCCACGGTGGAGGTGATGCTGGAGACCACCGGGCACGCCCACATCCAGGAGCTGATGGCGTCCCTGGAGGCCCAGGGCTGGCAGGTCGCCCGGACGTAGCCCAAGGGAGCAGGGAGCTTGCACGCCCGCGCGCGGCTTCGGCGATACTGGGGATTCCATGAACACGCCCCTCATCGCCCTGTTGCTGCTCGCCGCCGCCCCTCCGCCGCAGAAGGCCAAGGAGCTGGCCGCCCAGAAGCAGTGGGAGGAGCTGTACCTGGCGTTCGCGGCGGCGTCCCCTTCCGACTATCCGGAAGCGCAGCGGCCGGGGGTCGCGGCCCCGCTGCTCAAGGGGTGCGAGGCGCTGCTCGCGGAGGACGCGGTGATGGCGTACTCGCTGGGCGAGCGCGCGGTGGCCTTCCAGGAGACGTCCGGGGCCCTGCGGTGCCTGGCGAAGTCGGCGCTGAAGACGGATCAACGCGCGTCCGCGGAGGAGGCGCTGCGCAAGGGCCTGGAGCAGTTCCCCAAGGACGGCGCGTTCGGGCTGGAGCTGGGGCGGCTGCTGCTGCAGGACGAGGACACGACGGCGGCCATCGCCACGCTGGAGCGGGTCCCCGCGAAGACGAAGGAGGCGAAGGAGGCGCGCAAGCTCATCCAGAACGCGCGCGCGAAGGAGAAGGAGGCCGGGGCCGCGCGGGGCGAGGTGGAGCGCCTGGAGAAGCGGCTGAATGGCGAGGAGGACACGCGCACCGCGAAGGGGACGCAAGGGGACGGCGACGTGCGCACGGCGAGCCTCAGCTACGAGTCCAGCGTGACCAAGGACGGCATGCGCGTGCGCGCCAACCGGCGCTTCTCCATCCGCTACTTCAGCAGCGACCGCGACTTCGGACAGCGCGCCGAGTACGAGGGTCAGGTCGTCTCGGCGCTGGAGGATGCGTATGACTTCACGCTGCGGACGCTGGGCCGGGCCCGGGAGCAACAGCTGGAGGTCGTGCTCTACACGAGCGAGGAGTTCAGCTCGCACATGGGGGCTGTCTTCGCGGCGCAGGTCGCCGGGCTGTACCGCAACAACGCCATCCGGCTGAACGACGCGGCGCAGATGACGCCGCAGAACCGGGCCACGCTGGTGCACGAGTACGTGCACGCGGCGTTGGATGAAATCTGCCCGGAAGGCGGCGGCGCCCTGCCCCGCTGGTTCAACGAAGGCATGGCCGAGTACCTGCAGTGGCGCTTCCAGAAGATGGATGGCCCGCCGCGAGCCCTCCGGGACCGGATGCGCTCGGCGGCCAAGCAGGGCATGTTGCCGACGATGTCGGTGATGAACTCGCGGGCGCTCATCACCCTGAGTGATCCCGCCGTGGCCTACGCCGCCTCCGCCATGGCCGTGCAGGAGCTGGTGCGCCTGGGCGGGATGGAGAAGCTGCTGGGCTTCGTCCAGTCGGTGAACGGGGCCGCCTCCTTCGAATCCGCCCTCCAGTCCACCTACGACAGGGACTTCGCGGCCCTGGACAAGGCGGTCCATACCGCCCTCTCGGGGAGGTAGCGGCCGGTCGGGCTTGGCGGATTGGTTTACCCCCTGGCGGGAGTCCCCTACACTCGCGGCCCTCCAAGATTTTCGCTGCGGCGGTCCCCGTTTGACGCTGGCGCAGCAAGGTGACGGATGTCCGATACTCGCGCCGCGATGAGAGAATTCCGCTTCCTGGATGAGAAGCGGAAGCTGGGAAGCCTGTCCGCCGTCGAGGAGGCTCGCTGGGTCGAGTTGCGCGGTCTGTTGGGCATCCAGGACGCGGCGGACACCGCGGCGGCGGCCCAGGCCTGGGCCCAGCCCCAGGAGCAGGTCCAGGAGCAGCCCCAGGGCTACTACGGCGAGGACGGCCAGTGGTACGCCTACCCCGCCGGCTATGAGCAGCCCCAGGGCTACTACGGTGAGGACGGCCAGTGGTACGCCTACCCCGCCGGCTATGAGCAGCCCCAGGGCTACTACGGCGAGGACGGCCAGTGGTACGCCTACCCCGCCGGCTACGACCCCAACGCGCCCTATGATCCGAACGCGGCGGCGTGGCCCCAGCAGGGCTACGACGCGAACGCGGCCGGCACCGACGCCGCCGCGGCGTATGATCCGAACGCGGCTCAGGCGTGGGCGGGCTACTCCGGGGGCACGGCGGAGGCAGGGTATGCGCCGCAGGCTCCCGTGGATCAGGACAACCTGAACCTCAGCACCGACGACATCGACATCCCGTCGCTGAGTGAACCCGCGCCATGGATGCCCCAGCCGGCGGAAGCAGCGCCCGTGCAGGCGGCCACCGAGACCTGGGAGACGAGCGCCGAGGAGGATTTCTCCGGGCTGTCCACGGCGACGCCGCCTCCGGTGGCCGCCGAACCCGAGGCCTCGCTGGAAGACTCCTTCGCCGAGCTGTCGATGGAGGTCGAGACGGAGGCCCAGGCACCGGCGGCCTCCGGCCTGGATCCGATGGCGGAGGCCCTGGCCTCCGCCGAGCAAGCGGCCTCCGAGGAAGCGGCGATGCTGGACGCCGAGCCCGCGTCCGAAGCGGTGATGGCCGAGGATCTGTCCTCCGCGCCCGTGGACGCCGCGTGGGACGCGGCACCGCTCGCGGTGGAGTCCGACGAGTCCCGTGACGGGGCGCTCGACACGGCACCGCTGGCGGTGGACACGTCGGCCCCGGCCGACGGCGAAACGTCGGCGGATTGGGATTGGAGCGACGTCGCGACGGCGCAGGCCCCGGCTCAGGCGGAAGGCGCCGTGCTGGAGGCGTCCGCCGAGGAGATCGCGACCGACGCGGGTGACACCGAAACGGCGTGGCAGACAGCGTCCGCCTCCGGAACGACGGATCCCGGCGGGGACATCGTGCTCGGTTCCGGCGACATCGCGGAGGCGTGGACGGACAACGCGGAGATTTCCGAAGCGCCCGCGGAGGAGAGCGCCCTGGAGGCGGGTGATGCCACGGGGACGTGGCAGTCGCAGCCGGCCAGCGTGGAGGCGTGGCAGGCCGACGGCGCGGCTTCGACGGAGGCTCCCGCCGAGGAGATCGCGCTCGGTTCGGACGACATCGCGGCCAGCTGGCAGTCCGACAGCGCGGCTTCGACGGAAGCTCCCGCCGAGGAGATCGCGCTCGACGCCGGAGATGTCGCGGCCAGCTGGCAGTCCGACAGCGGCGCTTCGACGGAGGCGTCCGCCGAGGAGATCGCGCTCGACGCCGGAGATGTCGCGGAAGAGGGCGCGGCCTGGACGGACGCTGCGACGGGAGTCGACGAAGAGGCCATCGCGCTGACGGACTCCGAGGCCCTGGCTTCCGCGCAGGCGGCGGAGACTCCGACGTTCGACGCGGCCGACCTGGGGGCCGAGGAATCACTCTCCCCTCCCCCGTCTCCGTTCGCGGAGGGTTCGTCGCTGGGGATCCGCAGCATCCCGGTGGGACCGGACGTGGAAGCGGAGACGCTCGAGCTCGGCGCGGAGGATGTCGAGCCGTCGGCGCTGTCGGCGGCGCGTGAGGCCCTTGCAGCGGAGCAGTGGAGCGAGCTGAACGGGCAGCCCGATGAGGCCGTGCCGCTGGCCACCGCGAGCGAATCCCTCGCGGAGGCGCAGTCCGCGGAGGACTCGGCGTGGTCCGATGGAAGCCAGGACGCGCAGGCCGAGTGGTCCGCCGACGGAGCGCCGTCCGACGCGACCGCCACCGTCGGGTTGCAGGAGGAGTCCTCGCCCATCGAGCTGCAGCCTGAGTGGGCCTCCGATGCCGTGGAGTCCCCCGCCGAGACGCCCGCCTGGGCGCAGGCCACCGAGGAGTCCGCGCCCATCGAGTTGCAGCCGGAGTGGGCCGCGGCCGACGCGGTGACAGGGACCGATGCCTCCGCGGAGCCGGAGGCTGTCGAGGCACAGCCGGAGTGGAGCACCGGGGAACAGACCGCGACCGAAGCGACTGCCGCCGAGTGGGAGACCCCGGCGGAAGAGACCGCGTGGTCGGTGTCCGCGGCGCAACCGGCCACGGACCACGCCCAGGCGACTGGGAGTGATCCGACCGGGGAAGCTCCGCTGATTGAAGCGCAGGCGGACTGGGCCACGGAGGATACGGCATCGGCGGAGGGGTCGGATCCGTCCGGAGCGATGGCGCCCATCGAGGCGCAGCCTGAATGGGCTGCGTCCACGGAGGTCGCGCCGCACGAAGCCGAAACTGGCTGGGCTGCCGCCGGCGAGACCGCGCCCGCCGCGCAGACGTCGGACTGGGAATCCCCGCAGGACGCCGCGCCCATCGAAGCGCAGCCGGAGTGGGCCACCCCGGAAGAAGCCGCGCCCATCGAGGCCCAGCCCGAGTGGGCCACCCCGGAAGAAGCCGCGCCCATCGAGGCACAGCCGGAATGGGCCACGGAAGAGGCCGCGCCCATCGAGGCCCAGCCGGAATGGGCCACCGCCGAAGAGACCGCCCCGGTCGCTCAGTCGGAGTGGACCTCCACGGAAGAGGCAGCCCCCATCGAGGCCCAGCCGGAATGGGCCACGGAAGAGGCCGCGCCCGTCACCGCGCAGCCCGAGTGGGCCACGGAGGAAGCTTCCGCACCTGTCTCCGCACAGCCGGAGCCGGCCTCGGCCAAAGCGTCTGCACCCGGCACTGCACAGTCCGAGTGGGCCACTTCCGAGGATGCCGCCATCGAGGCTCAGCCCGAGTGGGCCACGGAAGAGGCCGCGCCCGTCGCCGCACAGCCCGAGTGGGCCATTTCCGAGGAAGCCCCCATCGAGGCCCAGCCCGAGTGGGCCACGGAAGAAGCCGCGTCTGCCACTGCGCAGTCAACGTGGACGACGCCCGAAGAAGCCGCACCTGTCGCTGCACAATCGGAGTGGGCCTCTACGGAAGAAGCCGCCCCCATCGAGGCCCAGCCCGAGTGGGCCACTGCCGAAGAGTCTGCCCCGGTGGCCACGCAGTCGGAGTGGGCCACCTCCGAGGAAGCCCCCATCGAGGCCCAGCCCGAATGGGCCACGGCCGATGCCTCCGCTCCCGTCGCCGCGCAGTCCGAGTGGGCCACCGCCGAAGAGGCCGCGCCCATCGAGGCTCAGCCGGAATGGGCCACGGCCGAAGAGACTGCACCCGTCGCCGCGCAGTCGGAGTGGGCGTCCACGGAAGAGGCCGCCCCCATCGAGGCCCAGCCTGAATGGGCCACGGAAGAGACCGCGCCGGTCGCCGCACAGTCGGAGTGGGCATCTACGGAAGAGGCCGCCCCCATCGAAGCCCAGCCGGAATGGGCCACGGAAGAGGCCGCGCCCGTCGCCGCTCAGCCGGAGTGGGCCACCACGGACGACGCAGCACCCATTGAAGCCCAGCCCGAATGGGCCACGGAAGAGGCCGCGCCCGTCGCCGCTCAGCCGGCATGGGATCCGAACGCCTCCGCTTCCGAAGCGACCTCGTCGGACTGGGCCTCCACCGATACGCCGGCCCCTGTCGCCGCGCAGTCGGAGTGGGCCTCCACCGAGGAAGCCCCCATCGAAGCCCAGCCCGAGTGGGCCACGGAAGAGGCCGCGCCCGTCGCCGCTCAGCCCGAGTGGGCCACCGCCGAGGAAACCGCCTCCGGGTCCTGGGCCCAGCCCGCCACCGAGTCACAGCCCGCGTGGGAGGCCCCCGTCGAAGAGGCCGCCTCCGAGTGGTCCTCCCCTCCGGCCACGCCTGAATGGAATGCCCCGGCCGCCCGGTCCGCCTGGAGCGCCCCCCAGGAAGCCCAGCCCGAGTGGATGGCCGCCGAGCCCGAGCC
>NZ_RAWI01000366.1 GCF_003612125.1 Corallococcus praedator
CCAGCAGCGCCGCCGTTTCCGCCAGCGCCTTCTCCTTGCGGCGCAGCTCGCGCTCCAACTCCTTCACCCGCTTCTCGGCCACCGCCAGCCGCCTGCGCTCCTTGGCCGGCAGGGCCTGCGTGGACGCTCCCGACAGGGCCCCCGCGGCCGCCTGCTGCCATTCCGTCAGTTGCTCCTCATGCAGCCCCTCCCGACGCAGCAGCGCCCCCAACGCCTCGCCCGTGAGCCCTTGGGCTGCCACCAGCACGCGCAGCTTCTCCTCGGGCGTCCACTTCTTCGGTCCAGACGGCGCAGCGGGCTTTTCCTCGGGCGGGGGCGTCATCGCCGCCAACTTATTCGCCTCCCGCAGCCACTGCGACAACGTCGGCTGCGACACGCCCACCTGGCGGGCCAGTGCCGCGGCACTCACCGCGCCCGGACCCACCATCCGCCTCACCATCTCCGACTTGAATCCATCCGTGTACGGCACTGCTTCCTGCCTGCTCTCGCCCCCAGGGCGTGGTCATCCCGGCCGCTCTGCCGAGGCGACAACTTCCCTGACACAGGGGGTCCGCACGAGGGCGGCCCAGCTTCTCCTTCGGCCGAGGCGGAGGCAGCAGGGGCGCCACGCGCTGCCAGAAGGCGTCGGGGACGAGTTCACGGACCATGCCCCTCAAGCTGAGGATGCCCCTTGCCAACGGCCAGCCCAGCCCTGACTTTCGTTAGGTGCTGTTAGCGGAATGGTTGCCGTCGTCCCAGGTGATAAGTACTTCACCCTCGCGCTGAAGGCCGACGGTGCCGTCTGGGCCTGGGGGAAAAACTACGGCGGCCAGTTGGGCAACGGGGGGCGACGAAAATTTCACACCGGGGCAGGTGCAGGGTCTCACCGGAGTGGTCTCCACCGCCGCGGGTGACAACCACGTCCTGGCCTTGAAGTCGGACGGCACCGTCTGGGCTTGGGGTAGAAACTTCAGCGGCCAGTCGGGCAATAATGATGAATGGAAATATGACGTCTACACGCCGACGCAGGTGCCGGGCCTCACCGGCATGGTCGCCCTTGCCGCTGGCGGCGAAAGCTCCGTGGCGCTGAAGTCGGACGGCACCGTCTGGGCCTGGAGCAAAAACGCCAGCGGTCAGTTGGGCGACGGGACAACGACGAACCGCTTAACGCCGATACAGGTGCCGGGCCTCACCGGCGTGGTCGCCCTTGCCTCTGGGCCATATTACACCTTGGCGGTGAAGTTGGATGGCACCGTCTGGACCTCGAGTTTCTATTCGTTTCAAGGGACGGTGCCGGGACTTGCCGGCGTGGTCGCCCTTGCCGCTGGTGCGTCCCACTCCTTGGCACTGAAATCGGACGGGACCGTTTGGGCTTGGGGCAGGAATGCCTACGGCCAACTGGGCGATGGAACGACGACGAATCGCTACGATTCGGTGGTTCGCGTACCGGGTCTCAGCGGAGTGACCAGCATTGCTGCAGGCGAATTTCACAGCATCGCGGCGGGGGCGGACGGCACCGTCTGGGCCTGGGGCTCCAACGCCAACGGCGAACTGGGTGACGGGACGACGACGGCCAAGCTCTCCCCTGTACGGGTGGTGCAGGGGTGGACGCGATGAAAGCGGGAGCCCTCACTTCGAACTCACCGAGTCCATCAAGGCACAGGGCATCCTCCAGCCCATCCTCGTCCGCAAGGACGGCGACGGCTACCGCATCATCGCCGGCGACCGCCGCTGTAGTGCTTCATCTCACGCCCGATGACTTGGGCGGGGACGCTGGCTTCTTCTTCGACGCGGCCTCATTGGCTTCGCCGAGGAGTTCCTTCTCGACGACAGGCTTCGGCGGATTCGCCTTGAGGTAGTCGTTGCTAAGTTTCTCGGCCATTTGTTCGACCGAGCTGCGAATCACGCCGAGAAGCTCTAGCCGATGGGCGATGCCGAGGGAGCCCGCGTCAGTCCATGTCTCGGCGGTCGCAATTGCTCGTCCGTTGCTGCCTGTGACGTTCTGGCGGAGAGAGAGGCGCGTAGTATAGACAACCATTCCATCCGACGCCGAAAGCAAGTTCACACTGATGTGCGCCTGTGGCATTCCTTCTGCCGAGTACATTTCCTTCTCAGTAAGGACTCGGATCCCGCGGCGCCGGAACGTCAGCTCAGCGAGGGTGCGTAGCGCTTCTGCTGTGAGCCCAATGTTCGCGTAACCATTGCTGACGTTGACGGTGACGTGGACGCCGCTCATGTCAATCAGCGGCCAAAGGATGAAGGTCTCCTCGGCCCGCGCCTGCCCCACGAAGAGCACCGCCACGAGGCCGAGCACCACACGCAGATTCCGCATGGCCCCACGCTAGGTCACAGGGGTCCCATGGCGTCAAGCCGGCCCGGGCACCCGTTGACGGGGGCGGGCGGAGCGCGGGAGGCAGGTGGGATGCGCCTCTCCGTTCTCTCAGGGCCTCCCGAGCAGCTCCAACGCGGCGGTGGTCAGCACGGTGACGCCGGTGCGCAGCGTGCGCTCGCGGTCCGGCGCGTAGACGGGCGAGTGCGGGGACGGGAGCGTCTCTCCCGCGGCCTTGGCCTCCGCGAAGCGCTTGGGTTCGGTGATGCCCAGCCACATCATCACCGCGGGCACGCCCGCGCGGCCGTACTCGGAGAAGTCCTCGCCGCCCATGACGGGCGGTGTCTCGCTGAGGTTCTTCTCGCCCAGCACCTTGCCCACCGCGTCCACCAATCGCTTCGTAAGCGCGGGGTCATTGAAGGTGGCGGGCGTGCCCTCGGTGACCTTGACGTCGGGAGGACGGGGCGCTCCGGAGGCCATCGCCTCCGCTTTGGCGATGCGCTCGATGCCGGCCAGCAGCGCCTTGCGGACCTCCGGCTTGTACGTGCGCACCGTGAGCTGCAGGCGCACCTCGTCCGGGATGATGTTGTGCTTGGTGCCACCGTGGATGGCGCCCACCGTGATGACCCCGGGCTCCAGCGGGCTCTTCTCCCGGCTGATGAGTGTCTGAAGCGACAGGATGGTGCGCGCCGCCATCACCACGGGATCCACGGTGGTGTGCGGGTACGCGCCGTGCCCGCCCTTGCCGTGGAGGGTGACGTCCACCGAGTCCACGCTCGCCAGCGCATAGCCGGGGGTGAACTGCACCGTCCCCGCCGCGGCGGTGGACACGGTGTGCAGGGCCACGGCGAAGTCCGGTTTGGGAAAGCGCTTGAACAGGCCGTCCGCCAGCATCTGCCGGGCCCCCGAGCCAATCTCCTCGGCCGGCTGCCCCACCAGCATCAGCGTGCCACGCCACCGGTCCTTCGTCCGCGCCAGCAGGGTGGCCGTGCCAAGCCAGGACGTCATGTGCACGTCGTGCCCGCACGCGTGCATCACCGCGACGTCCGCTCCGGCCGCATCCTTCGACTTCGTCTTGCTGGCGTAGGCCAGCCCCGTCTTCTCCTCCACCGGCAGCGCGTCCAGGTCCGTGCGCAGCATCACCGTGGGCCCCTTGCCGTTGCGCAGCAGCGCCACCACGCCGTGCCCGCCCACCTTCGGGGTCACCTCGAAGCCGAGCTTGCGAAGGCGCTCGGCCAGCTTCGCCGCCGTCTTCTCCTCCTGGAGTGACAGCTCGGGCGTCTGGTGCAGGTCGCGGTAGAGCGCGTCCAGTTCGGGGTACAGCGCGTCCAGGCCCTCGATGGCGGTGGGAGGGGGCGCCGCCGCGAGCACGGGGCCGCCGGGCACCGCCAGGCAGGCGAAGAGCAGCGGAAGAAAGGAAAGCGTTTTCACCAGGAAGCCTCCTGTCCGTCAGGGACCCTCACTACAGCACGTACCGCGATGGGAGGCTGCTCAATCACCGGAAACCGGCATGGCGCCCCTGCCCGCGGCCCCCCGCGCGAACATCCGTCCCAGCCACGCGTCGCGCGTCGCGATGCAGGCACGCGCCACGTCGGACCGCGGGGCAATGTCATAGAAGCCGTGGAAGGCTCCGCCCCAGACGTGCAGCTCGCACTCACCGCCCGCCGCCAGGATTCCGCGCGCATAGGCGACGGCTTCATCCCGAAACGTCTCCCCTGCCGCGACGTCGATGAAGGTCGGTGGCAGCCCTCGCAAATCCGTCGCACGCCCGGGCGCGGAATAGGCAGACACCTCCGGGCCCCCGCAGCGGTCGCCCAGCACCGCCCGCCAGGCCGTCAGATTGCTGGTGCGGTCCCAGACTCCAGCGCCGTCGTACCGATGGGCGGACTCCGTCTCATTGCGGTCGTCCAGCATCGGGCATTGCAGCAGCTGTCCCAACAGCCTCGGGCCTTGCCGATCCCGGGCCAGGAGCGTGGTTCCCGCCGCGAGCCCGCCGCCGCCGCTCCCGCCGAAGATCACCAACTGGTTCGGATCAAACTTCAGCCGGCCGGCGTTCGCCGCCATCCACACAAGCCCCGCGTAACAGTCCTCCACCAGGGTGGGCGCTGGATGCTCGGGCGCCAGCCGGTATTCGACCGTCACGCAAACCGCGTCATGACGGAGCGCCCAGTCCACGAGCGGCTTCGCTCCCGCGAAGCGGGTCCCCATCACCATTCCGCCGCCATGGATGAAGTAGACCGCAGGCCCCGGAGCTGAGTGGTCCTGCCGGGAAATGACCGAGACCGTGATCCCGGCGCCCTGATACCCGGGGATGCTGACATCGACGCAGTGGACCTTCGCGTCGCCAATCAGGTCCTCCCGGGTCACGCGGCTCAAGCCACGGAAGTGCTCAAGCTGCTCCAGCGTCATCTTCAGGGGCACATATCCCTCCAGCGCGGGCAGGAGGGCGGCCAGTTGCGGGTCGAAGTCGGGGGATGCGTTGGGGTAGGTCATGGGAGGTCCTGGCCCGTGATGGGGGGCATGCAGCTTCCAAGGTGCCATCTCCGAGCCCGAACAGCACTCCTCGGAGTCGTTCGCATCAGCGGGGAACAAAGGCGTCGCCAATGAGCGCGCTGATGTTCCGTTCCATCACATCGGAATGCAACGTCAGGCCCGGGGGCCGACAACGCCACGCGATTCAATTTTGAGAGAGTCCGTCACATCGCTTCAACGCAGGTGCGTGAACACGGAAGGGGCCGCGGGCAGCTCCAGCCCGGGAGTCGGCAGCAGGCACGTCACCTTCGCCTCCCCGGGGAATGGCACCCAGCCCGCGCGCCACATCAGGGGGGCGGGAATGCAGGGGCCCCGCAGCATCGCGGCGCAGCTCACCCCCCGGCGCTCCATGTCCTGCATCGCCACCTGCAACAGTCGCCGCCGCTCCGTGACGGGCACGGCGTCGTCGAAGGCCATCAGGTCCACGACCTCCGCGGTCATGGTCTCCCGGCCCGTCATCCGCATGGAGTAGCTGTTGACGAACCCCCGGACCTCGCCTGCCTGCTCCAGCACGAAGGTGCGCGGCACCTCGCGGTACTGAAGCTGATGCGCCAGCCGCTCCGCCGTGTACGCGTAGCCCAGCGTCACGGACTTCATCATCCGCTGGACCAGTGCCATGCACCGGGGCAGGTCCGAGGGACGGTAGGGACGGATGCCTTGGGCCTGCGCTCGCCGGAACCGGTGCCGGAGGAACGGACGCGCCAGCGTGAACAGCGCGCGTTCCGAAGCGTGCATCGACCAGCGAGCCAGCGCCTGGGCGTCAAAGACATGCACCCAGAGCCCCATTCCATCGAGGATGCGCGCATGCTGCGTCTGGTGCCAGAAGCCAGGCCCATCCGTTCCCGCGGCCACGCAACCCAGGAGGAGCCGCGCTCCCCGCTCACGGTGTCGCAGGAGCATCTCCTGCGCCAGCTTCCCGCCAATGCCCTGTCTGCGGTGCGAGGGGGCCACGCTGGCCCAACTCCCGTAGGTGCCATCCACTTCCTGCGAGCCCAGGCGGATCCTCGCGGGCTCCGCGAACAGCGTTCCCACCAGCTTCCCATCCGCGTACGCGGCCACCAGGTAGTCGCGTGGGGCCTTGCCCTCGCGGAAGAGCAGCCAGTCAAAGAAGTGCGCGTCCCATACGGCCAGGGGAAGCTGCTTGCCGTAGAGCTCCTGCCAGACACCATTGACGAAGCGGGAGGCTTCCCCGGCGTCGCCCTCGAAGGTGCGGATCTCAACCATGCTTGCGCTCCTGAACCGGCGCATTGGCGAGGTGGATGGGGTGGGCACCGAAGAGGTGGGTGAAGAGCGCCCGGGTGGACGGGATGAGCGCATTCCAGTCAGGGATGTGGACGTGCTCCGGGCCGGTGAGCACCTTGGCGTAGATGGCCTCATAGACACGCTTGACGGTGCCGGGGGCAATGGCATCCATGTCGAAGGCCGGGACGATGCCCACCAGCTTGAAGCCGTGGTGTTCGGCGTTGAGCTGGGCCCGGGCAAGCTTCAGCGTGGAATAGTAGAGGGCCACTTCGGCGCCAATGCTCCGGCCCACGGCCTCCAGGACGGTGACTCCCAGCTGACCGATTCCCAGGGCCCGGTGCGAGGGCTTGATCGCTCCCATGGGCGCGGAGATCTGCAACCCCCGCACATTCTTTTCAAGCGTCAGCAGCCCGATGATTTCGTGTCGCTCCTGGGAGCGACACAGCATCGCATACAAAGAGCGGTCAGGACTCTCTCCGCGCAGGAAGAACTCCCGTTCGTAGAAAGAGGGCTCCAGGTGACGACTCTCCGTGCCGACCTGGATGTCTGGATACCATTCGCGCAGGTGCTCGGTGACCTGTGGGATGTCCTCCCTCGCCAACTGTTGGATGTAGCATCCTCGTGGTTCGGCGTGTCCGCTCAACATCTGACTCAGCTCGCCCCATTGCATTATTTTCATGGAGGCAGATTTTGCTGGAGAAGGAGTTGGCCGGGACAGCGCTCCCCGAACAATCTCCTTGAACTGTCATTGTTGAATCACACGCATCCTTCGCGCGTGGTGTTCTTCACAGGCGACGTGCCCGGGGGGGCACCGAGGAGTGCGCAGGGAGCCTCGGCACCCACAGGGTGCGGACACGACAGCGTCTCCGGGTCAACGGCCCAGCCCGTTCAGCAGGATGACGTAGGACTGGACCTGAGGGCGTTTTGAGCTTCAGCGGGAGCCACGGACGAAACCGCGCAGGAGCGCGGCGAGCGCCTCGGGTTGATCCTCGGGCAGGATGTGTGCGGCGTCGCTGATTCGCGCGGTCACGAGGTGGTCGCACAGCGGCGCGATCTGACGTGCGAGTGCGTCGCCGACGACGCCCCCGGCGATCGCGAGCGTCGGGACAGTCAGCCGTTCGACCTTCGCGAGGAGCCGAGCGTTTTCGGGGAGCGCGCGGTAGTGCGCGAAGGCGCAGCGGAGCGCGTCGCGGCCGCGATAGGCCTCAAGGAAGGCGGCGCGCGCCTCGGCGGGGAGGCCGCGCTTCGTGCCGATGGTGAAGAAGTGGTCGAGGTACGCCTCCTCGTGGCCCGAGATGACCGCCTCCGGCATGTCGGGGATCGCGTGGAACGCGAACCACCACGGCGGACGGAATGACTCGGCGCCAGGAAGCCCACCGAGGAGCGCCTCCATCACGACGAGCTTCTTCACGCGCGCGGGATGGCGCGCGGCGGTGAGGAACGCGATCGGCGCGCCGAGATCGAGGCCGATGAGAATCGCAGGCTCCTTCGTGTGCGCGTCGAGCACGGCGAGCGCGTCAGCGACGAGCGTGTCGAGCTCGTAGCCCGACGTCGCGCGCGTCGTTGCGCCAAGGCCCCGGAGGTCCGGTGCGATGACATGATGCTCGCTGGCGAGCGCGCGCATCACGTTCCTCCAGACGAACCAGGTGTGCGGAAATCCGTGGAGGAAGAGGAGCGGCGGCCCCCTGCCCGCCGACGCGACGTGGATCGCGATCCCGTTGGCCTCGACGACGTCATGCTGGAAATCGCTCATGGGGCCAACCATGTGCCTGCGGATACCTGGTATCAAGAGGATACCAGGAGGAGTTCAGGGGACCTGGATGGAACCAAGGCACCTGGAGGAAACCACGATGGCTGCACGCAGACCGGGAGGCCCCTTCGTAGCAACGTGCCCGACGCGTGAGCTGCTCGACCAGCTCGCTGACAAGTGGTCGGTGCTGCTCCTGCTGGCGCTTGCTGACGGGCCGGTGCGCTTCAACGCGCTGAAGCGCAAGGTCGAAGGCATCACGCAGAAGATGCTCGGCCAGACGCTGCGCCGCCTTGAGCGCAACGGCCTTGTCGAGCGCCGCGCCTTCGCGACGGTCCCCGTCACGGTGGAGTACGAGGTGACGCCGCTCGGCCGCTCGCTCTACGGCATCGTTGACGCACTCCGGAATTGGTCGATCGACCACATCGGAGGCGTCAAGAAGGCACGCGAGCGCTTCGACGCGACCCGCGACCACGCGCATGGCCGCCGTGAGATTCCCTGACGTCCGGGACACGCATCACGATGGGTCTTCTGTCAGAACGTCAAGGACGTGCGGAACGCCGTCAAGTGCGTGAGCGGGCAGGGCCTTCCCGCACTCAGGATTTCCGCGCGGACAGAGCGCCGACGAGGCCCACCCCGAGCACCCCGATGCCCAGCGCCAGCAGGTAGAGCGCCGGGAAGACGTGGCGTTCCACCTCGATGGCGTCACCCACGTACGCGAGCGCGAACAGCCCCACGCCCGTCACCGTCTGCGCGATGCCCAGGGCCAGCGTTGGGGACGGGCGCCAGCGCAGCACCAGCAGCCCCGCGAGCACCCACAGCCCCATGCCCAGCGGCGTGCCCAGCCCCACTCTGGCGATCGCTCCCGTGAAGGCTTTCGCCGGATCCACTCCCAGCGGGCCCACGCGCCAGGCCTCGTGGCGCGCGGCGAGCCGCTCCAGGTTGCTGCGCTCCGGGGCTTCGGGGCGGAAGGACAGATAGGCCGTCATGAAGGTCACGGTGCCGTCGCGCAGGCCCGTGTCGAGTGCGTTCCAGACCTCGCGCCACGTGGCCCCAGGACGATCCAACACCAGGAAGCGCGCGTAGGCGCCTCCGCCGCGCGTGGCCACCCACCGCGCGAACCCCCAGCGGTCCGGGCGCAGACGGTAGTTGAGCTCCTCCGGATGCCAGTCGTGCAGCGTGCCCCCGTCGAAGCAGGGGGTGATGACGTGCCCCCCGGCACAGGCCTGGACGTAGTCCCCTGGAGGCATCCCGTCGCGGGTGAGCAGCCGCTCGACAGCGGCGGGGTCCGTCAACATCCGGCCCATCACGTTGTTGGCCAGGTTGGTGTGGATGGACGTGTCGAACAGCCGCGTGAAGGCCAGCGCCCCCAGCGCCACCACCGCGAGCGACGGCGTCACCCACCGCGGCCCCTGGGGCAGCCGCCCCCAGGCGCGCAGCAGCGGATGCAGGGTGAGCAGCAGCAGCAGCACGAAGGGCGCGGTGTTCTTGCTGAACACGAAGAGAACCCC
>NZ_RAWI01000367.1 GCF_003612125.1 Corallococcus praedator
CCGCCGGCCCCCGTGCGCGCCCGGGGCTGAAGAAAGCCCGCCGCAACTCCCGCCTGGCGCCCTGAAGCTTCCCGGCCCCCGTGTCCCTTCCCGCAGCGTGGGATGGGGCGCGGGGGCCTGGTCGTCTTCAGCGGATGGCTTCAGGGGAAGGGCCCTACAGCACCACGCCCCGCGTCCGCGCTTCGTTGACCACCTGGGTGCCGTCCACGCCCAGCCGCCGCGCGATGAAGCCCGCCGCCCCGTCCGCGTTCTTGTGCACGCGGATGAACTGGTCGTCGTACGTGCGCGTGACGATGAGCATCCCGGACACGATGACGCGCTGGAGGTTGTGCTGCAGCTCGTTGCCTTCGATGACGACGTGGATCTCCGAGAACAGCGACCGCGCATCCGACAGCATGTTGGACAGGTGCCGGCGCTGCTCGCTGTTGGGCACCGCCGCCTTGGAGCCCGCGCTCGTTACGAGGATCATCGGTTGCTGGTGCTGCTGGTAGGCCGTCTGCATCTTCTGGAACACCGACTGGATTTCATCCGGCGTCGGTGGAGCGTCCCAGCGCAGGAAGAAGACCTTGTCGATGACGTCTGTCTTGTAGACCGGAAGTGCCATGGCGTTCGCGACTCCTTCGTGACGGGCCCATCCCCCCGGGCCTGAGTGCCATCCTGCTCTTCACCCGCGGTCAAGAAACTAGCCCTGCGGGCCGACATTCTTGAGACGACACATCGCGCTGTCCCTGACGGTGGCACCGACTGTGTCCTCACCTCAGGGGCCCGGCGGATGTTGTTTGACGGAAGGTGAACCCAGACGCCGGGGCAGCCCGCCCTGTCTGCGTATTCCGTTGAGCATGGCATCTTTCAATGGTGATTAGTGATGAAAACAAGAAGGCCCCGGGAGCACGGGGCTCCCGGGGCCTTCGGTCTGCTTCAGCGCATCCGCCGGAGGGGATTACCCGCCGGAGATGTTGGTCTCGACGAGGGCGGCGTCCGCGGCGATCTGCGCGTCCGTGAAGAGGATGGGCCGCCACTTCTTCTGGGAGAACAGCTGGGTCTGGTCGCTGTAGAAGGGCGACTTCGGGTCACCCGACTCGCTGTACGTCAGCACCGCGTTGGCGGTGGGGCCCGCGTCGGTGAACTGCATGGCCATGACGAAGCTGCTGCCGTTGTTGATGGGGTAGCCCGCGTTGGACAGGCCCGTGTTGCCGCTGATGAGCGGGCCGCGGGTGGCGGAGTACTCGAACAGGGTGGTGCGGGTGACGCCGTAGGCGACGACGTTGGTGATGCCCTCGCGGCTCAGGCCGCCCTGGATGGGCACGCGCGCGCCGCTGCGCGCGGTGTACTGCACCTCGCCCAGCGTCTTGTCGAGCGCGATGCCGGACGCGTTGATGCTGGCCACGCCCTGCGCCAGCCGCAGCAGCAGCGGGTCCTCGCCCGTCTCCGGCGCGGGCGTCAGCGTGTTGGGCGTGTTGATGGGGTCGGCCGGGTCGAAGGGCACGTTGAACAGGATGCCCTTGTTGACCAGGCTGGCGCCGGGGACCGCGCCCAGGAACTCGCGGAAGACGAACGCGCCCTTGGAGCTGGTGTCGAAGCGGCCATCCCACCCGGCGAGCAGCGCGCACGCCTGGGTGATGTCCACCGCCATGCCCTGGAACATCACGGGCGTGGTGCGGCCCGTGCAGCGGGCGACGAGCCCCTCACGCGTCAGCTCCGCCATGCTGCTGCGGTTGCTGAACACGGCCGCCTTCAGCTCATCCAGGCTGAACTTGCCGTCCGCGCCGGAGGCGCCGGTGGCGGTCTTCTCCGTGAGGGTGATGAGGTTCATGCGCGTGCGCGGCGTCTGGGGCGTGTTCTCGATGCCGTGCAGCGGCGAGAAGCCCGTCAGGGGCGCGGCCGGGTTGGACAGCCAGTAGCTGTCGTTCGCGTTGAAGACGAAGTCGCGGCGGTCCAGCTGCGGCACCTTGGCGAAGGGCACGAGGCCGGGGCTGCGCGAGCCCGGCTCCACCTGCCACTCGTTGGCCGGGTCACTGCCGTCGAGGAACACGATGCCCAGCGCGTTGTAGAGGCCGTAGGTGAGGTTGAGGCCGGGCGTCGAGGCCGCGGTGATCCACTTCGTCGCCGCGTCCTTGGTGAGGTTCGGGGTGGGCGTCGCGTCCGTGTACCAGGCGTTGCCCTCCTTGTCGGCGTACATGGTGTTCACCCAGGGCAGGCCCTGCTGGGTGGCGTAGACTTCCTTGAACTCGTTCAGGTTCTTGGCCTTGTTCATGCCGTGGAACTGGTCCAGGAACTTGATGTTCTCGATGTTGGCGTCGCGGATGGTGAGCGCCGTCTGCGTGTTCCAGCCCAGCGTGCCCGGCGGGAAGCCCGGCGCGGCCGAGTCCGGGATCGCGATGATGGGGCCGTAGTGGGTGAAGTACATCGTCTGCGAGTAGTTGGTGACGGAGCCCTCCGGGAGCTTCACCAGGATGGTGAAGTTCTTGGACGTCATCGCGCGCTCTTCGGTGCCGTACTTGTAGGTGGTCGGCTTTCCGGGCACCAGGTTCACCTGGTACATCGTCATGCGCTGGCCGGAGGAGAACGTGTGCGTCCACGCGACGTTCTCATTGAAGCCGATGAGCACCGCGGGCACGCCCATCAGGCCCACGCCGTACACGTTCATCTGACCGGGCACGGTCAGCTGGCTCTCCCACAGGCGCAGCTCGCCTTCCCAGGGGAAGTGCGGGTTGGCCATCACCATGCCCTTGCCGTTGTCGGTGCGCTCGGCGCCCAGGGCCCAGCCGTTGCTGCCGAAGTCCGTCTGGCGCAGCGTCCGCAACTGCTCCAGGGTGGGCATCTGGGGACGCAGGGCGGCCTGCTTGTCCACGGACTGCGCGCCCACGGCGGGGGGCGTCGCCGCGGCGATGGTGAGCGCCAGCTGGTTGATGCCGCCCACCAGCGTCAGGTCGATGTCATACGCCAGCAGGTCCACGGCGGTGATGGGCTTGACCCAGTCCGCGTTGGCGCAGTCGGCGGGACGCTCCGCCGGGGGCGTCTCCGCGATGTACTTGTTGTAGCCGGCCACGTAGCCGGTGAGCATCTGCTGCACTTCCTCCGACAGCTGCGGGAAGGCGGCCTCGGCGCGGGCGATCACGCCCAGCGACAGGTACGCCAGGTCGGAGCCCACGTAGGTGTTGCCGGGGCCCTGGCCCAGGTAGCGCGCGCGCTCGCTGCGCACCTTGATGATCTGGTCGGCCAGGGTGCAGACGTGGTCCTGGGCGAAGGCATAGCCCTGGCCGAAGCCCAGGCTGCCGTAGTTGTCGGCCGTGATGTGCGGGATGCCGTGCGACGTGCGGCGGATCTTCGCGGTGTACTTGGCGGGCGTGGGCTCCGGGGTGACGGGCTTGTCGTCGTCGTCACAGCCGGCGGTGGCGACCAGGGCCAGCGACGTCAACAGGGAGAGAGACCAACGGCGGGCCCGGACAGAGGTCCGGAATCCGCCGCGAGGAGGAAGAGAGTCGGGGGTGTGCTCGAGCATGGCGGGCGGAGACTAGGAAGGTGGAGATCGCCGGGTCAATGTTTCTGGGATTTGACTTTTTCACGGAAGTGAAACGGCCGGATGCATCGCGTCGCAGGTTTAGGAAAGCCGGAAAGACGGTGTGTGTTACACGGGGGCGCCATGACGTCCGAGCCCTCGCCGCCCCCGGCCCGCCGCCCGCGCCGCCACTTCTCCATGATTCGCACCTTCGTGCTGGCGGACTTCGTCACGCTCGGCAACGGCTTCGCGGGCGCGGGGGCCATCCTGGCGTCCATGCAGGCGCTGGCGACGGCGAACCCACGCTGGCTGTGGGTGGCGTTCGCACTCATGCCGGTGGCGCTGGTCATGGACGTGGCGGACGGCCGCATCGCGCGGTGGCGCTTCCGCAAGTCACCCCTGGGCGCGGACCTGGACTCGCTGGCGGACGTCATCTCCTTTGGCATGGCGCCCGCGGCGCTGGCGTTCGCGGTGGGCCTGCGGGGCGGGCTGGACGTGGCGGCGCTGCTCTACTTCGTCGCGTGCGGCATCAGCCGGCTGGCGCGCTTCAACGTCACCTCCGCGGAGCTGTCGGACGGCACCGGCAAGGTGAAGTACTTCGAGGGCACGCCCATCCCCACCAGCCTGCTGCTGGTGATGGTGCTGGCGGTGGCGCTGTGGCAGGGCCGCATTGGCGACGCGCTGTGGGGTGGGGTGTGGGACATCGGCCCCGTCCAGCTGCACCCGCTGGTGCTGATGTACGTCGCCAGCGGCAGCGCCATGATCAGCAAGACGTTGCGGATTCCGAAATTCTGAAGAGCCCCCGGGCCGTGGGTGGGCGCCGTGACTTCCAGTGGACGTTCTGGAGGACAGTTCCACTGTTTTTCCCACGGTGAGGCGGTTGGCAGTCCCGGGGTGGGTGCCTAGCTTCGCCACCTGATCCGCAGGACCACCACGGTGTGGAATCCGGTGCGGCTTCGAGCATGTGGTGCGGCGGGAGGGGACGGGGTGGGTGCCATGACGGGGCGCTGGAGTCTGCTGGGCCTGTTGGCGGCGGTGTTGGTGTCGGGGTGCGCGGACCGGGAGCGTTCGTCGCTCGCGGACGGGCGGCTGACCGCGACGCCCGGAGGCGTGGACTTCGCACGGGTCGCCATCTTCGATGCGCGGGAATCCCAGGTGACGCTGCGCAACGTGGGACGCGCGCGCATCACGGTGGACGAGGCCTGGGTGGAGGGGCCGGAAGGCGCCTACAAGGCGGAGTTCACGCATGAGGGGCCGCACAGCCTGGTGCCCGGCGCCGAGTGCACGCTGAAGGTCCGCTTCGCGCCGCTCGCCGAAGGCGGCCTGCCCGCGGTGCTGGTGGTGCGCTCGGACACGCGCATCGAACCGCTGATGCGCCTGCCGCTCAACGGCGCCGGCGTGGACGCGTGGGCGCGGGTGTCGCCGCGCAAGCTGGACTTCGGCCGCATCGAGGCGGACTCCTCCAAGCAGCTGGGCGTCACGCTGGACAACCCCACCGACCTGCCGGTGATGGTGACGCCCAAGCTGGTGGGCGCGGACAAGGACGAATTCGTCGCGGAGGCCATCACGGTGAACCCGGGTGAGCGCCGCGAGCTGCCCGTGACGTTCAACCCGGTGCGCGTGGGCAAGAAGCAGATCGCCCTGGCGGTGTCGCCGTGCCACGGGTGCGCGGACGTGACGGTGCAGGTGACCGCGGAGGCGCTGGAGCGCGCGGTGGTGGCGGAGCCGGAGGTGCTGGACTTTGGCGCGGTGCCGGTGGACCGCGACGCCATCAAGGTCTCCAGCCTGCGCAACATCAGCACGGAGCCCGTCACGGTGACGTCGCTGATGCTGGACGGCACGGACGCGTCCTTCAGCCAGTCCAACACGGGCCTGCCGCTGGTGCTCCAGCCGGGCGAGGTGCGCGGCTTTGAAATCCGCTACAGCCCCGGCCACATGGGCCCGGCCATGGATCGCGCCGTCTACACGGTGGTGAGCAAGCGCCACCCCACGCTGCCCGTGCCGCTGCGCGGCTTCGGTGGCGCGTCCGAATTGTGTGTTTCACCGCTGACGTATGACTTCGGCGAGCAGCCGCTGGGCTCCAAGGTGCGCGTCGTCGTCAACGTGAAGAACTGCGGCACGGACAACGCGGGCCCGCTGACCATCAACGCGCTGACGTGGACGCCGGACCCGTCCGGGCCGCTCCAGTTCAACCACAAGCCGCTGACGACGCCGTACACGCTGCCGCCCAACGGCGAAGTGAACCTGGAAATCTATTACGAACCGTCGCGCGAGGGCTCCGCGGCGGGTTCGCTGGTGATGACGACCAACGCCTTCTCCGCGGCCACGGTGCAGCTGGACTTCTTCGGCAGCGCGAAGGCGCATGCCCCGTGCGACCTGGTGGTGACGCCGCAACTGCTGGACTTCGGCACGGTGCAGCCGGGGCGGGGCGCGGTGCTGGGCGTGAAGCTGCAGAACAAGGGCACGGACCTGTGCCCGGTGAAGAACATCCGCGTGGTCAACGACGGCGGCGGCGTGTTCCGCATGCCCGGCGGGGACCTCTTCGGCGGCATCATCTACCCGGGCGACTGGTTCAGCTTCCAGGTGTCCTTCCAGGCGCCCTTCACCGGCGGGGACTTCGCGGGTGAGTTGCAGGTGGAGCAGTACAACCCGGTGACGCCGGTGGTGCAGGTGCCGCTGATGGCGCACTCGCAGATGACGTGCCTGGTGGCGTCGCCCTGGTTCGTGGACTTCGGCCTGGCGCGCAAGGACTGCCGTCCGGCGCCGCGCGAGGTGAACTACCTCAACGCGTGCACCTCGCCCGTCACCATCTCCAACGTCTTCATCGGGCCGGGCACCACGGATTCGGAGTTCACGCTGTTGGATCACCCGGCGCCTCCCGCGTTCCAGTTGCAGCCGGGTGACTCCTTCACGGTGGGCGTGGACTACTTCGCGCAGGTGACGGGCATGAACCTGTCGCCCCTGTTCGTGGACTCCAGCGACCTGCCGGTGCCGCTCCTGGTGCCGCTCATCGGTGAGTCGTCGAAGAAGGTGGAGAAGACGGACAGCTTCGTGCAGCAGGACGTGAGCAAGGTGGACGTGCTGTTCGTCGTGGACAACACGGCGTCCATGGTGGAGGAGCACCCGAAGCTGGTGTCCGCCATCCCGTCCTTCGTGGACGCCGCGCGCAACAAGGCAGTGGACCTGAACATGGCGGTGACGACGACGGGCATCTCCGCGGTGTCCGGCGCGTGCCCGGGCGGCGCGCTGGGTGGCGAGGCCGGCCGCTTCTTCCCGGTGGACAACACCCGCCAGCGCATCCTCACGCTGGCGACGCCCAACGTCACGCAGGTGCTCCAGCAGAACATGCAGGTGGGCCAGTGCGCGCAGGTGGAGCAGGGCTTCGAGGCGATGCGCCGCGCGCTCACGTCTCCGCTGGTGAACAACGCGGATGATCCGCGCACCGCGCAGCCCAACGACGGCAACCTGGGCTTCCTGCGCGACTCCGCGGCGCTGGTGGTGGTGTTCGTGGGCGACGAGGACGATCACTCGCCGGACGCGGTCTCCACATACGTGCAGTGGGCGCAGCAGCGCAAGGGCGAGAACCAGCCGCAGCGGGCGACCTTCTTCGCCATCGCGCCCACGAAGACGGCCTGTGCCACGGCGGGCGGCGCCGGCACGCGCTACGCGGACGCCGCCGCGCAGACGGGCGGTGAGGTCCTCAACGTGTGCGCCTCCGACTACGCGCCGCTCCTCCAGCAGGTGGCCAGCAAGGCGTTCAGCGCCCAGGAGCGCTTCCCGCTGAGCGAGGAGCCGGACGCGGGCACGGTGGTGGTGAGCGTCAACGGCACCGCCACGACGTCGGGCTGGACCTACGACGCCGCGACCAACAGCGTGGTGTTCACCACGGTGCCGCCGCCGGGCGCGAAGGTGACCATCACCTACCGCCGCGCCTGCGCCAACGACTGAACGGTAGGAACGCTGTGGGTGTGGACCCCGTGACGGGCCGGTCATCCGGCCCCGAACGGGGATGTCAGCCCCCGGTGCTACAGCACTGCATCTGCCTGTGCGGATGACCAGAAAATTGGAGGCGCTCCCTCGGTGTGTACCCTGCGGAGCGTCTAGCTGCTGTTGCCTTGGGAGGCACGCTGTGAGCACCCGGATCCCCGACGAGCATCCGAAGTCCCCTCCGCGCGCCGGTGCGCCGGGGCTGCGGGTCATCCGCGGGGAGGGCCAGCGCAAGCAGGAGCCGCTGGCGTCCCGGGATGCCGTGGCCCGGGTGCTGATGGAGGCGGGGGCGGACATGCTGCTTCGGCGCATCAGTCCCCTGAGGGCCCAGGAGATCGAGCGCAAGGTGGACCGGGTGCTGGACCTGTTCGACCGGGTGGATGCGGCCCCGGTGCTGATGCCGGTGCTCAAGCGGCACCTGGACGAACTGGAAGCCCTGATGCGGGAGACCCGCGAGGTCCGGGCAGTCCGCCGCTAGGGCGCCGGGACGCCATCCCCCGGAAAAACCCCAAGGGGATTCGATGTTTGATTCCCCTGGCCGGGGGGCTTACGCTCGGGGCTCGCCTTCCCGCGTCCCGGCCGTGTCCATCGAAACCTACGGCAGCTACCAGCTCCTGAAGCGCCTTGCCACGGGCGGCATGGCGCAGATCTACCTCGCGCGGCGGCCCGGTTCGGATGCTCCGGACAAGCTGCTGGTGCTCAAGCGCATCCTCCCGCACCTGTCGGAGAACGACGAGTTCGTCCGGATGTTCCTGGACGAGGCGCGGATCGCGGCCCGGCTCGCGCACCCCAACGTGGTGCAGATCTACGACCTGGGGGCGGAGGGGGACACGTTCTTCATCGCCATGGAGTACATCCATGGGGTGGACGCGCGCCGGCTCTGGAAGCGCTCGGAGACGTCCAGCAAGCCGCTGCCGGTGCCGCTGGTGTGCCGCATCCTGCTGGAGGCCAGCGCGGGGCTGGACTACGCGCACAAGAAGACGGACGCGACGGGGCGGCCGCTGGGCATCGTGCACCGGGACGTGTCGCCGCAGAACATCCTGGTGACGTTCGAGGGGGGCGTGAAGGTGGTGGACTTCGGGATCGCCAAGGCGGCGGACCAGGCCACCGTGACGCGCTCCGGGGTGCTCAAGGGCAAGTACTCGTACATGTCGCCGGAGCAGGCGTCCGGGCAGCGGGTGGACTGCCGTTCGGACGTGTTCGCGCTGGGCGTGGTGCTGCATGAGCTGCTGACGGGGGGCCGCCTCTTCAAGCGCCCCAGCGACATGCTGACGCTGTCGGCGGTGGCGGAGTGCAACGTGCCGCCTCCGTCGCACGTGGCGCCCCGGGTTCCGGCGGATCTGGATCCCATCGTGCTCAAGGCGCTCGCGAAGGATCCGGACGCGCGCTACCAGCACGCGCAGGACCTGCAGCGCGCGCTGGAGGGGTGGCTCGCGGCCCAGCCGCAGCCGTCGGGCACGGCGGACCTGGCCGTGTTCATGAAGGACCTGTACGCGGACCGGCTGTCCGACGAGGCCCGTTCGGGCGAGGTGCAGGTGACGGACGAGGAGGCCGGCGTGTCTCCGCGTTCGGAGCCGCCTGCCGCGCCGCGCCGTTCGGTGATGCGGCCCGCGATGGCGACGGGGCGCACGGAGCACGAGCCCACCACCACGCTGCGTCCGCCCCGGGCGAACCGGCCCAGTGGGAAGGTTGAACCGCGCCGCGAGGAAGGGGACGCCGAGGTCCGAGGAGCGGAGGGGCGGGCGGAGACTCGCGGTGTCGACACCCGTCC
>NZ_RAWI01000368.1 GCF_003612125.1 Corallococcus praedator
ACACAGCCCCGCCGTCCGCTCCCGCCCGTCCCCCCGAGGCGCGGATGATCCAGGGCTGGCTGTGGCGGCTGGGCCTGGGACGCGGCCGCGTCCCCATCTTCTACGACGAGGCGTACCGCCTGCCCCTGTCCGGCATCGAGTCCTCCGTGGGCATCGAGCCGCGCAGCACCGACTTCACCACCTGGTACCTGCTGGAGTCCGGCGTGGTGCGCCCCGCGGACGTCCGGCACCCCGTGCCGGTGTCCTACGCCCAGCTCGCGCGCGTGCACGATGCCCGCTACCTGGAGTCCCTCTCCGACCCGGCCACGCTCGCGCGCATCTACGCCACCGACCCGTCCGAAGTCCCCGTGGACGCGCTGCTGGACTCCGTGCGGCTCGTGTGTGGCGGGACGCTCGGCGCGGCCCGGCTGGCCGTCGCCCGGCAGGGTCCCGTGGTCAACATGGCCGGCGGCTTCCACCACGCGCGGCCGGAGCGGGGCGGCGGCTTCTGCACCGTCAACGACATCGCCGTGGCCGTGGCGGACCTGCGCGCCGCGGGCTTCGACGGCTCCGTGGCCGTGCTGGACCTGGACGCGCACCCGCCGGACGGCACCGCCGCGTGTCTGGCCGGCCAGCCGAAGGTGTGGATCGGCTCCGTGTCCGGCAGCGACTGGGGCACCCTGCCCCCGGGCGTGGACGAGACGCGCGTGCCGGATGGCTGCGACGACGCCACCTATGTGCAGAAGGTGAAGGACCTGCTGTCGCGGATGCCCCCCTCCGACCTCACCTTCGTCATCGCCGGGGGCGACGTGCTGCGCGGGGACCGCTTCGGGCGCGTGGGCATCACGCTCGCGGGCGCGCGCAAGCGGGATGTCGCCATCGCCTCCGCGCTCCGGGGCCGCGCCAGCGTGTGGCTGCCCGGCGGCGGCTACCACGCTGAATCCTGGAAGCTGTTCGCGGGCACGGTGTTGGGGCTCGCGGGCCTGGGCCACCAGCGCATCACCGCGCGCTACGACCCCCTGAGCGCGCGCTTCCGGCGCATCGCGCACCTGCTCACCCACGAGCCGGGCTCCGGCTCCGGACTCGCGCCCGGCGAGGAGCCCCTCACGCTGGAGGACCTGGAGGGCCCGCTGCGGCTGGGCCCGGAGGTGCAGCCGCGCGTGCTGGGCCACTACACCGCGCAGAGCATCGAATACGCGCTCTTCCGCTACGGCCTGCTCTCGTACACGGAGCGCCTGGGCTACAGCCGTCTGCGCGTGGAGGTGTCCTCCACCGGCGGCACCGGCGACCGCATCATGGTGCTGGGCCACGCGGGTGGCCGCGAACACCTGCTGTCGGACTCGGTGCTGGAGAAGAAGGTCCTCCAGGGGGAGACCTTCCTCTTCGCCAACTGGCTGAGCCTGCGCCACCCGCGCGCGCGCTTCAGCGACACGCGCCCGCAGCTGCCCGGCCAGGAGGTGCCCGGCCTGGGCCTGTCGCGCGAGACGACGGAGGTGCTGCTCACCATGGCCCAGCGCCTGGACCTCGCGGGGCTGGCCTTCCGGCCCATGTGGTACCACCTGGCCTTCGTCGCCCGGAGCCGCTTCCACTTCTCCACCCCGCAGCGCCAGGGCCGCTTCGAGGCGCTGATGCGCGACCTGTCCGGCCTGCCCCTCGTGGAGGCCACCCGCGCCGTGGCCGAGGGGCGCGTGCGCCTGGACGGCCAGCCGTACCCGTGGGAGCCGGACGACATGCTCTGCCGCCTGCAGCCCGTGCCCATGGACGCGGCGGCCGTGGCCCAGGAGCGCGAGCGCTGCCACTTCACCGTGGTGCCCGCCGCCTCCTGACGCCGTGGTAGTCAGGGCCCGTGGATCTCCAAGCGCAACGCCGCCAACAGCACAAGCTGCGGTTGTCCTGGATGCCGTGGCTCTACTTCGTCCTCAAGCCGCGCCACCACGAATGGGCCCACGCGTGGCAACGCGAGGTGCAGGACCGTCTGCGCGAGCTGGAGACCGTCGAAATCGCCGAAGGGTGCTTCGTCGCCCCGGAGGCGCGCATCTTCGCGGAGCCCGGGCGCACCGTGCGCATTGGACCCGGGTGCAGCATCGCCGCGGATGTCTTCATGCACGGCCCGGTGGAGCTGGGCCCCCACGTCAGCCTCAACGCGCGCGTCAGCCTGGATGGCGGCGTGGCCGGCATCCGCATCGGGGAGGGCACCCGCATCGCCAGCGGCGCCACGCTCTACGCGTTCGACCACGGGCTCGCGCCGGACCGCCCCGTGCGCGGGCAGCCCGTCACGTCGAAGGGCATCGTGATCGGTCAGGATGTCTGGGTGGGCGCCAACGCCGGCATCACCGACGGCGTCACCGTGGGCGACCACGCCGTGGTCGGAATGGGCGCCATCGTCACCCGCGACGTGCCCCCCTGGGCCATCGTGGGAGGTTCGCCTGCTCGCCTGCTTGGTGACCGCAGACAGCGGCCCCGTTCTGGAATCACGGGGGGTTGGGAGCCTCCGGATACTGAGGGGAATCCCTGAGTACCGGGCGGGTCCATTGACTTTGAAACATTCGAGAGACTTATGCTTCAGGTCACGGTGAAACGGAGAGGGGACGCCGGCCCGGGCGTACTGGCTGGGTTGTCCTCTTATTCAGGGATGTATCCGTCTCATCCGTGAAGGAGGCCGCGGTGTCGCAGGAGCAACGCGAAACGGGGATCGGCGGCGCGCCCGGACAGGCTTCCATGGCCGGCGACGTCGTGGACACCCGCCGCTTCCAGCGCGCCGGCTCCCTGCTGCGCGAGGTGGTCTTCGAACTGGACGCCGCGGGCCGGCTGGTCCTGACCTGCCTCGCCTGGGAGCGCTTGGTGGGCGTGCCCGCGGAGGCGTGGAAGGGCCGCCCGCTGGTGGACCTGTTCCATCCGGAGGACCGGGATCAGGCGCGCGCGCTGCTACGCACGGCCGTCGCCCGCGCGGAGTCACCGGCGCGCCTGGAGTTGCGGCTCGCGGGGGGGACGCAGCCCCGCTGGGTGGAGGTGTCCGCGTCCGGCGACCCGGAGCGCCTGGGCGGGGTGCTGGGCACGCTGGTGGACGTCACCCCGCGCAGGCTCGCGGAGGAGGCCGCCGCCACGCGCGAGCGCTATCTGGGCGCCATGGTGGAGGTGCAGCGGCGGCTGCTCGCGCCGGAGTCCACGGGCGACCTGTACAACGCCATCCTGGAGCCGCTGGGCCATGTGGCGGGCGCCAGCCGCGCCTATGTCTTCGAGTTCCACCGCGACGGCGCCGGCCGGATGCTCCAGTCCCAGCGCGCGGAGTGGGCCGCGGTCGGGGTGTCGCGCGAACTGGAGAGCCCGGACACGCAGGCGTGGCCGGTGGACGAGGCCTTCCGGCTGGGCCAGTGGATGGAGCTGTCTCGCGGCGAACCGGTGCAGGGCCCTCCGGAGGCCTTCGGCGAAGGCACGACGCCGGTGCTGCTGGCGCAGGGCATCCGCGCGCTGCTGGTGCTGCCCCTGACGGTGCACGGGGAGCTGTTCGGCTTCATCGGCTTCGACAACTGTGACGAGGCCCGGCTGTGGTCGCCCGTGGAGCTGAAGCTCTTGTCCGGCGCCGCGGGCGCGCTGTCGCTGGCGCTGGAGCAGCACACCGCGGATGCGCTGCGCGTGCGCACGGAGGCCACGCTGCGCCGCACCGAGGCGGGCTTCCACCTGCTCATCGAAGGCTTCCCGGACCCCGTGGTGGTGCACACGACGGACGGCATGCTCCTGTCGGTGAACCCGGCCATGGCCCGCTACCTGGGCTACCAGGATCCCGCCGAGCTGCTCGGCCGGCACCTGCTGGGGCTGGTGCGGCGCGAGGACCAGGAGGTGGCGCGCCGCCACCTGGAGGACGCGCAGGACGGAGGGCTCGCGGCCCGCTCGCACGAGGTGCCGCTGGTGCGCCGCGACGGGCAGGTGGTGAGCGCGGACCTGGTGACGCTGGGGGTGCTCTTCGACGGGGTGCCCGCGCGCGTGACGGTGGCGCGCGACTTCACCGAGCGCAAGCACATGCAGGCGCAGCTCATGCTGGGTGACCGGCTGGCGTCCATGGGCATGCTGGCCGCGGGCATCGCGCACGAACTGAACAACCCGCTGTCCTACGTGCTGTCCAACCTGGAGTTCCTGCACCGCGCGCTGGGCCCCATGCCCCGCCCCCTGGGCGCCGAGGAACTGCTGGAGTACCAGCAGGTGCTGGACGACGCGCGCGAGGGCTCGGAGCGGATGCGGCAGATCGTCCGCCAGCTCAAGGTCTTCTCCCGCGTGGATGACTCGCACGACGAACCGGTGGACGTGCACCGCGTGCTGGACTCCGTGACGCAGATGGCGGCCAGTGAAATCCGCCCGCGCGCCCGGCTGGTGAAGCAGTACGGCGTCGTGCCGGCGGTGCGCGCCAACGAGGGCAAGCTGTTCCAGGTGTTCCTCAACCTGGTCATCAACGCCGCGCACGCGATTCCAGAGGGCTCCACGGAGGAGCACGAGATCCGCCTCATCACCCGCGTGGAGGGGGGCCAGGTGGTGGTGGACGTGCGCGACACCGGGCGCGGCATCGCGCCGGAGCACCTGCGCCGCATCTTCGACCCGTTCTTCACCACCAAGGCGCCAGGCCAGGGCACCGGCCTGGGCCTGTCCATCTGCGACACCATCGTGCGCGCGCTGGGCGGCAGCATCAGCGTGGAGTCCGCTCCGGACCACGGCGCCACCTTCCGCGTGGTGCTGCACTCCACGGCGCGCGCTGCCAGCCCCGCCCGCGTGGCCTGAAGTCTCACCGGGCCCGCGCGCAAGGCCCTGCGTGGAAGCAGGCCCCCGTGCCGCTGCCGCGAAATGGACTGAAACCGCCGCACTCCCGTGTTCGAGTGTGGTGCGTCGGACGGCCTGCCCTCGCGGGGGCTGCCTTCTTCGGGGCAAGGAGTCCACCCTGGGGCCTCCATCGCGGAGAGGGATGGCCCGCCCGCCGCCGCCTTGCCCGAGGGCCCTGGCCCTGACGGCCCTGGAGGATGTCATGCGCACGCCGACCGCCCGCTTTGCTCCCGTGCTGGGGTTGCTGCTGGGCACCGTGCTGGCGCTGGGGCCGGGCCTGCCGACGGCGCGCGCGGCGACGCCCGCGACCGCGACGGAGGCCTGCTCCAACTCCGCGACCTTCCTGATGGGCGCGGCGCGCTCCGACATCACCGGCCCCGCGGCGGAGGTGGGGATGATGGGCTACGCGCAGGTGGCGCAGAAGACGGAGGGCATCCACCTGCGGCTGTATTCGCGCGCGTTCGTCATCGCCTCGCCGTGCAACGGCCGCCGCGTGGCCTTCGTCAGCGCCGACCTGGGCGAGCTGTTCCAGGCGGTGAAGCAGCAGGTGGTGGAGCGGCTGCGCGCGAAGCTGGGGGACGTGTACTCCGACGACAACGTGCTCTTGAGCGCCACGCACACGCACTCGGGGCCGGGCGGCTTGAGCCACTACACGCTCTACAACCTGACCACCTTCGGCTTCGTGCCGCAGAACTTCGAGGCCATCGTCTCCGGCATCGTGGACTCCATCGTCCGCGCCAACGCGCGGCTGGCCGAGGGCTCGCTGCGCCTGGCCTCGGGGGACCTGCGCGGCGCGAGCGCCAACCGCTCCCCCCAGGCCTACCTGCGAAACCCCGAGTCCGAGCGCGCCCGCTACCCGGACGACGTGGACCCCCGCATGACGCTGCTCCGGTTCACGCGCGCGGACGGACACGAGGTGGGGCTCATCAACTGGTTCGCCGTGCACGCCACGTCCTTCGGCAACACCAATCCCCTCATCAGCGGCGACAACAAGGGGCTGGCCTCGCGCTACTTCGAGGCGGGGGAGGGGGGGCTGCTTCCCGGAGGGCCGGACACCTTCGTCGCGGCCTTCGCCAACGCGAACGAGGGCGACGTCACGCCCAACCTCTTGGGCGGCACGAACGGCGGCGGCGCGAACGACTTCGAGGACGCGGCCCTGGCCGCGCGCAAGCAGTACGACTTCGCCGCGCACCTGTGGGCCACCGCCGCGATGCCGGTGCTGGGCGGCGTGGACTACCGGCACACCTACGTGAAGATGGACGCGGTGGAGGTTGCGCCCGCGTTCACGGACGGCACGCGACAGCGCACGTGTCCGGCGTCCATCGGCGTGTCCATGCTGGCGGGCGCGGAGGACGGCCCCGGCTTCGGCGCGGAGGGCGCCACGTGCGAGTCCGTGCACGACCTGTGGAACCAGTTCACCTGCTCGGTGGTGACCACGCCCTGTCAGGCGGAGAAGCCCATCGTGCTGGAGATGGGCACGATGAAGCCCTATCCGTGGACGCCGGAGGTGCTGCCCCTGCAACTGGTGACGGTGGGGCCGCTGGCGCTGGTGGCCGTGCCCTTCGAGCTCACCACCATGGCGGGCCGGCGGCTGCGCGACACGGTGCTCGCGCAGTTGCAGGGCTCGGGGGTGACGGACGTGGTCATCGCGGGGCTGTCCAACGCGTACTCGGGCTACGTGGCCACGCGCGAGGAGTACGCGCGCCAGGACTACGAGGGCGCGTCCACGCACTTCGGACCGTGGACGCTGGCGGCGCTCCAGCAGTCCTTCACCGGCCTCGCCGGCGCGCTGCGCGACGGGACGCCGGTTCCACCGGGGCCCACGCCCCGGGATTTGCGCAAGGCGGTGGTGGGCCTGCAGCCCGGCGTGGTGTTCGACGACAAGCTCTTGTGGGTGGACTTCGGTGACGTCGCGGAGGAGGCGAAGCCCGCGTACGCGCGGGGCGACACGGCGAGCGCCACCTTCTGGGCGGGGCATCCACGCAATGACTTGAAGACGGGCGGCACGTACCTGCGCGTGCAGCGGCGGCTGGCGGACGGGACGTGGTTGGACGTGGCGCACGACGGGGAGGGCGGCGCGCTGTACCACTGGCGGCGCGAGTACTGCGTGCCCACGCTCGCGTGTTCACTGGTGCGGATCGACTGGCCCATCCCGGCGGACACGGCGCCGGGCACCTACCGGCTGGTGCACGAGGGCAACTGGAAGTCCGGCTGGGACGGGCGCGTGCACCCCTATTCGGGGAACTCGCGCCCGTTCACCGTGCGGTAGCGGGCGTCAGTCGCAGGAGCCGTCGGCGTTGCACCGCTTGTCGCACTTCTTGCAATCCGTGCCGTTCTTGCCGCACTGGTTCTTGTCCCTGCCGTCCAGGCAGCTGTTGCCATCGCAGCAACCCGCGCAGGTGGACGGGTCACAGCGGCACACGCCGTCCATGCACGCGAGTCCCGGGCCGCATGCGCCGCCGAAGCCGCAGATGCACCGGCCCGCGAAGCATGACCCCGCGTTGGCGCCGCACGCCGGGCCGTTGCCGCAACCGCAGGTGCCCTGCGCGGTGCAGGTGTCGGCCTTGAGGGTGGAGCAGTCCGAGCACGCCACGCCCCCCGCGCCACAGGTGCGGAAGGTGGCGCTGGTGCACACGCCGTCGCGACAACAGCCGTTCTTGCAGTCCAGGCAGAAGGTGCCCGAACCGCCGTCCGACGTCCCGCCATCCGGATTCGTTCCGGAGGCGAGCCGGACGGTGACCTCCACCTCGTAGCCGTCGCGCACGGTGGCGCTGGCCTCGCCGGTGGCGAGCACGGTGCCATTGCGCAGGCCCTCCACGCGCACGGTGGCCTGGGCGCCGTTGGCGGCGTCGGTCAGGAGGACGCGGAAGGTCTCGCCGCTCTGGAGGGTGCGGTCCGCGGCCTCGGGAATCATCGACGCGGGCACGTCCATGCCGCCCGCCACGGTGCCGGAGACACGCAGCTGGGTGAGGTTCAGCGAGGGTTCGAATTCAGTGGTGACGAAGAGCGCGGTGCCGGCCGCGGCGGCCGGGTCGCGGCAGGCGGCGAGCGCCACCAGCGACAGCAGGCCACTGGCCAGGAGGAGGCGGACGAAGGCCCGGCCGGGTGTTGCTCCTACGATGATCATGATGGCGCGCAGGGTAGCGACTTCCCGCCGTGACGCGAAACGCGCATCGGGGACGGGATGCCGGGCGTTGAGCAGCGGACGCTCATACGCGGTGTCCGGTGCGCTCCTCGTCGGTGCTTCTCGCGTGGCATCGGAAGCGGGAAGGTCGCAGCATGGGAGAGCGTGCGCGAGGAGGCGGCAACGGCATGGTGGTCATCGTCATGGGCGTTTCGGGCACCGGGAAGTCCACGGTGGGCAGGGCGCTCGCGGACCGGTTGGGGTGGACCTTCGAGGACGCGGACGACCTGCATTCGGTGGAGAACCGTCGGAAGATGGCCTCGGGCACCCCACTGACGGACGCGGACCGGCAGCCCTGGCTGGTGCTCCTTCGCGCGCGCCTGGAGAAGGCGCTCGCGCACGACGAGCCCCTGGTGCTGGCGTTCTCCGCGCTCAAGCGCGGCTACCGCGAGCAGCTCATGATGGACGCGGCGCGCGAGCGCTGGGTGTACCTGCACGCTCCCGCGGAGGTCATCCAGGCGCGGCTCCAGCACCGCGTGGGACACTTCATGCCGGCCGCGCTGCTCGCCAGCCAACTGGCCGCGATGGAGCCGCCGGAGGACGCGCTCTCCGTGGACGTGACGCCGCCACCGGACGTGGTGGTAGAGCGCATCCTGGACGGGCTGGACCTGGGACCCGACGCGAAGCGCGAGTAGCCCGCTTCAGGACACCGGGTGTTCGACGGTGGCGCCCAGGCGCTCCAGCAGCTCGCGGTACCAGGCGAAGGCGCTGGCGCTGCGGCCCACCAGCTCCTTCGTGCCCCACAGCAGGGTGAGGGTGCGGCGCGTGGTTCCGTCCGTCTTGGTGCGCTGGGCGTCCTTCACCGCGTTGGCGCAGGGGCCCTGCGCATCGAAGAGGCACAGCAGGCCCTCCAGGTCGATCTCCTGACCGGAGGCGTTGAAGACGTAGCGGTCGCCCTGGATGGCGGTGGCGACGCGGAAGGGGGCCTGCGCGCGGTCCAGGTCCACCACGCTGATGGGCAGGCCGCTGTGCAGCGACACGGCATTGCACGCGTCCACCGCGGCGTTGATGGTGGAGAGCGTTCCGTCGCCGGACGCGCGCACCAGGTATTCGGAGGCGGGCTTGCCCCGACCGGTGGGCTTGTAGCCGCCGTGGCGCAGCAGGTCCCTCACGGCGCCGCGCACGGCGTCGTCGCTCTGGAGGGGAGCGGTGGCGCCGGGCTTGAGGAGGGCCTGCAGCCACTCGGGCGCGGGCAGGTCTCCCAGGGGGGCGGGGAAGATGGACGTGAAGGCGACGAGGTCGAGGAGGGGATGG
>NZ_RAWI01000369.1 GCF_003612125.1 Corallococcus praedator
GACAGCGCCAGCGTGTACCGCCCCGGGACAGGAGGCCGGCCGAAGAGGACGTGTTGCACGTCCAGGGCCACCTCCGCCCCCGCCAGGCGCGCGCTCAAGACGTCCGAGGCGAAGGCCTCCGCGTACACCGGCCCCAATGTCCCCGTCGCGATGACGCCGGCCGGGTGGTAGTCGGGGTTGACGCGGTTGCCGTAGCGCCGCACCAGGTGTCCGGACAGCAGGGAGTAGCCCTCCATCATCCCCAGCCACACCGAGTTGGGCGTATCCCCTCCCACCATGAAGAGGCGAACCACCTGCCCCCAGTCGGACAGCGTGTCCCAATCCTCCTTCCTCACGAGGCCCGTGCCCGATCCTCCGCCCCACAGCCGCAGCCGCACCGGCGCACCGAGAATGAGGCGCACCGACTCCCCCTTCCCCAAAGCCACCATGGGCTCCACCTGTACGAAGCCTTCCGCGGTGCCCTCGCCCCTCCGGGGCAGCAACGTCAACGTTGACGCGTCCATGCGCAGCAGGTTTGTCCACGGCGGTGTTGAGTCGGCCGTCGCGGACGCAGAGGCCTCCTCCTCGGGCTGAGCCTCTCCCTCTTCCTCCTCGCCGGGAGACTTGGCGGAGATGGCCTCCTCCAGCCTTCGCACGGTGGCGTCGAAGTCTTCTGGAGTGATGGCCTCCTGCGCCCCTCCGGCCCCGGGCAACAGCAGCAGCAAGACGACGGCCCAACTCCAACGCATGCCCATCGACCCCTCCGTGGCAGGCCCCAGCAGGGGCGCTCAGCACAGAGGTTCCCTGTTCAGTCCGACAAGGCGGAGGACCGGGTGGGGCATTGCACTGAAAAAGTCACATAAGACCCGGCCCGCCGGGGGATAGACAGACGTGCCACGCCACGCTACGGCGCCAGCCGCGCGAATAGGAATGACCGTGGCGACACTCCACAGCGTCCGTCAGGCATGCTGCACGACGAAGCGCAGACCGCTACTCGCGCACGACGACTGCCAGCGAGTGCCTTACATGGTGCAGGAGGTCCCTGCGCAGCTCGCGTGACCAACACCAACGTCGAGGTGCAGTGATTGAAGATGGTGTAGGAGCGTCGCCATCAAGGCGCCCGCAGCCATCAGTGAGTCGCGCATTCACTCGCGCACACTCCGGCTTATGGGAAAGTGACGTTGCCGAGGGTGACGGTGCGACGCCCATCCGCATCCCAGAGCTTGAGCGTGAAGCTCCCCAGAGGGGACTCGGATGCGGCCTCAGCCTCTACCACCACGCGCTGGGTATCCGATCCCGGGGCAACAGGGCCGGACTGCCACACTTGGAGCACCTTCAGCTCCTCGTTGGTCTTGCTCCGGAGCGTCGCCCCCACTGCGGTCCAGGGCTGTGCGTCGCCAACATATTTGAGGGTAACCTCAACAACCACCCTGCGGGCCGCACGATAGGCATAGACATTGTGTTTGCTTGCTGCCCCTGCCGGACCCTGGGTTACCCCCTTGGTCACGTCGCGGAAATCAACGCCTCGCCCGCTGAGGACTTCCGTCGAGATGAGTCCCGTCAGCCCATCAGGAGCACCTCGCTCCGCACGCAGGCGCTCATTCTCCTCTCGGCATTGCATAGCCTCAATGCGCGCCTGGCGGACTTCCTCCTGGTACGTCTCGACGCTCCTCTTGCGCCGATAGACCTCGATGAGCGCTTCTGACCGTGCAGGGTGCGCGACCAGGACAAACGTCGCACTCGCTGGGGCCGATCCATCCAGGAAACGCACCGTCAGTTTGAGCCGTTCTCCCGCCGATATTTTCTCTGAAGGGACCAGGCGCAAGGTGGTGAGCCCAGCGTCCACCACCGCGAAGCGCTCGCGTCCCTCGAGAGTCAGCCCTTCTCGACTCACCTCTGAATCGAAGATTAACACCGTCGAGAGCCCTGGGCTCACCGCGACTTCAGCCGCTGGCTGAGCATCATCCGAGACCAGCTCGATTCGGCGAATGCTCAACCCCGCTGTAGCCGGGGGCGACTGTGCCAGAGCTATCCCCTCACCTGCGAGAAGGAGGAAAAGCAGAACGGCCGGCACTGAATGATGCACTCGACATTTCTCCTGGACCACGCCAGCAGCGACGCCCCTGGCGGCTCATGAGCGTCTGCCAAACGGCGGCAGGTCATTCAAACTCACTCACTGCCTTGGCCCAAACGGCAGAGTACACGCGCGCCTTACCGGTATCCCCACCGCCGCCCTCTATCTCCAGCCCGCGGTTGCGAGACGAATCCAGCACCTCCAGGCATACGGGGAAGCTCTCTCCGCGAAATCGCGCCCGAGTCAGTCGGACATAGACGCGGTCGGCGATAATGAGTCGCCCCGATAGAGTGGCCTTGTCCGAGCCCAGGATGATCTGTGCAGTGCCGTCCCTCACCGTTACGTATTTTTCTTCCCCTCGGACGAAGCTCGCACCCGCGGCGTCTCCAATCTTCATGCCCAGCTTCCTCATGCCCTCCACAGAACCTGCCGGGCACGGTTCAGGGTCCGGAGCAGGGCGCACCTGGGGGCCCGAGCAGGCGGCCAGCGCGCCGCAGAGGGCCGTCGTCGCCAGGGCACTGTTGACGCTCCTCGTGGCCTTCCTGGCAGGCACCGGCGGGGAGGTCGGGGAGTCACTCTTCGTCGTCGTCACGGTGGCAGTCACCTCGGGAAGCGTCGCGGGGGGAGCGACGGCCGCAGGTGTTGCCTCCGGCCCGGTGGGAGCTGCGGCTCGGGCAGCTTGAGGTTTCTTTGTATATGTCGCTACTTCTTGGCCGGGGGTGGAGGGAGCTTGAGCCCCTGGGGGCAGAGGCGTCCGCTGCGAGAGAAGCGCCCCTGCTGCCAGGGCGACGGCCAGCAGCCCCATGCCCAGCACGCGCCCCATCCTGAGTCGCGAGAGGAACGAGCGCCGCCCCACCTCTACGAAGGGGGACGCCGGCGCGGATTCCGCCGCAACCTCCGCGGCGCCCAGCCCCTCCTCCAGCTCCGAGCCCAGCAGCTCCGCTTCGACAGGCGGCGAGGCAGCAGCCATCGGCCTTCCCTGGGGAAGCAACTCCGCGGGCGGGCTTTCACCGCGGGCCTCCAGCAGCTCCGGCCCAGGCGCCTTGCCACGGCGCATCTGGCGCAAGGGGACCTTCACCCACCGGGCGAGCTTGTTGCGTGCGAGGTGCTTCGCCTCGCCTCCGCCCTCGTTCTCGGTAGTGGCCGAGTGCGGGCCATACGTGTCGCATAAGGGGACGTCCCACACCTCCCCTTCCGCCCTGGCCAACACCTCCTCCAGCGCCTCGCAAACAACTGCCGCACTGGGGCGCGCAGCAGACTCCTTCTCCAGCAGCCGCATGCACAACAGGCCCAGTTGCTCCGGGACGAAGCGGTTGGCGAGGTGGGGAGGCACGGGCACCTTGCCCATGACGCCCTCGACGTAGTCCGCGTCCGTCGACGCATCGAAGGGCCACCTCGCTGTGAGGAGGCGGTAGAGGACAATGCCCAGGGCCCATATGTCGTCCGATGGAGCCGACACGTAGCGGGCGCCCGCCTGGCCCAGGTGCTTCCTCATGAAGCGCCAGGCCTCGGGGGGCCGGTACTCCATCGTCCCTGGCGGTAGCATGGACTGGGTGACGCCAGGGGCACCCGTGTAATCCCCAATCCCGTAGTCTACCAGCACCGCCAGCCCGTCCGCGGCGCGCACCATGACGTTGGCGTCCTTCACGTCCCGGTGCACCACCCCCGCCCCGTGCGAGGCGGCCAGCGCCCTCGCCACGTCGAGCGTCACCTTCGCCACCTGCCGGGCCGAGGGGTTCTCCTCCTTCACCCACACCCCGAGCTTCCGCCCCTCCACGTACTCCATGGCGATGAGGGCGAAGTCGCGCTCCCCGGCCTGCCAGTAGGAGAAGCCGCGAAGCCCCACCACGTTGGGGTGCGTCAAGCGCAAGAGAATGGAGACTTCTTTCTCCACCCGCCCCTCAACGCGCTGCCGCTCCACTAGCTTCAGCGCGCAGGGCTGCCCGTCATTCGTCGCGAGGTACACGGTGCCGAAGCCACCACGGTCCAGTTGCCTCACCACCGTGTAGCCCTTCACCACGTCCCCGGGGGACAGCACGGCCGGGGGGCCGTCATCCCTCATGGCGACGTCCTCCAGGAGGCTCTGTCGGACAGCAGGACTACCGCCACGCGCATGCCACTCCCTCCCCGGCGCCGGCCCCACGCTACCAGAAGCCCAGGGAAATCGCGTGACTCTTCTCCCACACGTGAGTACCGGCCGCGGGAGAGGTACTCAGCAATACCCAACAGGTGAAGTCCATTTGCATTAAAGGTATTGTTTTCACGGAATGCATCTTCCTCCTGACGTCCACGCCGCCGTCCCTCCGAAGGCTTCCCTCCGACCCTTGCCCGCCATCATCGGAGAGACCCTGCGCGCGGCCCGCCTTCGTGCAGGCCTGAAGCAGGCGGAGGTGGCCAAAGTCGTCGCCATCTCCCGCAACGCCTACAGCCGGCTTGAAAGAGGACTCATGCTCCCCAGCGTCGCGACGCTGTACCGGCTGTGCGCCGCCCTCGGAGCCACGCCCAACGAGTTGCTGGGCTACCCCACCCTCCTGTCGCCAGATATCGCCGCCACCACCAAGGATGCCCTGCGACGGCACGTGCACCGGTTGGACACGCGCCAGGCGCTCGCCCTCGTTCAACTTCTTTCTGGCGTTCGATGAGGGAGCGTCGCGGCCAAGACACGTAGCAACTCAGGTATACTCATCTGCACCTTATGAATGAAGAACTCGCAACCCAAATCGGCTCCGTCGCCCGCCTCGCCCGGGAGCAGATGAGCCTGACGCAGGTTCAAGTCGCGGAGCGCGTGGGGCTGGCCGCCGCCGTCTACAGTCGCGTGGAGCGCGGGCACATGATGCCCAGCGTCTCGACGCTGTACCGCATGTGCATCGCATTGATGGTTTCCCCGGAGGACCTGCTGGGCCTCACCGAGTCCACCGACAGCGAGGCTCGGGCTCAGCCGGAGGACGACGCCGCCTTGCGCCGGCTCATCTTCGTCGCGCGGAAGCTCGACGCAGGGAAGTTGGACGCCCTCGTCCACGTCGCCACCGAGTTGGCTCGCTGAGGCAGCTCCCTGGGGAGAGGCGCCGCCGAACGGCTCGCGCGCCCTCCTCTCCAACGCCAGGTTGCATACGGCCGACGCGTTGGCGTCCCGAGCGCGAGCAGGCCGGGCAGTCCTCGGCGCCGACGGACGCCCTCGCCGGCAGGCCGAGGGGCCCGGGTACGCCGCGCCACACTCCCGAAGCGCTTCATTCACCTCGGCGAGCCACTCCTCCAGACGCTTCTTCCTCGCCAGAAGGAGCTCCACCTCGTGGCGAGGTGCCGGCCATTTCGAGCCAAGCGAAAGCAGACCGTCGACGGCCTACTCCTTCTTCAGGGCCACCAACTCGTGCGCGTCCAACCCCTCCGGGTAGAGGCCCCCCTCGCCGAACTCCACCTTGTCGCGCATCTGCCCTCCCGCGGACACGACAAGGGCTGCCTCTCTGGCGGCTTCCGCGCGCCCGTAGGGCCCCGTGGGCCGCGACAGGGCCACGCCGCGCAGGGCATCGCGCATGTCCCCCGCCGTCGCGAAGCGCTCCTCGGGGTCGAGGCGCAGGGCCTTGTGCAGCACGGCCCGGACGTCGTCCGAGAGGGCGGCCGCCGCCTTCTCGACGACGTCCGGGCCGAAGGTCTCCATGAGGGCTTGCATCTGCTGCAACGGCAGCGTGGGGGGAGACTCCGTCCGCTGCTGGCTCTCCTTCGCCGGTACGGGCGGGACGTCGTGCACCTCGAAGAGGTGGTTGCCCGTCATGACCTCCACCAGCAGCACGCCCAGGCTGAAGACGTCGGAGCGTGGCGTCAGCCCCGCCTTCCGCAGGTACTCCGGGCTGGCGTATGCCACGTCGCCTCTCAGCAGGCTCGCTGGCGACTCCTCCCGCCCCACCAGCAGTGAGTACGCGGAGCCGAAGTCCAGCACCTTCACCTCCCCATGGCGTCCCAGGGCAATGTGCCGGGGGCTCACATCCCGGTGGACGATGCCCAGGGGCACACCCTTCCCCGAGGTCAGCGTGTGCGCGTAATGCAGCGCATCCGCCACCTCCGTCCCCACGAACAGGCCAAAGCCCTCCGAGAGGGGCTGCCCCCGCACCACCGCCGCGCACACCAGCGTCTCCAGTGAGGGGCCGTCCACGTACTGCATGATGACGTAGGGGACATCCTCCACCTCGTCCACCTCTACGTGGAAGACTTGGGCGATGTTGGGGTGGTCGAGGCAGAAGGCCAGCTCGACCTCTTCCGCGAGTCGCTTGCGAGCCATATACGAGGCAGGGCTGGCGAGTTGACGAATGAGACAGGGGCCCGACAGCGTGCCGTCCGCCGCACGCCGCTGGGCCCGTAGAAGCCTTTCGCGATTCGGCCGCACCTCCAACTCGCGCACCACCTCATAGCGCACGCCTCCCACCTCGAAGAGGAAGTTCACGTCAGCACGTGCCGGGAGGGTTGGCACGCGGGGCGTCCCCTCTTCCGTCGTCACCTCGTCCGGATGCTTCGTCATGGCTGTGACTCCTCCTCAAGGAAGGGGGCGTGGCTCCATGGATCCGCCCCTCTGCAGCCGAGCTACCCACGCAAGCGCATATTGGTCAAATGGACTTCACCTGCGAAGTAACATGACCTTTCGCATCTATGAAGCCTCTGACTCCTACGCCGGGACAGCAGCACCCCGATTCCGCTTCACCAGCGCGCTACCTCCCCTGCCGGGTACGAGAGGCCCCAGCCTTGGCCTCTCTGAGGAGCCGTGACTTGCGAGTGCACTCGTTGACTGGCCCCGATTTGCTCATTGGCCCATCGTCCCCGTCGAACGAGAGCGATTGGCCCTCATGGAGACGCTGAAGGCACGAAACGAAAGCGAGGAGACATTCACCATGAAGGCGAGCGTGCTGGGCCTCTTGCGCGAGGAGTCTCGCGCTTCCGAGAAGGCTCCACGGGCTCATGGACGCGCCGCATGTATCAGAACAAGGGGGCGGGGACTTCGACGGCTCCCGCAAGGGAATGCGGGAGGTGCTCGCCGCTGGAGTCACGCCCCACCACCGTGCCATCGCCCAGGTGCCACTCAACGAACTGGCCGACGAGCCGTAACGATGGGCTCAAAGCGCCTCTACGCAGCGGTGCATGCGGGAGGAGAAGTCGCTCGCGCCCTTGAGCTGCGGCCCGCGCTCAGACGGGCGTCACCTTGTCGAAGGGGCGCACCACCTCTTTGCCGTCGGAGACGCGCGCCACCGTCACCGTCTTCGCCTTCTCGTCGACAGCCTTCACCTTTGCCGAGAAAGTGCCCCGCCCCTGCTTGTAACGCACCTCCTGCCCCGCCGCGAATGAAGCGGAAGCCTCGGGGCTGGGGCTGGTGGTGGTGTCCGTCGCGGTGCGCCCCGCCGCACGCGCGCGCCCGCGGCTCTTCTGGGGCGAGGGCTCGGTCCGCGCCGGCTTCGACGCGGCCTGCGGCTTCACCCACTTCCGCACCGGCACCGAGGGCGTGCGCTTCGGCGCAGGAGGCGAAATTGGGGCGCGCTTCGGCGCGGACGCCGCAGGAGTCGGGCCAGGCTCAATGCCCAGGAACTGAGCGATCTTCACGAGCAGCTCCAGCTGCCGCCCCATCGCCTTCCCCACCTCCTCTGCAACCGCAGCCTGAATGGTACTCCGCATGTCGTTCTGCATGTGCTCTCGCTCTCTTTCCTCGCGGGCTGGATGACCCGCCTATTCTTCAACACGACAACAGTCAGCCTCTTGCACTCACGCTACACCAAGGAGTCCGCGTATTCGGACGCCTGTCTCAGAATGAAGCCTTCACTTCGCGCCAACGCACGCGCTGCGCTTCCCACGTCCCCGCGTGAGCAATGGCCCGCAGGCCTCGCTCGCTGAGGGGCTCCTCACCATCCACGGCCTCGAGGAACAACACCTCCTCCTGGATGTCCGGCGCCAGCAACTGCAAGTCCAGCAGGTGCGTCACGCGCGCCCGGGTGAAGCCCAACTGGCAGGCGACGTCCGCTGCGCTCGCCACTACCCCTCGCACAATGATTGCTTCCACATGGTGCGCCAGGGCCAGCATTCGCGCGACGTGCGCTGGTCGGCGAACCACCTCTCGCGGCGAGGGGCGCGCCCCCTCTCGGAAGCCCACCTTCGCCCGACGCACGCGGTGGAACTGCGCGCTGATGAGGCCAACCTCCGTCGGCCGAGACTCGGGACTCGCGCTCACGCCGCCACCTCCTTGCTCCCGGGCATCGCGGTTTCACCGGCCAGGACCAGGTGCACATCCACGCGATCCGTGTCCTCATCCACCACGACCCGGCCAACGAGAGCCTGCAGCAGGCGACCCCGATTGGGGGCCGTGAGGGCGTCCCACACCGCGTCGAAGTCCGCCAGGGCCTGGACCACCCACGCCGCCTCCAGCTTCTCCCCTTCCATGGCATCCAGGGCGCGCTCCACCTCCGCCAGCCGCTTCTTCATGCCGGCGGCTTCCTCTTCCGCGGCCGTCAGCTTCTCCTCGACGAGGCGCCGGGCTGGGCCCTCCAGTTTCGAGAGGGAGTCCACCCACTTCGCGGACTCCCCAGCGCGCTTGGACAGGTCCTTCGGGAGCTGCGCGCGCTCGGCGAGCAGGGCTTTGTGCTTCTCCTCCAGCCGTGCCGTGAGGCGGGCGTGTACCTGCGCCGCAAAGCCCTTACCTACCGAGACTTCCCGCAGCCGAGCGACGACGAAGTCCTCCAAGGCGGCTGCCGGAATGGGAGAGGCCCGGCACCCCTCCTTCCCCCTTTTGTCCCGGGTGACGCAGCGGTAGTAGCGGTACTCGCGCGTGCCCTTACGCGTTGAGCCGGGCGTCATCGCCTCGCCGCACAGGCCACACCGCAAGAGTCCCCGCAGCACGTAGTCGGGGTTGCGCCCGTGGTACTGGAGGCCGGGGCCTCGGCCCTCCAGCATGTCCTGCACCTGATGGTAGGTGCTCCTGTCCACAATGGCCGGGTGCTCGCCTGGGTGCGTCTCGGCCCCGTAGGGAACGAAGCCCGCGTACAGGGGGCTCCTCAAGTGAAGTTGCCCCGGTTTCGTGGAGCGTTTCCGCGCTTTCGCCCTCAAGCGGCAGCGCGGTGCTTCTTCTCGTAACCAGCGGGTGACTCGTAGTCGAGCGCGGAGTGGCGCCGGAGCGGATTATACCA
>NZ_RAWI01000036.1 GCF_003612125.1 Corallococcus praedator
GGAGAAGAAGGCGCCCCCGCCCCGTCCCGTGGAGGCGCCGCGCCCGAAGCCGCCGCCGGAGCCGAAGAAGGACATCTCCGACTGGGATCCGAACGGCGACTAGCAAGTCCGTGCATCCGCGCGCGCGGGGCGCCATCGCGTCCCCGCGCCGGGCCACTTCAAGCCGTGTCCTCCCCGCGAGCGTGTGGCAGAGTCCCGCCGCTTGCCTTCCTTCACGTTCGCGCATCGGGTCCGCGCCTGGCATTTCGTGCTCGGAGCCCTGTTTGTCTATACGCTCGTCTGCGTCTGGAGCGCCTTCCGGGGCGGGGTGTTCGCGTTCCACGACCTCGGCCTGCTGAACGACCTGTTCGCGAACGCGGTGCACCGGGGCCGTCCCTTCTGGGTGACGGACGCGGACCTCAACCACCTCACCATCCACTTCACCCCGACGCTGCTGCTGCTCACGCCGCTGTTCCTGCTCAGTGACTCGCAGTTCCTGTTCGTCGTGCTGGGACTGGTGGCGCTGTATGGGGCGGTCGCGCTCCAGGTCTGGTGCTTCGAGCGCATGTTCGAGGAGCGGGAGCTGCTTCCCGCCGCGTGGCGGCCCTGGGCCTGTGTCGCCTTCGCGGTGTACCTGGGGCTCAACCCCTTCGTGAAGACGGTCGCGCTCTCCGCGCACTTCGAGGTCTTCTTCCAGTTGGGCGCCACGGCGGTGCTCGTGCTCCTGCTCCGGGGTGCCCGGATGCGGTGGATCGTGCTCATCGCGCTGCTCGCGCTGGGCGTGCGCCCGGATGGAGGCCTGTTCCTCGCCTTCCAGTCGGCGGCGCTGCTGCTGCTGCCAGCCGTGGCCCGTCCGCCGCGCTCGCAGCTCACGCGCAGGGCGCTCGGGGTGTCCGCGCTGTCGCTCGGCTACCTTGCCCTCTGTGTCGCGGTGGTGCTGCCGGCGCTCGGGACACCTTCCGGCACGCGGTTCTGGTCGCACTACGGCGACACCTGGGGGCAGGTGGCCCTCACCGCGATGGGCGACCCCGGGCGGGTGGTGCACGACGTGTCCACCAGCGGGCTGCTTGTGTTCCAGCGAAGCTTCCTGTGGATCCAGCTCCTCGCGCCCGCGGCCGCGCTCCTCAGCACCCTGCCGGGCACCTTCTTCTTCATGGCGGATGCGCCGGACAAGCGCCTGCTCTGGTTCTACAACTCCGCCTTCCTGCTGCCCGGGCTGGGCGTGTGCGCGGCGGCGGGCTTCGGTCAGCTCGCCGTGCTCTGGCGGGGCGTGCTCGCACGCGGGTGGGTCCCCGCCCGCGCCGCGATGGCGCCCGCGCTGCTGCTCGCCGGGCTCGCGCTCATCCAGGTCGCGCGCTTCGACCGGACCGTGGGGTCCCCGCCCCTGCGTCCCATGCCCCCGGTGGATGACGACTTCCGCCAGGCCTTCGCGCGCCATGTCCAGGCCTGTGCCTCACGGCGGGCGGTGGCCACGGACTTCCGCTCGGTCGTCTTCGTGCCCAACGGCTACGACCGCTTCCTCTTGCACCACCATGAGCGGGCCCAGGTCGTGCTCGTTCCCCCGCACGTGGAGCCCCACCTGCTGGGAGCCGCCTCACGGGAGGCGTTCCTCGACACACTCGTGCGCGATTCACGGTTCGAGGAGGTGGCGGACCCGGGACCGGTCCGCGTCTTCGTCCGGACGGATGCACGGAGCTGCGGCTCCTGACGCGAGGACGGAGGCCACGACCTCAACCCGCGCGCACCACCACCGGAGCAGGCTTCACCGGCGCGGCCTGCGTCAGCCGCACCCCCAGGAGCACCAGCGCGCCGCCCAGCGCGAGCTCCCAGTGCAGCGCTTCGTCCAGGAAGGCCCAGGCCGCGAGCGCCGTCGCCGCCGGTTGCAGGTTGGAGAAGATGGCCACCTTCGACGCGGGCACCTTCGACAGCGCGTAGTACCAGAGCAGGTACGCCACCACCGACGTCATCAGCCCCAGGTACACGATGGCGGCCTTCGCCGCGAAGCTCGCGGCCCACACCTGCGCGGGCTCCAGCACGAACGGGATGAGCGGCAGTTGCAGCGCCGTCGCCACCGTCATCGTCCACGCCGTGGCGCGCAGCGCTCCGTACTCGGAGGCCAGCGGCCGTCCCTCCGTCGTGTAGATGACCCACGCCACCACCGCCATGAGGATGAGCAGGTCGCCCTGGAGCGAACCTTGCGCGCTCGCGAGCCCCCGGCCCAACAGCAGCACCACCACCCCCACCAGCGCGGTGAGGATGCCCAGCGTCGCCCGGCGGGAGGCCCGCTCGCGGCCCAGCACGAGGCTGGCCACGTACACCCCCAACGGCGTCAGCGCGTAGAGCAGCGCCGCGTGCGCCGACGTGGAGCGAGACAGCCCGGAGAAGAACAGCGTCTGGTTCACCGGCCCGCCCATCAGCCCCAGCAGCGCCACGCGCTTCCACGCACTGCGCGGTGGCAGCTTCGGCCCCGGCGTCAGCGCGAGCAACAGCGTGAACGCGACGCCGCACACCAGGAAGCGCCACAGCACCACGGTGAACGGCGACAGCTCCGTCATCGCGCGCTTGGCCGCCAGGTACGTGCCCGCGCTGATCAGCACCTGCAACCCGAGCGCCGCGTACACCCGCCCGAGCGGCGCAGCGACGGCACCCGGTGTCACGACTCCAGTTGGAGAAGCGCCCATTTCGCGGCGCTGCGTACCAGTTCGCTGGAGTCGTCGCTGAGTTTTTCGAGCAGCGGCCGGGCTTGCGTCTGCCGTGCCACCCCCAGCGCATAGACAGCGTTGCGCCTCAAACCGTCGTAGCGCGCGCGGGCCAGCGCGGTGCCAGGGATGAGTTCCTTGTATTGCTCGGGTGTCAGGGCCGCCAGCTCCGCCGTGCCCAGCGACGCCACCGCGCGGGGCGTGAAGCGCGCGTCCTCCGCGTGCACCGGCTTGCGGTTGAGGGGGCACACCTGCTGGCAGATGTCGCAGCCGAAGATGAGGTTGTCGAACTTGAACCGGAACGCCTCCGGCACGTCGCGGTCGCGGTTCTCGATGGTCTGGTACGACAGGCACGCCCGCGCATCCACCTGCCGGTTGCCCACCAGCGCGCCCGTGGGACACGCCATGAGACACCGTCGGCAGGAACCGCAGCGGTCCGCCACGGGACCTGGCGGGTATTCGTCCACCGCCGCGTCCAGGATGAGCGTGGCCAGCAGCACCCAGGAACCGTGGGACTCGGTGATGAGGCAGCCGTTCTTGCCCACGTACCCCAGGCCTCCGCGCGCGGCCCAGACCTTCTCCATCATGGGCCCGCTGTCCACGCCGCCGTAGGTGCCCAGCCCCGGGTACCATTCGTTGATCGTCTTGCGGAACGCCTTCATCCGGTCGCGCAGCGTGGAGTGGTAGTCCCGGCCCCGCGCGTACCGAGCGATGGGCGAGCCCTGCGACGGCGCGTCGTCCCGGTAGTAGTTGTTCGCGAAGGACAGCACCGTCTTCGCGCCCGGCAGCAGCACCGACACGTCGAGCCGCTCCTCCGCGCGCGACCCCATCCAGTCCATGTCCGCGTCGTAGCCGGCCTCCAGCCACGACAGCAGCGACGACGGGGGGATGGGCTCCGCGCGAGCGAAGCCGATGAGGTCGAAGCCCACCTGCTGGGCGAGGTCCCGGAGCCGGGCGGTAGGCAGCGGGGTCACGGCTACTTCGAGGGCTTCTCGGGGATCCACTTCACGTCGGGCAGGCCGGCGCGGAAGTTCACCAGCCGCGCCACGACGAAGAGCAGGTCCGACAGGCGGTTGAGGTACATGGCCACCGCGGGCGGGGCCTTGTCCTCGCGCAGCAGCGTCACGACCCGGCGCTCGGCCCGGCGGCACACCGTGCGCGACAGGTGCAGCGCCGCCGCCGCGGGCGCGCCACCGGGCAGGATGAAGTGCGTCATCTTCGGCAGCTCCTCCTCGTACCGGTCGATGTGGCGCTCCATCTCCTCCACCCACTCCAGCTTCAACTCCGGAATGTGCGCCGCCGCCTTGGTGTGCGGCGGCGTGGCCAGCACCGCGCCCACGGTGAAGAGCTGGTCCTGCAGGCGCTGGAGGAAGTGGTCCAGGTCCGCGGGCAGCGAGAAGGTCCGCGCGAGGCCCAGCGTGGCGTTGAGCTCGTCCACCTCCCCGTAGGCGTCCACCAGCGCGTCATCCTTCGCGACGCGTCCACCACCGAACAGGCCTGTCTCTCCCGCGTCGCCGGTCTTCGTGTAGATCTTCATTTCATCCTCTTAACGACGGGCAGGAAGTTGGCATTGCCTGCCCCACCGGACCGATTCATAAGGGGCCCATGCAGCAATACCTGAGTCTGCTGGACCATGTCCTGCACCACGGTACGAAGAAAGGTGACCGGACCGGCACGGGGACCCTGAGCCTCTTCGGCCATCAGCTCCGCTTCGACCTCGCCCAGGGCTTTCCGCTGGTGACGACGAAGAAGCTGCACGTGAAGTCCATCCTCCACGAACTCCTGTGGATGCTCCGGGGGGACACGAGCGTGCGCTCGCTCCAGGAGCACGGCGTCACCATCTGGGACGAGTGGGCCAACGCCGACGGAAGCCTGGGCCCCGTGTACGGCCACCAGTGGCGCTCGTGGAGCACGCCGGACGGCACGCCCGTGGACCAGATGCGGCAACTGGTGGACGGGCTCAAGAAGAACCCGGACTCGCGCCGGCACCTGGTGAGCGCGTGGAACGTGGCGGACCTGCCCGCCATGAAGCTGCCGCCCTGCCACGTGATGTTCCAGTTCTACGTGGCCGACGGCCGCCTGTCCTGCCAGCTCTACCAGCGCAGCGCGGACATCTTCCTGGGGCTGCCCTTCAACATCGCGTCGTACTCGCTGCTGACGATGATGGTGGCGCAGGCCACCGGCCTGGTCGCGCACGAGTTCATCCACACGCTGGGCGACGCGCACCTGTACCTGAACCACGTGGAGCAGGCCCGGGAGCAGTTGAAGCGCGAGCCCCGCGCCCTGCCGCGCATGCGCATCAACCCGGAAGTGAAGGACCTGTTCGCCTTCCGCTACGAGGACTTCACGCTGGAAGGCTACGACCCGCACCCCGCCATCAAGGCGCCCGTGGCCGTATGACACCGCGCCTGTCCGCCATCGTCGCCATGGCGGCGAACCGGACCATCGGCCAGGGCAACACCCTGCCCTGGCGCCTGCCGCAGGACCTGGCCCGCTTCAAGCGCCTGACGATGGGCCACACCCTCGTCATGGGCCGCAAGACGTACGAGTCCATCGGAAGGCCCCTGCCCGGCCGCACCACCGTGGTCCTCACCCGCCAGCCGGACTGGGCCGCCCCGCCCGGCGTCCAGGTGGCGCGCTCCGTGGACGAGGCGCTGGAGCAGGCCCGGGCCGACACCGAGGTCTTCATCGCGGGCGGCGCGGACCTGTACGAACAGACCGCGGACCGGTGGCACCGGCTCTACCTCACGCTCATCGCGCGCGACTTCCCGGGCGACGCCTGCTTCCCGCCCGTGGACCTGTCCGCGTGGAGTCTCGTGGAGGAGGAACCCCACCCGGAAGCAGACCTCCCCTTCCGTTTCCTCACCTACGAGCGCCAGGGATGGCCCTGACTCCGGGTGTTTTTCGGATGACGCACCTTGCGCGTTCCTCACCCCCAAGGAGCACGCATGCGTCACCGAAGGGGCGCTGTCTCCTGATATTGATTCTCAGAATTGAACGCCCCAGGGGGCGTTGGTAGAAGTCGGGCGTGAATCGCGCCGCCTCCGTCACGCTGTGCCTGCTGCTCGCGCTGTCCTCCACCGTCCGGGCTGAAGCGCCCGCGTCCGACGAGGGGCGCACCTGGCACCGGCTGGTGGGCATCCTCCAGTACCTCCAGGCGGACTATCCGGCGGCGGTGTCGTCGCGCTCGGAGTTCGAGCTGACGGAGCAGAAGAGCTTCGCGGCGGAGGCGCTGGACGCGGCGAAGGACCTGGGCCCGGCGGCGGCCACCTTCGTGCCGCGGGTGCAGGCCATCCAGGCGCGCGTGGACCAGTCCATCGATCCCGAAGGCGTGAGCCGCGACTGCGGTGAGCTGGTGGAGAGCCTGGTGCTGGCGGGGGGGCTGGCGCGCAGTCCCCGCAAGACGCCGGACCTGGAGCATGGCGCGAAGCTGTTCCAGGCGAACTGCGCGGCCTGCCACGGGGTGGACGGCAAGGCGGCGGTGGCCATCGCGGCCACCATGGAGCCCGCTCCGGCGAACTTCCAGGATCCGGAGCTGATGGAGGAGGGCCTGACGCCCTACAAGGCGTTCAACACCACCAGCTTCGGCGTGCCCGGCACCGCGATGCCGGCCTACCCCACCCTCTCCGAGGACGACCGCTGGTCGCTCGCCTTCTTCGTCTTCACGCTGCGCCAGCCGCCGTGCCAGGGCGAGCCGCCGCGCGCATCGCTGGAGCGCCTGGCCACCGCCACCGACGCGGAGCTCGCGAAGGAGTACGGCGCGGACAAGGTCGCGTGCCTCCGCCAGGACATGCCGGACGAGGACGAGGAGAAGGCCCTGCTCGCCGCGCGGCAGTCGGTGGGCAACGCGATGCGCATGGCCGCCGCGGGCGACTACCTCGGCGCGAAGACGGAGCTGCTGGACGCGTACCTCAACGGCCTGGAGCCGGTGGAGCCCAAGCTGCGCGGACGCGACCCGGTCCTCACCCAGAAGCTGGAGGAGGCCTTCATGCAGGCGCGGCTCGCCGCCGAGCGCAAGAGCCCGCACCTCCAGGACGAGGGACGGGAGCTGCTGTCGCTGCTCGACCAGGCGCGCAAGGCGAACGGCGGCACGACGGACATGCTGTCCGTGATGTGGCTGACGCTGCTCATCCTGCTGCGCGAGGGCTTCGAGGCGACCATCATCGTCACGGCCCTGCTGGCGGCGCTCAAGAAGATGAAGGCCATGGACCAGGTGCGCGTGGTGCACACGGGCTGGGTGTCCGCGCTCATCGTCGGCGCGCTGGCCTACGTGCTGGGCCGCAAGCTGCTGGCCGGGGCACAGCGCGAGTGGATGGAGGGCGTCACCGCGCTCGTCGCCGTGGGCATGCTGCTGTACGCGGCGCTGTGGCTCAACGCGCGCGCCAACGTGAGCCACTTCATGGGGGAGCTGCGCCAGCGCATGCAGGGCGCGCTGGGCCGGGGGAGCACCTTCGGCCTGTTCGCCATCGCCTTCACGTCGGTGCTGCGCGAGAGCTTCGAGACGGCCATCTTCCTGCAGGGGCTCGCGGTGGACTCCGCCGCGGGCGTGGCCTGGGGCGTGGCAGCGGGCATCGCGGCGCTGGCGGTGCTGGTGCTCTTCATCAACCGCATGGGCTACCGGCTGCCCATGAAGGCGCTCTTCAACCTCTCCACCGTGGTGCTGGTGGTGACGGCGGTGATGCTGCTGGGCAAGGGCATCCATTCGCTGCAGGAGGTCGGCGCGCTGCCGCTGGTGCCGGTGCGCTTCATCACCGTGGACATGCTGGGCCTGTACCCGGACGCGCTGTCGTTGGTGCCGCAGGTGTTGCTGGCCGTGGCGCCGCTGCTCTACCGGGCCGTCATGCGCCGGCGGGCGCGCGTGGATGCGGCCGGGGCCGGGGACGGGGCGACGCAGCCGCCGCCCTTGCGGTAGCGTGGAACGTGGTGAAGCGCTCCCGACTGTTCCCACTCCTCGCCCTGCTGCTCGTGTCGGGCCTGGCCTCCGCCCAGGAAGCCCCCGCCGAGCCGGCCACGGCTCCGACCGGGAACCTCACACCGCCGCCCCTGGTGGGCGCGGCGGAAGAGGACGTGCCGCCGCCGCCGGAAGTCGCCCCCCCCGGGGATGAGCCCGCCGGGTCGCGTCCCTCCGTCACCGCCGGGGCCCTGCCGGAAGCGCGCCCCCCGCCGTCGAAGGACCCCGTGCCGCGCGTGGCGGTGGAGGTGCTGGGCGGCGCGGCGGGCGGCGTCGTGGGCGCCACGGTGCTGGGCTCCTTCGGCTACCTGCTGGGCTCCGCCACGGTGGGCTGCGACGAGTGCCTGGTGGTGGCCGTCGCGGGCGCCGCGGCCGGGGCGCTCATCGGCATCCCGGTGGGCACGTACGCGGGCGGCCGGTTCATGAACGGGCGCGGCAGGCTGGGCCCCACGGTGGCCGGGAGCATGGTGGGCTGGGGCGCGACGCTGCTGGGCCTCTCGCTGGTGAACAGCGGCGGCTCCGACGCGCCCCCGGCCGTGAACGCCGCGCTCTTCATCCTCCCGGTGGTGGGCGCGAGCGTGGGCTACGAGCTGACCCACAGCAGCGCCCTCCGGCTGGAAGAGGCCTCGCGCGAGTCCCAGGCGCCACGGGGTGTGCGCCTGATGCCCGTGGCCACCTACGGCGCGAAGGGCCCGCACCTGGGCCTGCTGGGCAGCTTCTGACCCGCGTCAGGCAGGTCCGTGGAGGCCAGGTCCGCGTCCCTCGAAGCCACTTCGCTCAAGGCCTTCAGGGCCTGGGTTCAGGGGCTGCCTTGGGGGCGCTGGGGAACAGCCAGGGGGCCAGCAGCCGGGTGAGCAGCGGCATCATGGCGTACGTCATCAGGGACACCAGCACCACCGCCGACATCAGCGCCGCGAGCAGCTCCGGCAGGCCGCGGAACACGCTGCGCAGCAGCGGCATGACGAGGATGAGCAGCGGGTAGATGCCGAGCACCGTCACGAGGACCATCTTGTGACGCGGCGGAGGACGGGACTGGCCGGGAGCGTCGAACCAGTACTCGAGCCCCGTCTCCTTGCGGATGCGCACCTCGCCCACGGTGAACTCGAGGGCCCGCGCCAGCCACTCGGCGCGGACAGGCGACTCCTCCCAGGCCTGGAGGTGGGGATACGAGTCGAAACGGAAGATGAGGACGTAGTCCCCGGTGGCGGCGCTCGGAGGACGCAGGACGTTGACGCCGAGGTTGCCGGGAAAGCGCATGGCCTCGGCGGTGACGCCGTGCAGCCACGCTTCGAAGCGGACCTCGGTGCCGGGCTTCACGCGCCGGTGGACGATGACCGTGACGGGTCCGCCAGGAGAGGAGGTGCTCATGAGCACCTCCCAGCCTAACCGCGTCAGGCCCCCACGCGGAACCAGCTGAAGGACTCCTCGCGCACGCGGCCCTCCGCCACCAGCTTCTCCAGCGTGGCCAGGGCGCTGCGCTCCGCCACCGGATGCAGCAGCGGCGGCGTGTCCGCGTAGGCCGTCGCCACCACCTCCGCCAGCGTGGCGCCCGTCGACGGCACCGCCTCCAGGATGATGGCCTCGCGCTGGGCGCGGTGGCGCAGGTACTCGTCCAGCTTGCCCGGGCCGTCCGGCACCGGCGCGCCGTGCGCGGGGTACAGCGTGGTGACGGGCCAGTCGCGCAGCCTTCGCAGCTGCGTGAGGTAGTCCACCATGTTGCCCTCCGGCGGATCGATGACGATGGAGCCCACGCTGGCCACCATGTCCCCCACCACCGCCGCCTTGCTGCGCGAGTCCACCAGGCACAGGTGCCCCTGCGCGTGCCCCGGCGTGTGCAACACGCGCCAGCGCTGCGGCAGCGGGCCGCCCAGCTCCAGCACCTCGCCGTCCTCCAGCAGCCGCTCCGCCTGGAAGTCCAGCCGGTCCGCCGTGCGCGCGTGGCACCAGAGCGGAATCCCCAGCCGCTCCTTCACCGCGAGCGCCCCGCCCACGTGGTCGCCGTGGTGGTGGGTGAGCACCACCGCCAGGGGCCGCATCCCCTCCGCCTTCAGGCTGGACACCAGCGACAGCAGCTTCGCGTACTGCTTCACGTCCGACGACCCGGGGTCCACGATGAGCAGGTCGCCCGTGCCCAGCACGTACGCGTTGGTGTGCGTCGCGGGCGGCAGCGTGGGCGTCTCCAGCGCCACCACGCGCACGCCGCGCTGGAACTCGATGCGCTGGGCCACGTAGCCCGGGCAGTACGGCGGCGTGTTCAGCCGGGCGCGCGCGTCCGCTTCGTCCTTGAACTCCGACAGCACCTGCAACGCGTGCTGCGCGGGCGGGTGCAGGAGCGCCGTGCCGTCACTCCAGCGCGACAGCGCGTCCTCCGGACGGATCCACGCGCCCTCGGACAGCTCGCCGGGGACGATGCTCGCGGTCGCGGTCTCCGGCAGCTCCACCAGGTAGAAGCGCGTGTCGAAGCGAACGGGAATCGAAGGCGGGGTGATCCACCGGCCCGCGGGCTTCAGGTCCTCCGCGCGCAGTAAGAGGGCGTGGCGCGAAAGCCACTCGCTCCACTTCAGCGACCCGGCGAGCAGCGCGGTCCGAGCCTCCGCCAGCGCCTCCGGAGACAGGGCCCGCGCCCCCTCCGCCACCAGCACGCCCGCCTCCTCGAACAGCTCGCGCGCCGCCGCCGAACGCAGCGCGGCCTCTTCGCCCTGCGCGCCCTGCACGGGCACGTCCGCGTCGTCGCGGTCCAGCTTCCCGCCGGGGAAGGCGTAGAAGCCGCCAGCGAAGGCCAGCGCCCGCTCGCGCTTCACCCAGAACACCTCCACGCCCACGCCATCGCGGGCGCGGCGGTAGAGGATGACCACCGAGGAGGCCCGGGGTTCGACGGGGGCGTAGGGCGCGAAGAGGCCCATGCCGGGAAGGGGCTCGCTCATGGTTGCACCATCCTTCAGGACTGCGTCGTCTGGCCGAGCAGCCGGCCCATCATCTCGCGCGCCCGCTCCGCCTGGTCTGGCCGGACATAGAGCCGCGTCAGTCGCACCGCGCCACTGTAGCGCTGGTACAGCGGCGTGTACCGCGCCACCTCCGTGAGCCGGCCCGTGGAGACATCCAGGATGAACAGGCCCGGGTTGCCCCCGGCCGCCCCCACGTACTTGCTGAGCGCGCCCTTGGACTGGACGGTGTAGTGCTCGAAGCCCTCGCTGGTGAGCGCGCTGTTGAGCACCTCCAGGTCGTAGCCGGTGTCGCGCTCCGTGAACTGCGCCAGCAGCTTGAAGCCCTGCCGGCGGCTGATGCGCTCCGCCCACCGGTTCTTCGAACGGCGCAGCGTGTACCAGAGCGCCGCGTCGTCACAGAGGAGGAAGGCCTCCGGGTCCGCGGGGATCTCGAACTCGCCGGGCGTCTCCTCGTAGTACCGGCGCAGCATGTGGTCGAAGTTCACCGACGTGTGGTGCAGGTACACCGACACGAACATGTGGTAGCGGCTGAGCAGGAAGTCCTCGAACGCGAACGCCGCCGCGCGCGACAGGGCCAGCACCGCCTTGCCGTCCTTCACCGCCGGGTTCAGGTTGGAGACGATCCAATCCAGGTCGTACCGGCCGTAGTTCACGCCCGTGTAGAACGAGTCGCGCAACAGGTAGTCCATCCGGTCCGCGTCCAGCTCCCCGGAGACGATGGCGCGCAACAGCGGCGTCCAGTCCACGCCCTTGTGGGTGAAGCCCGGGTCCTTGGGCGGCTTCGCGCCGGAGATGAGCGCCACCGTCGCCATGGGGGTGATGCCCCGGGGGCTGAACTCGCGCTGGATGACCTCCGTCAGGGAGCTGTCCAGGATGAGCTTGGCGGTGAAGTCCTCGTGGTTCGCCTGCTCCCCTTCCGCCACGGAATCCAGCCAGCCGGGCAGCCGCAGCAGCGACCGCCGGGGCGCGATGCGCTCCGACGCATGCGACAGCGGCATGTGCCCCAGGTCATGACACAGCACCGCCAATCTCACGGCTTCGCAGAAATGTTCACGCACATCGTCCGGCAGGTCGGACCGGCTGGCCACGGCGCTGAAGACGCGCGAGGCGACGAACATGGCGCCCAGGCTGTGGGCGTGGCGGGTGTGGGTGGCGCCCGGGAAGGCCATGTCCCCGAAGCCCAGCTGCCGCACGTAGCGCAGCCGCTGGTAGAAGCGGCTGTCGATGACGGCCTTCTCCGGGTCGCTCACCGGGATGACGCCGTGAATGGGGTCGCGAATCCGCATGTCGTCCTTGCCGGGCTTCGGGAATCCCGGACCTCCTCCAGGCGGTCGCCCACCTTGGAGGTCACCTACCGTACCGCAGACCCTGGCGGGCGGTAGCCCTGTGAGGGGCCGACCAGCCACCGTGTCTCAAGCTGGGAAGGTCCCTGGGGACGTGCTAACCCTTCACCCACTCCGAATGCACATCATCCTGCTGCACAATCGCGACCACGAGCTGCTTGAAGAAGACCCGGGGCGAGAAGCCCGCGAGGACGTGGTCCGGGTGGCTGAAGGCCTGGCCCAGGCGCTGAGCCGGGACGGCGTGAACGCCGAGCCGCTCGCCATCGAGGGGGACCGGCTGGACTTCGTGGAGGCCCTGCGCTTCCTCCAGCCCGACCTCGTGGTGAACCTCTGCGAGTCGCTGGCCGCCGACAGCCGCGGGGAGATGGCCGTCCCGTGCCTCCTGGACGCGCTGGGCCTGCCGTACACCGGCTCGTCCGCCCTGTCGCTGGGCCTGGCGCTGCACAAGCCCAAGGCGAAGGAGCTCTTGCGCGCCAACGGCGTGTCCACGCCCGCCTCCTGCGTGGTGCGCCGCCTCGAGGACGCCCTGGCGGTGGACCTGCCCTGGCCCCTCATCGTGAAGCCCGCGCGCGAGGATGCGAGCGTGGGCATGGACTTCGACTCCGTGGTGACGGAGCGCTCGGCGCTGGTGCGTGCGTGCGAGGCGGTGCTCAAGACCTTCCACCAGCCCGCGCTGGTGGAGCAGTACATCCCGGGCCGCGAGGTGTACGTGCCGCTGCTGGGCAACACCCCGCGACAGGCGCTGCCGCTCACGGAGATCCACTTCGGCCACGCGTTCGACAACCGTCCGAACATCGTGTCGTACCGGGCCAAGTGGGAGGTGGAGTCGCCGGAGTACCGGGACTCGACCTCCGGGCCGTGCAAGCTCGACGCAGTGCAGGAAGCCCGTTGCATCCAGACGGCGCTGGAAGCATTTGCAGCGCTGGACTGCCAGGACTATGGACGCGTGGACCTTCGGGTGTCGCCCGAGGGTGTGCCGTACGTCATCGACATCAACCCCAACTGCGACCTTCACCCGGGCGCGGGGTTCGCGAAGGCGGCGCAAGCCGCTGGGATGGATTACGCGACCCTGGCCTCACGACTGGTGGAGGTCGCTCTCGAAAGAACCCATGGAAATCCGCACACTCGAAAGAAAGGACCGGGAACCGCTCGCCGCGCTGATCCGGGAAATCGAAACCTTCTCGCAGGAGGAGAAGGACTGCGCCATCGAGCTGGTTGACATCGCGCTCACCGCGGGCAACCGGGACTATTCCATCCTCGTGGCGGACCGCGGTCCGGAGGAGGGCGGGCTGGTCGGGTACGCGTGCTACGGCCCGACGCCGATGACGGAGAACGCCTTCGACCTGTACTGGATCGCCTCCGCGCAGCGCGTCCGGGGCCAGGGCGTGGGCGCGGCGCTGGTGTCCGCGATGGAAGGCGACCTGCGCCGCCGCCGTGCGCGCATCATCCGCGTGGAGACGAGCGCCACGGAGGCCTACGGCCCCACGCGCGGCTTCTACGCGTCCATGAAGTACGGTGAGGAGGCGCGCCTGCGGGATTTCTACAAGCAGGGCGACGACCTCATCATCCTGACCAAGCGCCTGTAGCTGGCAGTCCGTAGCGGACCACCCCTGGGCGTGAAGACGCCGCCCGGGTCCCCGTCAGGAGGGGGCAGATGCCTTCCATGAACCGACCGATGCGACGCACCCGTCTGGGATTGTTGAGCCTGCTCGCCCTGCTGACGGGGGCACCCTCCCCGGCCTGGGCCCAGGCCCCCTCCACCTCCGCGCTGAAGTCCCAGGCGAAGGCCGCGGCGGCCAAGGCCCAGGCGAAGACCCAGGAGTCCCCCGCCCCGCAGGCGCAGGAGGTCTCCGACGCGCTGAAGGCCCCCCGCCCCAAGGGCGGCGAGTACTTCGGCCTGTACCTGATGGACAAGAAGGTGGGCTGGTTCTTCACCGACCTGACGGCGCTGCCGGGCGGGAAGGTGCAGAGCGTCAACGAGCTCATCTTCAAGGCGCAGGTGGGCACGCGCGTGTCGGAGCGCGTGCACCGCGAGGTGCGCGTCTACGAAGCGAAGCCGGGTGGGCGCCTGCTGTCCTTCACCGTCAGCCAGCGCGGGGACGGCGGGGACAATGAATTGGTGGGCACGGTGACGGCGGACGGGCTGCGAGTGGTGCGCAAGCGCCCGGGCCAGCCGGAGGAAGTGCTCAAGCCCATGCCCGCGCCCAAGGAGACGGTGGACGACGCCGACCAGGCGCGCGTGGCGCTGCTGCGCGGCAAGAAGGTGGAGGGCGTGCTGCTGGATGGCACCGACCTGGAGGGCTACCGCACCGTCACGACGGTGGAGGCTCCGGAGGAGCAGGTGCTGGGCGGCGTGAAGGTGAAGCTCGCGCGCGTGAGCACGCTGTCCGACAAGGAGAAGGTGCCGGTGGCGGCCTTCCTGACGACGGACGGGAAGATGGTGCGCGTGGACTTCGGGCAGACGATGCAGGCTCGCGCAGAGTCCGAGAGCGTGGCCAAGCGCATGGACCTGGTGGAGGTGTTCGGCCTCACGCGCGTGGTGCTGCCCAAGCCGCTGCCCGCGAAGGCGCGCGAGGTGCCCGGGCAGGTGACGCTGGTGATGAAGAACCTGCCGGCGAAGTTCCAGCAGGACACGTACCGGCAGAAGTACAAGCCGCTGCCGGACGGGCGCGTGGAGGTGACGCTGATGGCGGCGCCGCCCGCGCCCAGGGGCCGCAAGCCCCGGCCGGTGGCCGACCCCGACGGCGGGGAGAACCTCAAGTCCACGCTCGCGGTGGAGTCCGAGGCGCCGGCCATCGTCGCGCAGGCCAAGAGCATCATCCGGGAGGAGAAGGACGCGTACACGGCGGCGCGGATGCTGTCCGCGTGGGTGTACAGCAACCTGCAGAAGGACTACGGCGCCAGCGCGGACCGGGCCACGGACGTGCTGCGCCAGAAGAAGGGCGACTGCACGGAGCACTCGCTGCTCACGGTGGCGATGCTGCGCGCGTCCGGCATCCCCGCGCGGCGCGTGGACGGCGTCATCTACATGGTGAACTCCGACGGCGTGCCCGCGCTGTACTGGCACGAGTGGGTGGAGGCCTGGGTGGGCGAGTGGACCCAGTTGGACCCCACCTTCAACCAGCCCGTCGCGGACGCCACGCACTTCGCCGTGGGCTACGAGGGGAACGCTGAAATCACGCCCCTCATCGGTTCGCTCCAGGTCACCGACGTGAAGTAGGCGTCGGCGGCGTCCCGGGCCCTCTTCAGTGGCCCGGGGGCGCCACCAGTCGTTCCGCGAGCGTGGCCGCGTCCGTCAGCGGCCGCTCGCAGACGAAGCCGCGGCACAGGTACGCCGCGCCCCGCCCTTCCACCGGATCGCGCCCCTCGAAGAGTTCCTGGAGGCGCGCGGGCGGCGGGGCGGAAGTGTCGTTCCACCCGAAGGAGAACGCGGGGGCGTAGGTGCGGTTCGCGGCGGCCAGCAGCGGCGCCACGGCGTCACGCGTGCCCGCGAAGGTGACGCCGGACGCGCCGTCCAGCAGCGAGTCCGCCGCGAGCCCCAGGTGCCCGTAGCCCAGCGGGTTGCGCACGAGCTGATCTCTCAGCTTGGCCACGTAGTGCTCCGGGTGGTCCAGGTGGGCCACGTCGCCCGTGAGCGCCGCGAGCGCCACCTGCGCCTCCGTCAGCGTGGAGGCACCGGAGGGGAAGGCGTTGTCGAAGAGGGAGTAGGCCGCCACCACCAGGTCCTTCTGCCCCCGGGGTGCCGACAGGTACGCGTGCTTCTCCTCGTCCCAGAAGAGCGCCACCGCGCGGTGTGCAATCGCATCCGCCGCGTCCAGGTACTTCGCGTCGAACGTCGCCTGATAGAGCGCGGTGAGGCCGGCGGCCAGGTCGCCGTAGTCCTCCAGGAAGCCGTCGATGCGGCCCTTGCCGTCCTGGTGCGAGCGGAGCAGCCGCGTGCCGTCCCACTGGTTCGCGAGCACGAAGTCCGCCGCGTTCGCCGCGAGCTTCGCCCAGTCCGGCCGGTCGAAGACGCGCGCGGCGAGCGCGAGGCCACGGATCATCAGCCCGTTCCACCCGGCGAGGATCTTGTCGTCGCGGCCCGGCTTCACGCGCTGCTCGCGCGCGGCGAAGAGGAGGCGGCGGGCTTCGGCCAGTTCCTGCTGCACCGACTCCACGGGCCGGCCCTGCTCGGTCGCGATCGTCTCCACGGGGGTGACGACCTCCAGCACGGTGGCGCCGTGTTCGAAGTTGCCCTGCGGGGTGATGCCGTAGTGGCGCAGCACGGTGTCGGCCTGGCTGGGGGAGAGCACCGCGCGGACCTCCTCCGGGCGCCAGACGAAGAACTTCCCCTCCTCGCCTTCGCTGTCCGCGTCCTGCGTGGCGTAGAAGCCGCCAGCCGGGTCGGTCATCTCGCGGCGCACGTATTCGACGGTCTCCTCCACGACCTTGCGCCACAGGGGGCGCGACTCCACCTGCTCCGCTTCCGCGTACAGGTGCAGGAGCTGGGCGTTGTCGTAGAGCATCTTCTCGAAGTGGGGCACCAGCCACCGCTCGTCCACCGAGTAGCGATGGAAGCCGCCGCCCAGCTGGTCGTAGAGGCCGCCCAACGCCATGCGCTCCAGCGTGCGGAACACCGCTGCCTTCAGGGGCTCACCGGCGCCCCGGCGCCACGCGCGCAGCAGCAGCGCCACGTTCATCGGGTTGGGGAACTTGGGCGCGCCGCCGAAGCCGCCGTTCACCGGGTCCATGCGCTTGGCCATGGCATGGCCCATGGCGACGATGTCCTCGGCGGACAGGTGGCCGGGAGTTGCATCCAGGCCGTGCGAGGACAGCTCGCCCAGGCCCTCCTGGAAGCGGCGGGCCTGCTCCTCGATTTCGTCGGCCTTGGTGTCCCACGCGTCGCGCAGCGCGGTGAGCAGGCGGGGGAAGCCGGGCCGGCCGTAGCGGTCCTCGGGCGGGAAGTAGGTGCCGCCGTAGAAGGGGCGCAGGTCGGGCGTGAGGAAGACGGTGAGGGGCCAGCCTCCGCCCTGTCCCATGAGCTGCACGACGCCCTGGTAGATTTGATCCAGGTCCGGGCGCTCCTCGCGGTCGACCTTGATGTTGATGAAGCCGTCGTTCATCAGGCGCGCGGTGTCGGGGGACTCGAAGGACTCGTGCGCCATGACGTGGCACCAGTGGCACGCGGAGTAGCCCACGGAGAGCAGGATGGGCTTGTTCTGGGTGCGGGCCAGGGCCAGGGCCTCGTCGCCCCACGGGTGCCAGTCCACGGGATTGGTGGCGTGCTGGCGCAGGTAGGGCGAAGGCTCCCGGGACAGACGGTTGGTGGAGCCAGAGGGGGGATGTACGGCCATGGAGGGCTCCCGGAGCGGCGGCGAATTCGCGACCCATCACATTGTGAGCCTGGGTGCTCGGGAGCAAGCCGAAATGGCCTCACTCGCCGCTGGCCAACGGCCTTCCGGTGCGCTTTGTCCAGGGGCGTGCGTGCGTCCGCCGACTCCACCTCCGGCCTGGGAATGAGGGCCTGTGTCGCCCTGGTGGCCCTGGGCGTGGCGCTGCGGCTGGCCCTGGCGGTGGGCACGGACGTCTACTTCGACGAAACCTATTACTGGCAATGGGCGCGGCACCTCGCGTGGGGGTACTTCGACCACCCGCCGCTGGTGGCGTGGCTCATCGCTGGGCTGGGCATCCGGGGCACCGCGCTCGTGTGCGGCCTGGGCACGGGCGCGGCGGTGTGGGGGCTCGCGCGGGACGTGTACGGTTCGAAGGACGTGGCGTGGCGCGCGCTGGCCCTGTGGAGCGTGGTGCCGGTGGGCATCATCTCCGGGGTCTGGGCCACGCCCGACTCGCCGATGCTGCTGTTCTGGGCGTTGGGGTTGTGGGCGCTGTACCGCGAGAAGTGGGTGCTGGCGGGCCTGACGTGTGGACTGGCGCTGTTGTCCAAGTATCCGTCCGTGCTGCTGGGGCTCGCGTTCATGTTGGCGGCGCTGCGGGCGCGGAGGCTGCCCGCGGGGGCGTGGCTCACGGCGGGCATCGCGCTGCTGTGCTTCCTGCCGGTGGTGCTGTGGAACGCGAGCCATGAGTGGGTGGGCTTCGCGTTCCAGTTGAACCACGGCCTGGGCGGCACCGGCGGGTGGAAGACGTTCGGGGAGTTCGTGGCGGGGCAGTTGGCCATGGGCGGGCCGATGCTGTTCCCGCTGGCGGTGCTGTACGCGGTGCGCGGTCCACGCGAGCAGTTCCTACTGCGCATGGCGGCGGTGGTGCCGCTGGTGTTCTTCGGCTACGCGGCGGCGCGCACACGGGGCGAGGCCAACTGGCCGGCGGCGGCGTACCTGGCGGCGTGCATTGGCGTCGCGGGCATGAAGCTGCATTGGCAGCGGGAGACAGCCTGGAGCGGAGCGCTCATCTCGCTCGCGGTGGCATCGCACCTGCTGTTCCCGGTGCTGCCTTTCGAGCGAGACGTGTTGCTGTCACGGACGCACGGTTGGGGTCCGCTGGAGCGGCTGTCCGCGCCCGAGCAGCTCTTCGCCGGCATGACGCCGGGACGCACCGCGGTGTACGCACCCACGTACCAGCTCGCCTCGCAGGTGGCGTACTACGCGGGAGTGGAGACGGACACGGTGGGCCCGGCCCGGCGCAAGAGCCAGTACGACGTCTGGCCTCCGCTGGAGCTGAAGCCCGGGCAGGACGTGCTCTGGTGTTCGGAGAACGGCGCCCCCCCGCCCGAGGAACTGGTGCAGCGCTTCGGTTCGGTGGAAGGCCCGGTGGAACTCACGGGCGACTTCCGGGGCCGAAGGCTGCACACGTTCACGGTGTGGCGGCTGCGCGCGCAGGAGTGACCCGAGCGCTCCACTTCGGCTGACTTTCCGTGGACTCCTCTCTATCCTTGGTTGCTGTATCAAACCCCTACTCCCAAGAGGTTGAGATGAACTCCTCCGTGAAGAAGGCTGGAAAGCTGATGCTCGCCGTCGCCGTGGGCGCGGCCGTGTCGTTTGGCTCCACCGTGGCGGCCTACTCCCGTCCGGCGGAGCCGCTGTCCTTCTGCCAGGGCAGCCAGGGCGGCACCTGCGTCAACGACTGTATCGCCGACGGGTTCAACCTCGGCCGGTGCTCCGGCGACGTCTGCGTCTGCTTCTACTGAGAACGCCGCATCCACGCCCCCGGAGAGTCCGGGGGCGTGCCCGGGGCTATTCGTCGTGCCCACCGTGGTGACGTTGGTGTTGATGCGCACGGTGGTGGGGTTCGCGGAGACCGTCCCAGAGGGGGTCAGCACGCACGTGGACTCATTCCCCAGGCGGGGGAGACACGGGAACTCCACCGGGTTGCACCGGTCGGAACACGTCGAGGACACCCGCGTGTAGCCCGAGGGACACAGACCACAGACAACGATCGTCTGCGCCGCGGCCGCCCCTTCACTGGACGCCAGCGCCGCGTCGCCGGGGGCCTCCGCCTCTTGGGAGTCCGGGCCCGAGCAGGCCACGGCGAACACAGCGAGAATCAACGGCAGGATGCGCTTCATGGGCAGCCACTCCTCGTATGGGTTTACGCGGAGCAGCGGACCATGAATGCGCAGAGAAACCCAACGTTTTACACACTCCGAGTGAACACAGGCTGGACACTTCCAATCCCAGTGCAGCCCAGGTCAGTCGTTGGCCGCGCCCGCGAGAATCCACGAACGGACGCGGACGACCAGCCCCGGGTTCTGATCGAAGTAGTCCGTGTCACCCTTGGGCATGCGGCTCCCGCACGTCGTGCCCTCCATCTTCTGGACGAGCGCGGAGCTGTCCGGGTCGCCGGGAACGACACGCGTGGTCGGACCGCAGACGTTGGCGGTGACATTGACCAGGTTGCTGTAGCTGCTCCCCGACAAGAGGTTGAGGCCACCACTCCCGTTGGCGCCGTGGCAGCTCGTGCACGGCACGGAGTTCCACACGCTCTGGACATCCGTGGCGTACCGGGGCACCGAGACGGGCACGGTGAGCGTCCGGACCACGGGTGGGTTCTGCCCATCCGTGACGCTCACGGAAAGGGTGAACGACGTCTGCGTGCCCACGGCGGGCGAGTACCACTGTGCGCTCGCGCCGGTGCGCCCGCCCACCCAGGTGCCCTGTGACGCCGGGGACGTCTGCGACCACGCGTAGGTCAGCGGGTCTCCCTCCGGGTCGCTCGCGGTGATGGAGAATGAGCCCGTCGCGCCAGCCACCAACGCCGCGGGCCCGGAGACGGTCGCGGTCACGGTGGGCGCCTGATTGACCTTCTGGACGACGACGTCGACCGTGCCCTGCGCACTGCCGCCCTTCCCATCCGTGACGGTGACGCGCAGCGTGTACGTCCCGCTGGAGGTCACAGCCGGGGCCGTCCAGGTGGGGTTGCTGGACGCAGGGGCGCTGAAGGTCCCCTTGGGAGTGGCGGGCGTCACCTGCGCCCAGGCATACGTGAGCGTGTCGTTGTCCGCGTCGGAGGCACTCACCGCCAGGGCGAGGGACTGATGTTCGCCAAGCGTGGAAGGCGTGGCCGTGGGCACCGTCACCGTCGGAGGGTTGTTCCCCGCCACGGGCGGCGTGACATCCACGGCCACCGAACCCTGCGCGGAGCCACCCCGGCCGTCGCTCACCGTCACCGTCAGCGTGAAGCGCTGATTGCTGTTCACCTGCGGAGCGGTCCAGGTGGGACTGGCCAGGGAGGCGTCATCGAACGCACCCTCCGGGGAGGCAGGGCTCTGCGTCCAGGCGTAGGTGAGCATGTCACCGTCCGCGTCCGACGCCTGCAGCGTCAACGCCACCGGGCCGCCCGCGGTCGACTGCGTCGCCTGGGCTGTCGGACCGATGAGGGTCGGGGGCGTGTTGGTGGTGGGTACAGCGTCATCGCCGCACGCGAGCCCGATGAGCAGCAACGGCAACAACATTCGTGACGATGGATGGTGCATATGGGGTCCCCCTCGGAAAAAAATCGCAGGGAACCTAGCAGGCTGTTGAAGCAGCGAAGCCCGGTGCCGCATGGCCCGGAGGTCGCCCTCAATTGAAGACTTCCTCTCAGGAGTACCTGCCCGCGAAGGCATGCACGAGCATGGCGAAGAGGAACGCGAAGTAGCTGATCCCCGCCAACCGCCCCGACCGGCCGCGAGGACTGCGGGTCTTGAAGAACAAGGCCACGTTCAGGACGCCCACCGCGACGGGAGCCAGGAAGAGCCAGGCCGCTCCATGCGACAGATGGAACATCAGGCCCGAGGCCCCGACGACCAGCGCGAAGGCGAGGAGGCTGCTGGCCACCGACCCCACCTCATCGGAGTACAGCTTCTCCCCCGGCTTCGTGGAGCCCGGCCACGCCGTCTTCCGCATCACTTCCCAGTGCAGGTAGATGAACACCAGCCCCAGCACGACGAGCAGCCCTTGCGCCTCCGGAGCCCGTCCCGCTCGCTCCGCCTGCGCCAACCAGACGTAGGCGCCCTGCCCTACGTGCAACTGGATGGCGACCGCGATGGTCAGGAACATGCTCCCCTGGTACGTGGTGCTGTTCAGCTCCAGCCACCAGAGGAACAAGCTGTAGACCATGATGCCGAGCAGGATGAGGGCTCGCATCCAGGACACCGCCAGGTTGGAGCCGAGCAGGATGGCGGCGCACACCGCGAGCGCGACGTACAGGTCCTGGAAGCTGACGTCGCCCTTCGCCAGTCCCCGCTCCGGGTTGTGGACCCGGTCATATTCGTAGTCGCGCAGCTCATCCACGATGCGCATGAAGTAGCCCACGCCGAACACGCTCAGCGCCACGTGCAGCAGGTCCCACGACAACGCCAGCCCCTGCCCTCCTCCGAGCGTCCGCAGCATGCCGTCCAGGCTCAGGGACCAGAGCGTGACGACCACCAGATAGAACAGCGGCGGGTAGCGCTGCCAGGAATAGCGCAGCACTGCCTGGATCCGTGACGTCGCGGTCCGGCTCATGTCGACACCACCGTGACCGTGCCCGTGGAACCGTCCACGCGGATCCGCGCTCCGTCGGGGATTCGCGTCGTCGCATGGGCCACGCCCACCACCGTGGGGATGCCGAACTTCCGGCCCGCGATGGCCGTATGCGACAGCATGCTCCCACGCTCCACCACGATGCCGCCCGAGGCCAGCATCAGGAAGAGCCAGCCTGGATCCGTCTCCTTGGCGATGAGGATGTCGTCCTTGCAGAGCGACCCCACTGCTCCCGGGTCCTTCACGATGCGCGCGAAGCCCTCGACGATGCCGGCGCTCGAACCAAGCCCCTTGAGCAGGGAAGCGTCATCGCTGGCGACCTCCACCGCCCTGGGGACACCGTCCGCCACGCTGCCCACGGTGGTGAAGTCGCGGGGTGGCTGGCGCTCCTGGTTGTCCTGCTGCTCCCGCCGGCGCAGCCGCACGAGTTCCCCCAGGTTCCGGGTGACGCTGCGGCCCTCGAAGTGGTCGAACACCTCCTTCATCGTGAGGTAGTGCACGTCCAGCGGTGAGTCGAACACGCCACGCTCCGCCATCCGCTGCCCCAGCGCCGCGAACACGCTCTTGCTGAAGCCGAAGAGCTGGCCGCGCCAGAACCGGCTGTCCTCACGCAGGCCAATCACCGTGCGCAGCCTCTCCAGCAACTGCTGAACCACGAGCTTCCGCAGCGGTTGTCCCTTCAGCAGTACCGCCAGCTGCGTCTCGGCCTCCGTGCGCCGCATCACATCCGAGGTCCGCAGCTCCGCCCGGGTGACGGACGTGCGCGCATAGGACTGGACGATGCGCACCAGCTCCCACGGCGTGTCCCGCAGGTTCGGGCGCTCCACGTTCAGCTCCTGGACGCCCCGGTCGCCGTACTCGCTCAGGTGCTCGCGGAAGGCCCGGGCGAACGCGGGCGCCACCTCACCGGAGGCGATCCGGCTCCACACGGCCTCTGCCTCATCATCCGCGAAGAGCTTCGCCAGCGCAGCATCCGCGCGCACGGTCTCCGCGAGCGCCACCGCGGAGAAGAGCGCGTGGCTGCCCTCATCCGGTTTGGCCCCGCACAGCAGGCCCGCGAGCAGCACGCTGGGGTCCTCACCGGTCCACTTGCGCAGGAACCGGCTCGCCAGCCCGTAGAACGAATTGATGTACCAGTGATTGATGAGGGTCAGCCCCCACCAGTTCCCCACTTCGCGCCAGACCTGACGGAAGTGGTGGATGAGGACCAGCGGATCCTCCCGGCTCAAGGACAGGGTCCGCAGCCCCGCGAGCGTCTGTTTCCACCATGCGGCGTACTTCTCGAAGTCACGCTGGAACGACACGGTGGCGGCCAGCGCTCCCGCCGCGGAGCGACCCAGCGCGAACGCGTAGCTGGCGGTGCTGGGGAAGCTCTCACGGTGGCCGGGCAGTCGGATGACCAGCGAGGCGTCCAACTGGAGCACGTCCTCCAGGTCCCGCATGGAGGTGATGGCGAGGAAGGGATTGATGCCATTGACGTGCATCAGGTTCGACAGCGAGTGGTAGACGCGCCCGTCGATGAAGCCCAGCATGTTCTGGAACGCGGGCCCGTGGTCGTGGAGCGTCCGCGCGTCCGCGCCCCACATGCGGCGCTGGAGGTCATAGAAGATGACCTCGTAGAAGTGGCTGGCGAGCGAATACGTCAGCGGCGTGGTGACGCCTGGGAAGCTCTCCGACACATTGCCGCAACCCCAGACACGAATCTTCCGGAAGTCGAAGGCGATGGGCCGCGATTGCAGGACGTGCAGCGTCCCGTCCTCCGTGAACGTGCCTTCGATGTCCTGGGGCACGCCGAACGTGCGCTCGATGTCCTTCGCCAGCGTGGCCAACCGCTGGAGCTCCGCGTCGGAGAGACAGGGTGCATCCCGCAGGGCCTCCGGCACGGGCTGCTCCAGCAACCCGCCGCCGGGCTCGGGGTTCTCACACAGCATCTCCGCCTTGTGGCCCAGCTCCCGGTCGATACGGCCCGTCTGCGGGTGGATGAAGTAGTGGTCCACGCCGACCTTCTCCTGGACGACGCCCTCTCCAATCCCGTGCCCCGCGACAATCAGCGTCTTGCGCTCGGTCGTCTTCGGGTCGCAGGTGAAGAGCACGAACGAGCGGCGCCCCGGCACCATCCGCTGGACGCCCACCGCCACGGTGAGCCCCCGGACCTCACGTCCCTGGGACAGCCGGTAGATGAGCCCTTCGGGCGTATAGGCGGACGCCCAGCAGCGGCGGATCCGTTCGAGCAATGCGTCGCGCCGCACGTAGAGGAACGTCGAGCTCACCCCCGCGAATGGATCGCTCTCCGAGTCCTCGCTCTCCCCCAGCGCGCGGCCCACCACGGAGGCGCGCACCGCGACCACCGCGTTGGATCCGAAGGTCCGGTCGAACGCGTCCAGGATGGACGCCTCCCGCTCGGCGCTCAGGGGCACTTCGACGAAGAGCCGCTCAATCTCCTCCGCGACGCGGCGGATGTCCTGCTGGGACGAACGGTCCACCGTGGAGGTGAGCTGCTCGATGGCGGAGAGGATGGGGCTCGCGACCTCCTGGAACATCGTGGTGGTGAGACAGAAGAACTCGGGAACCGGGAAGCCGTGCCGCGCCAGGTGCTGCTGGCGCGCGAACTTCTGACCGACGTGGCTCGGGTCTCCGGCCTCGGTCATGGACACAAGTGGAAGGGGGGCGGACATGGCGGGGGTTCCTTCAGGAACGAAAGGTGTCGAGGGCGGCTCGCAGGGCCTCCACCGGAGACCGTGCGAGGAGTGCGCGCATGCCGGGCACCGCCTTGAGCCGCGCGACGTCCAGGCACTGCGAGCGGGTGAGCAACTCCAGACGTTCGGCCAGCGCCTGGGCACGGCGACTGGGGGCATCACGCAGGGCGTTCAGGAGCAGGTCGGGGACGCGCACCTTCACGACCGGCGGGGGCAACCCGAGCCCCTGCACCAGCGTGCCCAGGAACTCCGAGCGCACCAGCGGGCGCGAATACGCCACGTTGTAGGCCCGCTGTTCGGGACGGGGCGTGTCCATCATGCGGCGTGCGAGCTTCCAGATGATGCGCGCATGGTCATCCACGTCGATGACCGAGCAGGCCACCGTGTCCGCCCCGAGCTGGCGCCTGCGCTCCAGCATCTTCACCATCGCGGGCAGGACGAACCGGTCGCCCTCTCCGATGAGGAAGCGCGTGCGCAGCAACGCCGCGCCCATGCCGGCTGCGGCCGCGTGCTTCGTGATGAGCGCCTCGGACGCCACGCGGGAGCGGGCCAGGGGCGTGACGGGGTTCAACGGATGCGCTTCCGTCACGCCCAGGTGCGGACCCGGCCCATAGACGGACATGGAGCTGCCGTGGATGACGCCCCGGCAGTCCTTGGTGAGGCGTGACAGCAGATTCTGCGTTCCCTCCACGTTGGTCCGCTCGAAGCCCGTGCCGTCGGTGTCCCTGGGCTTCGTGGCGAAGTGCAGGACCACGTAGGGGTGCGACGGGAACAACGCCTCCGGGATGGCGTGCAGGTCTCCGCGATGGACGTGGACGCCTTCGCCCCACGCGCGCCCATCCGGAGAGCGCACCAGCGCGTGCACGGAATGCGCGCCGCGCTGGCGCAGGATGGCCTGCCCCATGAGGCCCGTCGCACCGAGCAGCACGACGTCAAAGTCCTCCCCGCCCGTTACCAGAGCCATGGGACCAACCGCTTGCGCGTCGCCGCGTAGGCCTCGTAGCCCGGGAAGGAGCCCAGCAGCAGCTTCTCCTCGTGCCGGATGCGCAGCAGCACCGCCGGCACGAAGAGCACCGTGAACGCGGCGATGGCCGGCACGCTGGGAAAGACAAACAGGTAGCCCACGTGCGCCAGCAACATGCCGGTGTACGCCGGGTGCCGGAGCTTCCGGTAGACGCCGCCCGTGACGAGCAGGCTCGCATCCGGCAGCCGCACCCGGTGCGAATAGGCCCGCCCCAGCGTGCGGATGGCCGTCAACCGCAGCACCACCGCGCCGATGAAGCAGACCAGCCCTCCGGCCCGAATCCCGGGGCCCACCTCCAACGTGGGGAACGCCTGCGCGAGCAGCAGCGTGGTCAGCCGCGCCACGGCGTAGAGTTCGAGCGTGGAGCCGTCGCGCTCGGCGGTGGGCTTGCTCGTCTCACGCAGCGTCACCCGGCTCTCAATCAACATCCACGCCACGTAGGCCGCGAGCATCAGGCCCGCCACGACGCGGCTGTCCTCCGGCGTGCGCGAAAGCTGCCGGAGGCCCAGCGGGACGAGCAACCCCAGCCCCGTCACCATCAGCAGGGTGGGCATCCACCGGTGCAGGTGCTTCATGACGCCGCCTTGCTGACGGCCCCGAGCAGCCCCGAGAAACAGCAGACCCCGTCCTGCCAGCCCTGCACGGCGATCCACATGCGGCCCTTGCGGCCTTCGGTCCGCACCGGCCCCGCCCACTCCGGCAGCCGGAAGCTGACGAAGGTGCGCATCACCAGCGGTGCGTCGAGGCGCACGAAGCGCTGAAACTCCAACGTGAGCCGGGTCAGGATGGTGACCCAGTCGAACGGCAGCCCCACCCCGTGGATGCTCGCGAGGCTCGCCTGGCGGGCGATCTCCGTGAGGAGCATGCCCTGCACGTGCTCGGAGGGATGGTCGAAGAGGAACTCCGGCGACTCCATGAACGCGTTGAACTGGTGCAGCGCGCCCACCCGGCAGCCGTTGGCGAGCAGCACGTTCGCCGGATCGCGCTTGTGGACGAGCACCGCGTCCGTGCGCTCCATCGGCCGCGTGTCCCCTTCCCCGAACAACTGCCGGCCCTCGGAGATGGGGTTCTTCACCGGCACGCGGCCCAGGAGTTCGGTGAGGTTCGCGGGCGGATCCTTCTTCCAGGGACCGCCCACGCAGACGCCCACCGGCGTGGCGTCCGCCCAGTCCGCGAGCCCACGGTGTTCGGAGGCGCGCGCGCCCAGGTAGACGCCACAGTGCTCCTGGAGCGCCGCCGCCAGGAACTCCGCCTCCTCCACGTTCTTCACCGGGATGCGACACGGGTGGTCGACTTCCGGGAGGAGGGACTCGGGCACGAGCAGGAACGGAACAGCTTCCGGCGACTCCACCCGCACGCGGCGCGCGGGAGGGCTGGAATTGGCTTCCATGTCTGTCTTTCTCCAACTGAGGGGGAAAGACAGTCTAGGAACCGGCCTGTCTCCATACGAGGACCGGGGGAGGCAACCCCTGACGCCGGTGGATCAGGACCCGAGGGATTCGCGGATCCGTCTGCGTGAAACACGACCCCGGGACGGGTGAGACATCACTGTCCTTCGGGCATCACCGGCTCGCAGCGGACCCACACCTCCAACTGCTCGCCCCCGCCTCCCAGGTAGATGGTGCCCGTGGTCGGCGTCGCGTCCGAGTACTGCCGGCCCACCGCCACGCGCACGTGGTCGGTCTGCGTGAGGATGCCGTTGGTCGGGTCGAACCCCTTCCACCCCACCTCCGGCAGATACACCTGCACCCACGCGTGGGACGCCTCCGCCTGCGCCGTGTTCGCGTGCTTGGGCCCCGTGTAGAGGTAGCCGCACACGTAGCGCGCCGGCACGCCCAACAGGCGCGCCAGGCAGATGAACACGTTGGCGAAGTCCTGGCAGACGCCCCTGCGCGCCGAATACACGGAGAAGGCCGTGGTGTTCAGCGTCGTCGTGCCCTGCGCGTACTGGTACTCCTTGAAGATGGAGTAGTTGATGTCCAGCAGCGTGTCCAAGAGGTCGAAGTCGTTGCGACGCGCGAAGCTCATCGCGTACTCGGACAGCTCCTCCAGTTGCGTGTCCGGCAGCTCCGGCGGCAGCAGGTACGGCTGGAGCATGTTCGCCTGCCACGGCATCCACACCAGCGGCAGCACCGAGCGCACGTGCAGGGGCCGGTAACCCAATGGATCCGTGTCGCGCAGCTCCACGCGCGAGCGGGCCTCCATCACCAGCTCCGTGTAGGGCATGTCCACCATCGCCCGGCGCACCCGGTTGCCGAAGACGTCCTCGTACTCCGAGCGCGTCACGCCCGCCGACAGCGTCACGTCGTGCGACAGGAGCGACTGGAGCCGGTCATGCAGGGGCGTCAGCCGCAACAGGTGCGAGCTGCGCTCCACCGGGTTCTGGTAGCGGTAGACGGTGCGGTGCACCACGTCCATCACCCGCACCGGCGTCTCCGGCGGACGGCGCAGGCGGCTTCGCGCCTCGAACTCCGCCGCCATCGCGGGCGCCACCGTGCCCTGCGCCCCCGGCGGCAGCGCCTCCACGCGGATGGCCCCCTGGCGCACCAGCACCAGGCCTCCCGGCGTGAGCTGCGTCCAGTTCGCCGGCACGTCCGTGCGCGAGTCCAAGGGCTGCGTGGCGACGATGACGCCCTTGCGGCTCTTGGCCCCGCGGCGCGTGAGATCCAACTCCACGTCCTCGTCGCCCAGCACCAGCCGCTCGTAGGGCGGCGACACCTGCCACACCCAGCCCTGCGTCGCGCCGGTGCAGTCCGCGTACAGCAGCAGGTCCCGGCCGTCCGACACCACCAGCGTCAACGGCCCCAGCTGGTTCAGCTCCTCCAGCCACGCGCGCAGCCGGAACGCGTCCACCTCTCCCAGGCTTCGCCAGCCCTGGTCCTGCATCCAGTCCAGGAAGCGGCAGAACAGCGTCTCCGAGTCCGTGGAGCCCACCGGTTCAAAGCGCGCGCCGACGGGCATCTTCAGCCGCTGCTCCAGGCTGCCGCTGTGCGCGAGCAGCCAGTCCCGGCCCCAGGCGCTGCGGCAGAACGGCTGCGTGTTGGCCTCCGTGATGGGCCCCCACGTCGCCGTGCGCAGGTGCAGCAGCATCAGCGAGGACTCCAGCGGATCCCACGTGCGCACCAGCTCGCTGCGGGTGCTGTGCAGTTGGGGCGCGGCTTCCTTCAACACCGTGGCCGCGAACTCGCCACCCGGGTAGTAGCCCACGCCCCAGCCGTCCGGCGGCTTGCGTCCGGGGGCAAGGCAGCGCAGGTCCAGACCGGGGGCGAGCTCTCCCTCGAAGGACAGCGCGAGCAGGTTCAACATGGGCGCGGACTCTACCCGGCCATCTCCTGGGTGCCCACCTGCACGGGGGCCCGTCCGAAAAAATCGCGGGAGATCAGCGTGCACAGCGCGTCCGTGCCCTCCACCATGCGCGTGAGCAGGGCGTGCACCGCGTCACCCTCGTCCGTCAGGGACTGGGGCGTCAGCTGCTCCACCAGGGGCACCAGCCGGGACAGGCACTCCTCTCCTGGCTGCCCCTTCGCCACCACCGGGCACAGGTGCCCCAGATAGCGGTACGCGGACTCCAGGCAGAAGCGCACCGAGCGCGGGAAGCGCGGCTCGAACAGCAGGAACGCCGCCACCGCGTCCCCTGTCACCCGGCCCTGGTGGCTCTTCATGAAGGGCTCGAAGCCGGAGCACGCGCGCAACAGCGACAGCCACAGCGCCGTCTCCACCACCCGGTGCCCGTGCTTCATCTCGCTGAAGACGTGGTGGTGCACGTCCAGCAGGCGCGACGTCTGCCCCGCCCGCTCCAGCATCACGCCCAGCCAGACGAACTCCTGGGGCGTGTCGTGCAGCATGGTGCTGTCCAGCAGGCCCAGGCACAGCTGCACCATGCGCCGGATGTGCTGGTAGAAGCCGAAGCGCGACGCGGCGTACTCCGCCCGGCCCGTCTCGCCGGTGAGGAAGTGGTACAGCTCGTTCGTCACCTCCCAGCACTCGCGGCTGACCACCTCGCGGATGGTGCGCGCGTTGTCGCGCGCCGCCAGCACCGTGTGCACGAGGCTGGAGCCGTTGTCCTGCTCCCAGGTGAGGAAGTGCTGCACCGCCTCGCCGTCGGACTCGGCCTTCACGCCGTGCTTCCCCGCGAAGGTGGACCGCTCCCCGAAGATGGCCAGCGCCGGCACCCAGCACTGGTCCGCCGGCAGGTCCGCGTCCAGCGCGAGCTGATCCGTCATCTGCAACACCCGCGCGACGCTCTCCAGCCGCTCCAGGTAGCGCCCCAACCAGAAGCAGTGCTCCGCGATGCGGGCAATCATGCATCCTCCTTCTGGACCCAGGTGTCCTTGGAACCGCCACCCTGGCTGGAGTTGACCACGTAGGAGCCCGCGCGCAGCGCCACGCGGCTCAAGCCGCCCGGCAGCACCCACGGACCCTGCGGCGTGGTGAGGATGTACGGACGCAGGTCCACCCGCCGGGCGACGACCGTCCCGGAGGCCGCGTCCCACGTGGGACAGGTGGACAGCTCCACGCGCGGCTGCGCGATGTAGCGCCGGGGCTGCGCGAGGATGCGCTGGCGGAAGTCCTCCCGCTCCTCCTTCGTGGACTGCGGTCCCATCAACATGCCGTAGCCGCCCGCCTCGTCCACCGCCTTCACCACCAGCTCCTCCAGGTGGTCCAGCACGTAGCGGCGGTCGGCCTCCCGCGCGCACACGTACGTGGGCACCTGCTCCAGGATGGGCGTCTCGTTCAGGTAGAAGCGGATGAACTCCGGCACGAACGCGTACACCGCCTTGTCATCCGCCACGCCGTTGCCCGGCGCGTTGGCCAGCGCCACGTTGCCCGCCGCCCAGGCGCGCAAGAGGCCCCTCACGCCCAGCATGCTGTCGGGCCGGAAGGCCTCCGGGTCGATGAAGGCGTCGTCGATTCTCCGGTAGATGACGTGCACGCGCTTGGGCCCGCGCGTGGTGCGCAGCCAGACGCGGTCGTCGTCCACGAAGAGGTCCGCGCCGTGCACCAGCTCCACGCCCATGGTGCGCGCGAGGAAGCTGTGCTCGAAGTAGGCGGAGTTGTACGGGCCCGGCGTCAGCACCACCGCGATGGAGCGCTCCGGGTCCTCCGGGGACGACGCGCGCAGCGTCTCCGCGAGCTTCGCCGGGTAGTGGTCCACGCGCCGCACCCGCGTGCGCTCCAGCACCTCCGGCAGCACGCGCTTGGAGAGCACGCGGCCCTCCAGCACGTACGACACGCCCGAGGGCGTGCGCAGGTTGTCCTCCAGCACCCGGAAGGTGCCCTGCCCGTCGCGGATGAGGTCGATGCCCGCGATGTGGATGCGCACCCCGCCCGCGGGCCGCACGCCCCGCAGCTTCGGCAGGTACTGCGGCGTGCCCAGCACCATGTCCCGCAGCTCCGGCCGCCCGGCGAAGATGCGCTGCTCGCCGTAGATGTCATCCAGGAACAGGCCCAGCGCGCGCACGCGCTGCTCCAGCCCGCGCTCCACGTGCTCCCAGTCGGAGGCCGACACCAGCCGGGGGATGAGGCAGAAGGGGAAGATGCGCTCCGTGCCCCGCTGATCCGCGTACACGGAGAACGTCACGCCCTGGTTCATCAGCGCCCGCTCCGCCAGCGCCTGCATCCGCGAGAACTCCGCCGGAGTGCGCGCACCCAGTCGCTCCAACAGCCGCAGCACGTCCTCGCGCGGTGACTCCCCGGTGCCCAACAGCTCGTCCCAGGTGCCCGGCGCGATGCCATACCCTTCGAAGAGGCCTCGGACCTGAAGCTGTCTCATGGTGCACCTTGTCTCGTACCCGAAGACGCACGACGCCATGCGTCAGAGCGGACTCTACCGGGGGATTCCAGGGCGCGACAGTTGCCAGTCTCAGCGAATGGGAATCCGGGCCCGGCCGGCCGGTGGTGAACACATGAAACAGGTGTGACACCGCTTCCCAGCGATGGCTTGCGAACAGTCAGCCGGCCCCCGGGTTGTGGATCCGCCGGACCGTGCGGACGGTGCGCACCCAGTGTGGGTGACGTCAGGCGGGTCCCGCGTGGATCCACCGGACGGCGGTCGCCAAGCAGTCGGTGTCACGGGCGTTGTGGCGGGGAGGGGTCGGGATGATGACTGTCAGCGGTCGTGCGTGGCTTTCGGCGTTGGCACTGGTGGCGGTCGGCGGCCCCGCGCTGGCGGCGGGTGACGGCCCGGATTCGGTGAGCGTGCGTCAGCTGTCGAAGCTGCCGGACGAGAACGTCTTCTCCAGCCTGGTCACGAACTTCGAGTCCCAGCCCCGGGCCCTCCTGAACGGGCAGCTCTATTTCTTCACCGGCCCGCGCGTGGAGTCCTACGAGCACCGGCCCCTGACGCTGTGGGCGACGGATGGCACAGCCCAGGGCACGCGCTCCGTGCAGGACCTGGTGCCGGCCTCCGCCGTCATGGACCCTATGACGTTGGCCGCGGTGCCCGGCCGCCTGTTCTTCTCCGCCTGGAGCTACTCGGCCAGCGGCCGCGAGTTGTGGACGAGCGACGGCACCGCCCAGGGCACCCACGTCGTGCGCGACATCCAACCGGGGGTGGCCAGCGGCGTGCGCTCGCCCAACCTGCCCGTCGCCTTCGGCGACTCCGTGCTGTTCGTCGCGGAGGGCAGCGAGGGCGACAGCGAGCTCTGGAAGTCGGACGGCACCGAAGCGGGCACCGTGCGCATCAAGGACGTGCTGCCCGGCCCCCAGGGTTCCTTCCCTTCCATCCTGGGGCGGTGTGGCGACGCCATGCTCTTCAGCGCCGCCGGTCCCGAGGGCCGCGAGCTGTGGCGCACGGATGGCACCGAAGCGGGCACCTGGCGCGTGCGCGACATCCATCCCGGCGTAGGGTCCTCGAATCCCAGCGCCATCACCGCGATGGGCTCCACCTGCTTCTTCACCGTGGACGACGTCCAGCACGGCCGGGCCCTGTGGAAGACGGACGGGACGGAGAAGGGCACCGCCCTGGTGAGCGACCTCGTCGCGGGCCGCTTCGAGCCGGCGTTGAGCCAGTTCACCGCGCTGGGTGACACCCTGCTGTTCCTCGCGCAGGACGGCCAGCAGGTGGACCTCTGGCGCACGGACGGCACCGAGGCGGGCACCCTGCCGGTGAAGGCGCTTCCCAGGGACATCACCGGGACGGTCACGCTCGTCCGTGCGGGTGCGCGCGTCTACTACCTCACCCAGGGCACGGGCTCCGGCCGCCAGCTGTGGATGACGGACGGCACGGCGGAGCAGACCACGGTCGTCCCGCTGGAGGACGCGGGTCAGCAGAGGGTGCCGAGCTTCCTCGCCGCCTGGGGGGATGAGCTCGTCTTCTACCGCGCCCCGAATGAGTGGGGCGCGGAGTTGTGGCGCACCGACGGCACCGCCCAGGGCACGTACCGCCTGGCCCGCGTGCCGTCGAGCCGGACCTACTCACCGTCGACGGTGGTGTCCTTCGGGGACTCGCTGCTGGTGCCGGATGACAGCAACTTCCAGGGCCTGTCGCTGTGGCGGCTGGACCGCGACGCCACGGCGCCCGCCTTCCGGGACTGCCCGGCCCACCTGGACGTGCCCGCCACGCATGCGCAGGGCACGGAGATGCACCTCCCGGTGCCCACGCTCACCGGCGGACAGGCGCCCCTGACGGTGCGCACCAGCCATCCCGAGGGCACACCGCTGTCCATGCCCATGGGCTTCGGCGTCTACTACGAGGCCGAGGACGCGCAGGGCCGCGTCGCCGCGTGCGCCATGGACGTCACCGTGGCCGACCTGACGCCGCCCACCATCCAGGGCTGCCCGTCGGAGCTCATCGTCAACACCCGTTCGTCCCAGGGCGCCACGGTGTACTACCCGCCCTTCACGGTGACGGAGGAGTCGGGCGGCGACGTCATCACCTCCGTCATCCCGGAGAACGGCAGCACCCTGCCCGTGGGCACGACGCTGGTGACGATGACGGCCCGCGACCGCGTGGGCAACACGTCCACCTGCGCCTTCCCCGTCACCGTGCGCGACGGCCAGCCGCCCGCGGCCGCGTGCAAGGTGTCCGAGGTACGCGTGGAGGCCGAAGGGCCTGACGGCGCGCGCGCGTGGTGGCCGGAGGCTGACGCCAGCGACAACGTCTCCGCGCGGACGACCACCTCCCGCACGCACTCGCCCGGCGACCTGTTCCCCCTGGGCATCACCCGCGTGCAGCTCACCCGCACCGATGAGGCGGGCAACAGCCGCGCGTGTGAAATCCAGGTGAAGGTGCGCGACTCCCGGCCGCCCGCCCTCACCTGCCCGGAGGACGTCACGCTCAAGACCGCCGTGATGTCCGGTACCCGCGCCGACTACCCGCTGGCCACCGCCGAGGACACCGTGTCCCCGGCGGAGATCCTCTACACCCCGGAGCTTGGGACGCCGCTGGCGCCGGGGATGCACTCGGTGCAGGTGACCGCCCTGGACCGGGCCGGCAACGCGGCGCTGTGCAACTTCCACGTCGCCGTGGAGTACGACCCGACGTCGGACATGTCGCGCAGCCTGGGGTGCTCTGTGGGCAGCGGGCCGGCGTCAGGCGCGGGCTGGGCGGCGCTGCTCCTCCTTGGCTGGACGCTCAGCCGCCGGAAGAAGGGCACCGAGCACGACGCGTGAGCATCCGGCATGGCGGCGGGGGGGACTTCCGCTACAGTCCCTCGCACGCCCCATGGACCTCACCCTCTTCGTCGTCGGACTCGTGAAGGTCGTCTTCGGTGGCCTCGTGGCCGCGCTCGGCATCGGCCTGGGAATGCATGGCCTTGGCCGCCTGCTGGACAGCCACCCGGTGGAGGAGCTGCGCCAGGGCAACGTGGCCGCGGGGCTGGTGCACGCGACGAGCCTCGTGTCGCTGGGCCTGCTCGTGCAGCACGCGCTGAAGGCCACCGGGGACGCGGTGGACATCGCGGTGCAGAACCCGCCCGTGCCGCCCATCGCGGTGCTCCAGTTGATGGGCCTGTCGCTCGTGCACGTCGCGCTGTCGCTGGCGGTGGGCGTGGCGGTGCTCGCGCTGGGCGTGCGGCTGTTCGACCGGATGACGCCGGGCATCGATGAGCTGGCGGAGGTGCGCAAGGGCAACATCGCCGCGGCGCTCATCCTGTGCGCCTTCCTGCTCGTCATCGCCCTGCTCACCGCGCCCGGCCTGCAGGCCACGCTCAACGGCCTCATCCCCTTCCCGCAGCTTCCCACCGGCATGCTGCGCGCGCCCGCCTGAGTTCGCATGGCCCCGCGCTCCTGGATCCGATGGTGGGTGTTGGCGCTGGTGGGCGCGGTGCTGATCACCGCCGTGTGGCGCGTGGAGCTGCGCAAGGCGGGCCGGCTCGCGGCGCCCGCGCCGACGGAAGCAGGCACGGGCGCCCCGGTGGAGGCCACGCTGAACCTGGGCACGGTGCTGGTGCCGGAGGACACGCCCCCGGACCGGGCCCATGCGTATGACTGGCGCGTGGAGGGGCTCGCACCCGCGCGGCAACTGGTGGCCTATGGCCTGGGCGAGTCGGTGGAGCGCGGGCTGGAAGAGGCGCACCGCGACTACAGCGTGCGGCTGCGCTACCGCTCCATGGGCCCGGAGCGCTTCACGTACGTGGCGCCGCCAGGGTGCGGCACGGACATGCGCTGCATCTACGCGGAGCTGATGCACAGCAACGCGGAGCCGGTGCGCGTGCTGGGCGAGCGCTTCGCCGTCTCCATCCGCGAGCGCGACCTGGACGCGGCGCAGGCCACCGAGCTCATCCTCGGCTTCGTGCGCCGCATCCGCTACGAGCTGCCCGGGGACGAACCGTTCGGCATCGTCCCGCCGGGGCTGGTGCCCGCGCAGGACCGCGGCGACTGCGACTCCAAGGCGGTCCTGGCGCTGATGCTGCTGCGGCAGGTGGGCGTGGACGCGGTGATGCTGTACTCGGATGCGCTGGCGCACGCGGCCATCGGCGTGGGCCTGCCCGGCACCGGCACCCGCATCCCCTTCGGGGGACGCGGCTACCAGTACGCGGAGCTCACCGCGGACGGCTGGCCCCTGGGGATGATTCCGCCCCAGTACGACAAGCCCCAACTGTGGCGGGTGCTGCCGCTGCCGGACGCTCCGGCGCCTGCGCCAGGGTAGGCGCGGCCTTCGCGTTCCCGCGCACAGGGAGGACTTGGACTTTGCAGTAAATTCCAATATTCCAGCTTTCGCGGGGATGCGGCCTCACGACCGGCCTTCACCGTCCACGACAGGGAGCAGGCACATGGAAGCGAAGCGTTCACAGGGTGGAGCCCGTCGGTTGTTCGTCCTCACGGGGCTGGCGGCGCTGGCCGTCGGCTGTGGTGCGGCGGAGGAAGTCGACGCCGGAGGTGCACCGGCCGCGGTGGAGCAGGCGCTGGGCGCGTGCACGCACTCGGTCACCACGAACACGTACGTGGGCGCGGACTACTGGGGCACGCTCGTGTTCAAGAACACGGGCACGGTGGCCATCGCCAATCCTCAAATCTCCATCGACGTGCCGTCGGGCGTGACGTGTGACGATGATCAACCCGGCTGGACGCACACGCAGTCGAACCGCACGTGCACCTTCACGCGGACCTCCGCGCTGACGGTGGCGGTGAATGCGTCACACACGTTCTACTACTCCACCACCTCCAACACGTCGTTCACCGCGGCCAACGTGAAGGTCCAGTCCGACAGCTGCGGCACCACGTCCCCGGGCGGCTCCGGCCTCACCGCGAACCAGAAGAAGGTCGCGGAGGCCCTGACGAGCATCTGGGAGAACGACACGCCCACGCTCAACTACGCCTACTCGGAGAACATCCAGGACGGGCGCGGCTACACCAACGGGCGCGCGGGCTTCTGCACCGGCACCGGCGACGCCATCCAGGTCGTGCAGTGCTACCGGGCGCTGCGCACCGAGGCCAATGGCAACCGCCTCGCGAAGTACTGGTCCGCGCTCAACGTCATCAACAACCGCTTCCTGTCCACCGGCCAGGACCAGGCCTCCACGGCGGAGCTGGACGCGGTGGGCAACTGGACGGCGGACTGGGCGGCCAGCTTCAACACCGTCGCGACGCAGGCGGACTTCAAGCAGTGCCAGGACCAGGTGAGCGACGCGCTCTACTACACGCCCATCATGAACGAGGCCACGCGCTGGGGCTTCACCCAGGCGCTCACCAAGGCGGCGCTGTACGACGCGGCCATCAACCACGGCGAGAGCGGCGTGAAGGCCATCATCCGCAGCGCCAACACGGCCCTGGGCAACAGCGGGCAGGTGGCGCCGGTGATTGGCTACAACGGCATCACGGAGAACGCCTGGCTCCAGAAGTTCCTGGAGAAGCGCCGGGACGTGCTCGCCGCGGACGCCACCTGGGCGGAGGCCGTGGACCGCGTGGCCGCGTATGAGAAGCAGCGCCGCGTGGGCAACTGGAGCCTGGGCACCGCGTTCCGCAACGACGTGCGCGCCCGCGACTGCTGGGGCACCACCTACCCGACGAGCGGCTACACCGTGCGCCTCATCAACGCGGACGGCACCTGGAGCACCCCCGCCTCGTACACGTACGCCTGCCAGTAGGGGCCCCTGCCCGACACGGGCCGTGACGGCACGCTGGCCGCCGGGGCGCCTGTGGTGGCATGACCTGCCCCATGGCCCGTGACGTCTCGTTCTTCGACAAGCTCGGTTCGCTCCTCGCCCAGGAGCGCGAGGCCGAGAAGGCCCGCACCGCCGCGTTCGCGCAGGGGCTGTCCCTGCGTGAGCGCGAGGAGCAGGGCCTGTCGGTGCTGGACCTGGAGACCGTCGAGGAGGAGGTGGGCCTGGGCGGCCGCATCCTCCTCACGCTCGCCCGCGCGGACCGGGGGCGCCTGCCCACGCGCCTGTCCAACGGCGACTTCGTGGCGGTGCTCCCCCGCCGCGCGGAGGTGAAGGACCCGGCGAAGGCGCTCGTGTCGCGCGCCTCCTCCACCCGCATCCAGCTCGCGTTCGACCGCGACCCGCCCGCGTACATCTCCGAAGGGCTCTTGCGCCTGGACGTCGTCCCCAACGACATCACGTATGAGCGCGTGCGCGCGGGCCTCCAGCGCGTGAAGGCCCTGGACAAGGGCGCCGAGCGACACAAGCGCGAGGTGCTGCTGGGCAACGAGCCCCCGCGCTTCGACAACACGAAGGACTTCACGCCGAGCCGCCCGCTCAACCCGGAGCAGCTCGACGCCACGAAGCGCGCGCTGGCCGCGGAGGACTTCTTCCTGGTCCACGGCCCGCCCGGCACCGGCAAGTCCACCGTGCTGGCGGAGGTGGCGGCGCAGGCCGTCGCACGCGGGGAGCGCCTGTTGTGCACCGCGGCCAGCAACGCCGCCGTGGACCACCTGCTGGAGCTGTGTCTGGAGAAGGGTCTGAGGGCCATCCGCGTGGGCCACCCGGCCCGCGTCGCCGCGCGGCTCCAGGAGCACACGCTGGACATCGTGGTGGAGGAGCACCCGGACCGCATCATCAGCCGCGACCTGTTCGATGAAGCCTTCGACCTGTTCGGCTACGCGCGCCGCCAGCGCAGCCAGGGCCGCAGCCGCGAGCGCTTCTCCAACGCCCGCTCCTCCACGGCGGAGGCGAAGGACCTGATGGATGAGGCGCGCAAGCTGGAGAAGAAGGCCGTGAGGGCGGTGCTCGCGCGCTCGGACGTGGTGTGCGTCACGCTCGCGAGCCTGGGCTCCGGCATCCTCGCCGGCGAGGAGTTCGACCGGGCCCTGTTGGACGAAGCCACGCAGGCCACCGAACCCCTGGCCCTGCTGGGCTTCCTGCGCGCGCCGAAGGTGGTGCTCGCTGGAGATCCGCAGCAGTTGCCGCCCACCGTGCTGTCGCAGGAGGCGTCCAAGGCGGGCCTGGGCGTGAGCCTCTTCGAGCGGCTGCTCAAGGACCACGGCGACGACGTGAAGCGCATGCTGCGCGAGCAGTACCGGATGAACGCCACCATCATGGCCTTCCCCTCCCGGGAGATGTACGCCGACGAATTGCGCGCCCACCCGTCCGTGGCGGAGCGCACGCTCGGGGAGGTGCTGACGCCCGGAGCGGAGGTGGACGCCCCGCCGGTGCTCTTCCTGGACACGGCGGGCAAGGGCTTCGACGAGGAGGTGGAGCCCACCACGCACAGCCTCTTCAACCCGGGTGAAGCGGACTACGTGGTCGCCCGCGTGCGCCAGTTGCTGGCGCTGGGCCTGTCCCCGCGCGAGGTGGCCGTCATCGCCCCGTACAGCGCCCAGGCCCGCCAGCTTCGCGAGGCGCTGGAGGCCGTCCACCCGGAGGTGGAGGTGGACACCGTGGACGCGTTCCAGGGCCGGGAGAAGGACGCCATCCTGGTCAGCCTCACCCGCTCCAACAGCGAGGGGCAGTTGGGCTTCCTCAACGACCTGCGTCGCATGAACGTCGCGCTCACCCGCGCCCGCCGGCACCTGTTCGTCGTGGGCGACTCCGCCACCTTGAGCAGCCACGCGTTCTACGCGCGCTTCATCGAAGGCACCCAGACGGACGGCGGCTACCGCTCCGCCTGGGAGTGGCCTGACCCGGCCTGAAGCATGTTTGTCATTCCAACGACTTCGGATTGCCCTGCGGGGCTACGCAAGGAGTGCGACCCGGACGCCCGAAAATTGTCGGCTCGCTGAACGAATTTTGTCACTCGTTCCGCCGCCAGACGGGGAGACGGCCGGAAATCAGGCATTTGGCTCAAGCCTGGGTGTCGGCACGAAGGATGCTTTCTGTCCGGGCAAGGAGGGAAGCAATGTCCCAAGCGCCTGTGGTGACCAAGGAGAATGACGTCTGGGTGATTCGGATTGAACGGCCCAACGGCAAGGTCCAGGAGTACCGCTGCGCCACGGAGAGCCAGGCCCGGCAGCTGGCGCTGGTGCTCGGCCGTCCGGATTCGGGGGGCCCGCCGCGCCCCGCCGCGTCGTCCACCACCGCCATCTGAGTTCGCGCCACGGGCGGCCATGCGTGCCGCCCTGGTCCGAGCCGACCCAGCGTTGTCGCACGGCCGCGCCCGGCCTTGACGGGCTCGGCAACCTCGCATGGGCGGACGCGCGGCCCCTTGAGGCCCACACCCCGTTGCTGACACACGGGCATGAGGAACCCTCATGCCCACCGCCCCCTTCGAATCATTCACCCTGGATGCCGAGGGCCTGCCGCTGCATGTGCGCCAGCGCCACCCGGGCGGAACGACCGCCGTCCTGTTCCTCCACGGCTGGCTGGACCACTCGCACAGCTTCGACCCGCTCTGCGAACACCTGCCCAACGACTGGCGCACGGTGCTGCTCGACTTCCGGGGCATGGGGGAGAGCGGCCACGTGGGGCCCGGCGCCGCCTACCACCTCAGCGACCACCTGCTGGACGTGGAGGCCACCCTGGACGGGCTGGCCCTGCCCTCCGTGCACCTCGTGGGGCACTCGCTGGGCGGCATCGTCGCGCTGGCGTACGCCGCCGCGCGCCACGAGCGCATCCAGAGCCTGACCCTCATCGAGAGCCTGGGCCCCTCCGGCGGTCCCCCGGAGGGGGCCGTGCAGCGGCTGCGCGGCTTCCTGGACGACGCGCGCCGCCCACCCAACCGCAAGCGCTACCCCACCGTGGAGGCCGCCGCGGAGCGCCTGCGCCAGGCGAACCCCACCCTGTCCCCGGACGCGGCCCTGCTCTTCGCCCGCCACGGCACCCACCCCACGCCCGAGGGCGAGCAGGCCTTCACCTTCGATCCGCGCCACCGCCGCCGCTTCGGCCAGGGCTTCGACGAGGCCCAGTGGCTGGCCCTGGAGGCCGCCGTCACCTGCCCCGTCCAGGTCCTGCGTGGGAGCGACGGCCTGTCCCCTTCCCCGCCCCTCCTCCAGGGGCGCCTGGACGCGTTGCGCACCCTGGTGGGCCCTCCCCAGGTTTTCCAGGGCGGCCACCACGTCCACCTGGAGCAGCCGCGGGCCGTGGCCGATGCGATCGCGACCTTCGTCGCGGGAAACGTCCGGTATCCCCCCTGAAAAGATGGGGGTGAGGGTTGGCAAAAGGTCGGGAAAAACCTTTCACCCTCCAGGGCACCCTGGTTCCCTCCAGCGCTCACTTGGCCGCCAAGGCCCGCGCCAAGTCCTTGATTTCAGGTGGGCGCCCCCTCCGGCCCCGCGACGGCACGAGACTTGATTAGAGCCAGCCCGAGATGGATCACGTGTCCCGGGCATCCGTGTGCGTGTGGTGGGGAAGGGTGGGGAGCGGACAATGGTGATG
>NZ_RAWI01000370.1 GCF_003612125.1 Corallococcus praedator
GACCACAACCTTTCCACCCGCTCCTGGGGTCCATCAGATTTCGGTGAACAGCTCCTGGATGTCCTGCTCCGTGAGCGTGCGGCCCATGTCGTCCCCGTCCGTGCCGAGCACGCCGGCGGCGAGCTCCCGCTTGCGACGCTGGAGGCTGAGGATCTTCTCCTCCACCGTGCCGCGGGTGATCAGCTTGTAGCTGATGACCGCGCGCGTCTGCCCGATGCGGTGCGTACGGTCCGTGGCCTGATCCTCCACGGCCGGGTTCCACCACGGGTCGAAGTGGATGACGTAGTCGGCCGCGGTGAGGTTCAAGCCGGTGCCGCCCGCCTTGAGGCTGATGAAGAACAGCGGCGGCCCGTCCGGACGGTTGTACTCGTCCACCTTGCCCATGCGGTCCTTGGTGCGACCGTCCAGGTACAGGTAGGTCATCCCCTTCTTGTCGGCCTCCTGCTTCAAGAGCTCCAGCATCTCCGTGAACTGGCTGAAGACGAGCGCGCGGTGGCCCTCCGCGATGAGGTCCTCCACGAGCTGCATGAAGCGCTCGAGCTTCGCGCTGGACGGCAACAGCGTGCCGGGCGGCATCTTCAGCAGGCGGGGATCGCAGCACACCTGACGCAGGCGCATCAGCGCGGCGAGGATGGACACGCGGCTGCGCTTGAAGCCCACCTTCTCGATGGAGTCGTTCACCTTGCGGCGGCTCTCCTCCAGCACCTCGCGGTAGAGCGCGGCCTGGCCGGGCTCCATCTCGCACCACGCGACGCTCTCCGTCTTCGGCGGCAGGTCCTTGGCCACCTCCGTCTTGAGCCGGCGCATGATGAAGGGCTGGATGCGCCGTCGCAGCCGGTCCTTCGCGGTGGCGTCGTTGGCCACCTGGATGGGCTGCTCGTAGCGGTCGCTGAAGCCTTCCGCGCTGCCCAGGAAGCCGGGCATCAGGAAGTCGAAGATGCTCCAGAGCTCCGACAGCCGGTTCTCCAGCGGCGTACCGGTGAGCGCCAGGCGCGTCTCGCTGGGCAGCGACTTGCACGCCTGCGCGGTGGCGCTGTCCGCGTTCTTGATGTTCTGCGCTTCGTCCAGGATGACGTAGCGGAAGCCCACCTGGGACAGCTGCTCCAGGTCGCGGCGCACCAGCGCGTACGACGTGAGCACCAGGTCCATGCCCTTCAGGTCCTCGGCCCGTTCACGCCGGTCCTGTCCGTGCCACACCATGGCCTTGAGGCCCGGGGTGAAACGCTCCGCCTCGCGCTCCCAGTTGGCGAGCACGCTCGTGGGCGCGACCACCAGCGACGGCTTGTGGCCCTCTTCGTTGGCCACCTTCTGCATCAGGCTCAGGGACTGGATGGTCTTTCCCAGACCCATGTCGTCCGCGAGGATGCCGGACAGCCCGTGCCGGCGCAGGAACCAGAGCCAGGAGAGGCCTGACTCCTGGTAGTGGCGCAGCGTGGCCTGGAGTCCCTCCGGCGCGGCCACCTTCGGCACGCCCGACGTCTCACGCAGCGCGAGCATCGCCTGCCGCGCCTTGGCCTCCACCTCGGTGAACTCGCCCAGGTCCGCGAGCAGATCCAACGCCACCGCCTGATGCAGCGGCAGCCGCGTGCGCGTGCGGCCCGGCATGGCGCCGGCCTCCTCCAGGAGGTCCGCCACGCGCTTGATCTCCGCGGTGTCCGCTTCCGCGAAGGAGCCATCCTTGAGGGGCACGAACTTGCGCCCCGAGTCCAGCCACATGCGGATGGCGCCCAGGTCCACGGCCTGATCGTCGGTGACGAACTCCGCGTCCAGGTCGAACCACTGCACGCCGCTCATGCCCACGCGGATGCGCGGCTTGAGCTTCGGACGCAGCCGCACCTTGGGGGCGGTGACGCCGTAGCGCTCCCACTCCTCCGGCAGGCTCGCCAGGCCCCGCGCCCAGAACTCCAGGGCCGCGTCGCCCGTCGCCTCGAAGGCCAGGGTGGGCACGTCGAAGCGCATCCCCTGGTCCATCAGCAGCTTGCCCGCGGCGCGCTCCACCTCGTCGCGGCGGCGGTACAGCTTGCGGGCGTCCTCGCCGACGCCGCTGGCGTAGCCCAGGTGGGTCGCGTTGGGCGACACCGCCACCGTCGTCTGGCCGTAGCGCGCGGCCAGCTGCACCTTCACGCGCTCGGCGGCGCCTTCCAGCGTGAGCACGAAGCGCGGCTCCACCGCCTCGTCGACCTCGATGTCGTCCGCCTTCAGCGACATGCGGAAGCGCGGCAGGTGCGCGGCGAAGAACGTCAGCACCCGGTCCAGCTGTCCGGCCGGGAAGGCCATGGACGGCTCCAGGAGCCACTTGCGCAACAGGCGCGGCGGGAAGTCCGGCTCCACCGGGTGGAGGTTCTGCGCCTGGATGACCCAGGTGCGCCGCCCCGCCAGCACGATGACGTCCTTGAGCGGCAGGCCCACGCCGTCCGGGAACAGCAGCTCAATCTGCGCGGTGGCGCCGTCCGGACGCGACTCCAGGTGGATCTGCGGACGCACGGGCGCGTCCATGTAGACGAGCGGCGTGCCCCGGTAGATGACCCGGCGCTGGCGCAAGAGCTCCAGCACTTCGACCAGGTCCTCGTCGGACAGCACGATGCGCGAGTCGTAGCGCTGCTCGTGGCGCGCGAGCACCATGAAGATGCGCTCGTCCGGGGGCGCGATGCGGCTGCCCGTCTGGAGCAGGCGCTTCACGTGGACGGGCCCCTTGGTCTGCGCGTCCTGGCGGCGCACGTCCACCACCCAGTGACGGCCGGTGGAGCCACCGGTGCTCGTGTTGGCGGGGGTCAGCCGGTAGAGGAACTCGTAGTCCGGCAGCGACGACAGGCCCAGCCAGCTCTCCACCTTCGCGAGCGCGGGCAGGGTGACGCCTTCCATCCCCGGCGCGTCGCTGGGGATTTCGACCTCGTCGTCCGCAGGCATCCCGTCGTCCTCCGGCATCGGAGGGGGCGGCGGAGGCGGCGCGGCCTTCTGCGGCGGCGGAGGCGGACGGAAACGCGCGGCGTAGATGAGCGCCACGGCGACGACGTGTTCGCAGTGCGGGCCGGTGGTGTTCCACACCGGGCAGGTGCAGGAAGAAACGACCTTCCCCTCTGCCGGCATCAGGACCACGTCATAGCGCTCGCCCGTCGGAGCCGCGACCTGCGCGCGGATGCGTTCGGGCTCACGTGTCAGGCCGAATACGCGGCGGCCCTCGGCCACCTCTCGACCTTTCTTGAACGTGGGGGGCTGGACCTCGGCCTTGAGGGCGCGAAGCCACAGTCCGTCTTGCGGGGAGAGAGGGTCTCGGGTGTCGGCGGTGGTTTGCACGGCTTGCAATGCCCCAGACTCCTTGGCCTTGGTCGGGGGGAACCGCCTCGCTTAACACAGCGAAGGCTTCCCCGCGCGCGGGAAAAAATATGGCGTCCGCCGGTGGATGACGTCCCCCCGAGCGAAGCTGTGAGATCATCAACGTCCGCCATGCCCTGGTCCCGTCCCCGACCGCCCGCCTTCCGGCCCCTTCCCCCAGGCGCCCCCGTCCAGGGGCACGCCCGGCCGGCCGCTCCCGGCGCCGGGGACACGGGCCGCCTCGGACACCTGGAAGCCCAGGAAGCCCAGGGTGCTGGCACCCGCACTGACCGTCGTCCTCCCGGAGAGCCCCCTTCCATGTCCTTCGACCCCACGCTCGTCTCCGACCTCCAGGCCGTCCTGCGCGACGTGCCGGACTTCCCCAAGCCCGGCATCGTCTTCAAGGACATCACCCCCATGCTGGCCGACCCGCGCCTCTATGGCCGCGTCGTCAACGCCATGTCCGCGCCCTTCCGGGGAAAGCACATCACCAAGGTCGTGGGCGTGGAGTCGCGCGGCTTCCTGCTGGGCGCCCCCATGGCGCTGGCGCTGGACGCGGGCTTCGTCCCCGCCCGCAAGCCCGGCAAGCTGCCCCACCGCCGCATCATCGAGCGCTACTCCCTGGAGTACGGCGCGGACGGTGTGGAGATGCACGAGGACGCCATCCTCAAGGACGAGCGCATCCTCGTCGTGGATGACGTGCTCGCCACCGGAGGCACCGCGGACGCCACCGCCCGGCTCGTCAGCCGCCTGGGCGGGCAGCTCGTCGGCTTCAGCTTCCTCATCACGCTCGACTTCCTGGAGGGCGCGAAGCGGCTGGGCCCCGACAAGGTCACCTCCCTGCTGACCTTCTAGGCCCCTGCCCTTCCCTGGCGCCTCCTCCCGACCCGTCCCCCGGGTCGGGTTGACGTCCGCGCTGGCGCTGTTTATAAGTTGGTCACCCAACCTAGAAACAAATCGCCCATGCCCCGTCCCTCCAACACCGAAGCGCGCCGGGAACAGATTGTCGCCGGGCTGCTCAAGGCCATGGCCGAGCGCGGGTACGAGGGCGCGTCGGTGGCGGAGATTGCCCGGGCCGCGAACCTGAGCGCGGGGCTGGTGCACTACCACTTCAAGGACAAGCAGGAGATCCTCCTGACGCTGGTGGGCTCGCTGGCCTCGCGCGCGCGGCAGCGCTTCGCCACCCGGACCTCGAGGCTCGCGGCGGACGACGCGCGGGGGCGGCTGGACGCGTTCGTGGACGCATTCCTCGCCACCGGGCCGGACTCGGACGTGGCGGCGGTGTCGGGCTGGGTCACCATCAGCGCGGAGGCCATCCGGCAGCCGGAAGTGCGCGTCGCGTACGAAGCGGTGGTGCGCGCGGACCTGGAGCAGTTGGAGTCGCTCGTCGCGGCGGTGGTGGGCAAGCGCCGGGCGCGCCCCCTGGCCGCGGGCCTGTTCGCCGCCATCCAGGGCTACTTCGTGCTCTCCGCGAGCGCGCCGGGGCTCGTGCCTCCGGGGTCCGCGGCGGGCACCGTGAAGCGCATGGCGGCGGGGCTGCTGGATGCGGCGGGGCCCCTGGTCCGGGACGACGCATGACGCGCTTCGGCTCGACGTCGTGGCGGTTTCCTTCCTTCCGGGCCCGCACGGCCGGGACTGTTCGTGGGGTGTCGTGATGACCATCGCGCTCTATGCCGGCAGCTTCGACCCTGTCACCGCGGGGCACCTGTCGGTGGTGCGTCAGGCCGCGCGCCTCTTCAGCCACGTGGTGGTGGTGGTGGCGGTCAACCCGAACAAGCAAACGCTGCTGACCGCTTCGGAACGCGTGGCGCTGGTGCAGGGCGCGGTGGCCCGGCACCCCAACGTCACCGTCACGCACACCGAGGGGCTCATCGTCGAGCTGGCGCGGGAGATTGGCGCGAGCGTGCTCCTGCGCGGCGTGCGGGGCGCCACCGATGCCCAGTTCGAGACGGAGCTCGCGCAGATGAACCGCGCGCTCGCGCCTGAAATCTCCACCCTCTTTCTCCCCGCCGAGGCGCACCTGGCCGAGGTGTCCAGCAGCGCCCTCAAGGAGCGCGTCGCGCGCGGCGAGGACGTGTCCGCCTACTGCCCTCCCGCCGTCGTCGCGATGCTGCGCGAGCGGCTGACGTCTTCCCTCCGGAGCCACCCATGAGCCTGTCCTTCGTTCCCCTCGGCGTCGGTGATGCGTTCTCCGCGCTGTACTACTCGTCGTGCCTCGCGCTGGAGGCGGAAGGCCAGGTGCTGCTGCTGGACTGTCCGCACCCCATCCGCAAGATGATGCGCGAGGCGTCCGAGTCCTCCGGCGTGGCGCTGGACGTGGACCGCGTCAGCGCCGTGGCCCTCACGCACCTGCACGCGGACCATGCCTCCGGCCTGGAGAGCCTGGCGTACTTCTCCTTCTTCGTGCTGCAGCGGAAGATGGAGCTGCTCGCGCACCCGAGCGTCACACGCCGGCTGTGGGAAGGACACCTGGCCGCGGGCATGGAGTGCCTCATCGAGCAGCAGGGCGCGGGCCCCAGCCACAAGCACTTCGAGGACTACTTCACGCACACGCCGCTGCACCTGGAGCGCTCGGTGCGCCACGGCCCGTTCGAGATCGAGTGCCGCTTTACCTACCACCACGTGCCCACCACCGCGTTCCGCATCCGCGCGGGCGGCAGGTGCCTGGGCTACAGCGCGGACACGGCGTTCGACGAGGGCCTCATTGCCTGGTTGTCGGAGGCGGACCTCGTCATCCACGAGACCAACTACGGCGTGCACACGCCCTACGAGAAGCTCGCCGCGCTGCCTGAAACGACGCGAGCGAAGATGCGCCTCATCCACTACCCGGACGGTTTCGACGCGAGCACCAGCGTCATCGAACCGCTGGTGCAGGGCCGGCGCTACACCGTCTGACGGGGAGGCACGCGGTCGGTTGGATGCCCTTCTTCCTCCGGGAAGTTGGACGCGTGCCTTGCGCGTTGCGCCAAATCCGGTCCGCTCGCCTTCATGCGCCGAGTGCGCTACGCCGAGTGGAATTGGCGCTCCCCCGTGCCCCCGCAAGAGAACGACCCTTGATGACGAAGATGACCGTGCGCGCCCGGGCCGCGCTCCTGCCGCTCGCGCTGGTGCTGGCCGCCCACTCCGCTGGAGCCGCCGCACCGACGCCGACGCCCGCACCCGCCGGGGACACCGTCCGCATCACCCTGCTGCACCTCAACGACGTGTACCAGTTCCAGCCCACGTCCCAGAACCGGGGCGGCCTGTCGCGCGTGGCGACGCTGCGAAAGCAGGCGCTGAAGGAGTCCCCGAACGTCCTCACGCTGATGGCGGGGGACACGATCTCTCCCTCGGTGGAGTCCTCCGCGGAGGTGGCGGGCGAGGCGCTCAAGGGCCGGCAGATGATCGACGCGTGGAACGCGCTCGGCGTGGACTACGCGGTGGTGGGCAACCACGAGTTCGACTTCGGGGATGACGTGCTGCGCGCGCGCATCCAGCAGTCGCGCTTCCCGTGGCTGGGCGCCAACGTGATGAGCGTGAAGTCGGGCCAGGTGTTCGACGGGATGAAGGCGTGGGACGTGCGCGAGGTGGGCGGCGTGAAGGTGGGCATCTTCGGCGTGGTGCTGCCGGAGACGCAGAACTCGTCCAAGCCGGGCAAGGACACGCGCATCACGCCGTACTGCGAGGCGGCGAAGCGCTCCGTGGACGAGGTGCGCGCGGCCGGGGCCCAGTTCGTCGTGGCGCTCACGCACCTGGCGGTGGAGCAGGACCGGGAGCTGGCCAAGTGCGTGCGCGTGGACGTCATCATCGGCGGGCACGACCATGACCGCGTGGAGGAGACCGTCGCGGGCACGCCCATCTTCAAGCTGGACGAGGACGCGGTGGACCTGGGCCGGCTCACGCTGGACCTGGATGCGAAGACGGGCGCGGTGAAGAAGCTGGCGTGGAAGGTGCTGCCCATCACCGCGAAGGTGCCGGACGACGCGGCCTTCAACGAACAGATGAAGGCCTACGCGCCGCTGCTCGCCACGCTGGCGGAGCGGATTGGCCGCTCGCCGGTGGCGCTGGATGCACGCAGCGCGCAGAACCGGCTGGGAGAGACGAACCTGGGCTCGTTCCTGGCGGACACGTTCCGCGAGGCGACGGGCGCGGACGTGGCGCTCGTCAACGGGGGCGCCGTGCGCGCGGACCGGGTGCTGCCCGCGGGGAAGATGACGCGGCGGGAGCTGTACTCGCTCATGCCCTACCGCAACGAGCTGGTGGTGCTGGAGGTGACGGGGACGACGCTGCGCGCGGCGCTGGAGAACGGCGTCAGCCTGAGCAGCGTGGACGGCAAGCCGCCCGGCCGCTTCCCGCAGGTGTCCGGCATGCGCTTCACCTACGACCTGCGCAAGCCGCCCGGAGACCGCATCACCAAGGTGGAGGTGCGCGGCCGGACGCTGGACGACGCGGCGGTGTACCGGCTGGCCACGCTGAGCTTCGTGGCCTCGGGCAACGACGGCTACACGATGCTCAAGGAGCAGCCCCAGCTTCCGGCGAGCAAGGACCTCCCGTCACCCTGGGACGCGCTCACCGGGGCCTTCAGCACCGGCAAGCCCGCGCCGAAAGCGAAGCCCCAGGGCCGCATCGCGCTGGTGGGCGCGCCTCCAGGCGGCCTGCGCGCACCGCCTTCGATGAAGTAGCGAAGCCATGGGGAGGGCGCCTCGCATCCGAGCGGTCCGCGTGCCCTGCCGTTGAAGCCGCGAAGCGATGCTACGGCGCGGTCCACCCGCGCAGCCGGTACACCACGCGCCCCGCCAGCTCGCGCAGCATGTCCGTGCTCTGACTGAGCCCTCCCGCGCGCGGCAGCCAGCTCATGCGGGCCGGCGGAATGGGCGAGGAGCGCACGTCCACCGCGAGCGTGTCCGCACGTATCCCCACCGCCGCGAAGCAACCCGCTGCCCTCGGCAGGTGCGCGGCGCTCGTCACCAGCAGCAGGGACTTCCAGCCGTGCCCGCGCACCAGGGGCACGGCGTTGAGCGCGTTCTCGCGGGTGTTGCGGCTGCGGCCCTCCTTCACGATGCGCTCGGGCGCGATGCCCCAGTGCTCCAACTGCCCGGCCAGCACGTCCGCCTCCACCACCGCCTCCGGCCTCGCGTCCAGGGTGCCGCCCGACAGCAACGCCTGCTTCGCGCGTCCGTCCCGCAGCAGCTCGAAGCCCCGCATGATCCGCTCCGGCGCGGCGTTGTACTCCGGCTGTCCCGAGCGCTCCGTGGCCGCCGCGTCCAGCCCTCCGCCCAGCAGGATGACCGCGTCGTAGACCGTCTCCTTCCGGAAGGTGCTCACCGCGCCGCCCTCCGTCGCCCGCGTGAGCAGCGCCACCACGGGCTCGATGGAGAAGGCGTACAGCACCGCGAGCGACGCGAGCTGGAGCGCCACCGACACGCGCACCCGCCTGCGCCACAGCAGGCTGCCCACGCCCAGGAGCAGCGCCCAGGTGAGCGGGGAGAGCAGCAGATCCAACACCTTGGACAGGACGAGGAACATCGCGGGGTGCCGGGCTACCGGGTCTTCCTCCCGCCCGCCAGGTACTTGCGGGCCTCGGCCGCGTCGTCCCCCTGCGGCTCCAGGTCCAGGTAGCGCTGGTAGTGCTCGCGGGCCTCCCGGGCCTGCCCCTTGCGCGCCCCCATCCGCCCCAGCTCCAGGTGACACAGCACGGAGGCCGCATCCACCTCCACGCAGCGCCGGAACTCCGACTGCGCCTGCGTCGCGTTGCCCCCCCGGAGATGATCCATGCCCACGAGGTACGACGCGCTCGCCTCCGGGCGACGGTCCTTCCAGTAGTAGACGAACCCCTTCATGCCCCGGGGCGCGGGCGCGGCCGGCTTGTCCCCGCCCTTCCCGCG
>NZ_RAWI01000371.1 GCF_003612125.1 Corallococcus praedator
GGCCGGGGTGGGGCTGCTGGCCGGGTGTGGCCGGGCGCAGCTGTATGGCAGCCCGGAGCTGCCCAAGGCCCCGACCCAGCCGCAGGTGGAGTACTTCCAGGTGGATTGGTGGAAGGGGCTGGTGGGGAAGGTCCCGCTGCTCGAGTACTCGCCGCGTGAGCCTGCCTCCCCGGTGTACGAGCCGGAGAGCCGCAACGTCATCGCGCAGACGCGCGACGGGTACATCCACGCGGTGGGCCCGGACGGAACGCTGTCCTGGTCGTTCAAGACGGGGGGCCCGGCGCTCGCGGGCGCCATGACGAGCGAGGGCGTCGTCTACGCGCCGGGCGGTGACGGCACGCTGTACGCGCTCGACGGCATCACCGGGAAGGTGAAGTGGAAGTACCCGACCCAGGAGTCGCTGGCCACGGTGCCGGTGCTGGCTGACGGGCTGGTGCTGGTGGCCACGGACACCGACACGGTGTTCGCGGTGAAGGCGTCGGACGGGACGTGGGTGTGGCAGTACCGCAGAGACCCTCCGTCGGGCTTCACCATCCGGGGCGCCTCCGCGCCGAAGGTGGACCAGGGCACCGCGTACATCGGCTTCTCCGACGGCTTCCTCGTCGCCCTGAAGGTCGATGACGGCGGCGTCATCTGGGAGAAGTCCCTGTCGGGCACCGGGACGGAGTTCCTGGACGTGGACACCACGCCGGCCATCGACTCGGCGGGGCGGCTCTACGTGGCCTCGTACAAGAGCGGCCTCTACGCGCTGGAGGCGGACTCCGGCGCGGTGCTGTGGAACACCAGCGTGGGGGGCATGACGTCGGTGCTCGCCCGGGGTGAGGTGGTGTTCGCCGCCGGTGACAGCCGCGTGGACGCCTACCTGGGGGAGACGGGACGCCTCATCTGGTCGCTCCCCCTCAAGGACAAGACGGCGCTGGCCCCGGTGTTGGCTCGGGGAATGCTGCTGATCCCGAACCAGAACGCGCTGCTGTTCGTGGACCCGACGACGGGCAAGACGCGCCTGTCGTGGAACCCGGGCAGGGGCATCTCCGCGCCGCCATACGTCGTGGGCTCGCGGGTGTACGTGCTGTCCAACAACGCGTACCTGTACTCGCTGGACATGAACAATGTGAAGAAGGGGCCGCGCGGGTGACGCGCGCCGTGCCCCGGACGGTGCGGGTGGTGGCGGCGCTGATTCCCCAGCCTTCGTCGGACAGGGGGCAGGGGGACGGTGGACGCCGGTTCCTTGTCCAGCAGCGGCTTCCCGGCGGGAGCCGGGCGCTGCTCTGGGAATTCCCCGGCGGCAAGGTGGAGGCCGGCGAAACGGACGAGGCCGCCCTGGCGCGCGAGTGCCGCGAGGAGCTGGACGTGGAGCTGTCCGTGGGCCGCCGCCTGTGGGAGGGCCGGCACACGTATCCGGATCTCACCGTGGAGCTGGTGCTGTACGCGGCCGCGCTGGTGTCGGGTGAACCGAAGCCGCTGGGCGCGCACATGCTTGCGTTCCACACGCCGACGGAGATGCAGGCGCTGCCGTTCTGTGAAGCGGACGTGCCGCTCCTGGAGGACCTGCTGGCCGGAAGGATGGGTGCGCTCGATTGATGCTGCTGCACACGTTCCAGCACATTCCCGGCGTGGGGCCGTGGCGCGAGAAGGACCTGTGGTCCAAGGGCATCCGGACCTGGGATGACTTCCCGGACGGCGGCATCGTCATCAGCCGCAAGGCGGACGTGATTGCCCGCGAGCGCATCGCCGTGGCCCGCGAGGCGCTGGCCCGCAGGGACTTGAAGGAGCTGGCGCGCCTGGTGCCGTCGCGCGAGCACTGGCGCCTGTTCCCGGAGTTCCAGGACGACGCCGTCTACTTCGACATCGAGACGGACGGCAGCCAGACCCAGGTTCCCACGGTGGTGAGCCTGTTCGACACCGCGGGCCTGCACGTCTTCATCCAGGGCCGGAACATGGACGCGCTGCCGGAGGCCATGGCGAAGCGGCGCCTGTGGGTGACGTTCAACGGCTCGTGCTTCGACGTGCCGGTGCTGAAGGAGTACTTCGGCGCGAAGCACTTCCCGGTGCCGGAGGCGCACATCGACCTGCGCTTCGTCACGCGGCGGCTGGGGCTGGGCGGCGGGCTGAAGGAGATTGAAGAGAAGCTGGGCGTGGGCCGGCCGCCGCACCTGAAGGGCGCCAACGGCTACGACGCGGTGCTGCTGTGGCGCGCGTACCTGCGCCGGGGGGACGTGGCGGCGCTGCGCTACCTGGTGGAGTACAACCTGTACGACTCGTTCCAGCTCCGGTCGCTGATGGACCTGGCCTACAACAAGGGCGCGGACGACCTGAACCTGGACGTGCCCCGGCTGAAGGTCTTCGAGCGCGGGGACCTCTTGTACGACGTGAGCCGGCTGCTGTTGGAGCTGGGGCCCACCCCAAGCGATGTGGACACACTCGCTCGGGTGCGGGCCATGGAGCAGGATTCCTGAGCGGCCAGGTGGTCCCCTGGGTCGGCCGGCCGCGGCCCGGCGCCCCCTGGGGCATTCCCAGCCGCCGCGTGGAGCTCACCCGGGTCACCGCCTTGCCGGTGACGGACGCGGAGTGGGCCGGTGACGGCTTCGTCCTGAGTCCGGGCGGGGACGCGCTGGGACTCGCGCTGAGCGCGCGCCGGCTCGCGGTGCTCCAGGCCGGTGAGGCGTGGCCGCCCGAGCGTTCGCTGGAGCTGCCCCGGGCCGCGCAGCTCGTCGCGCTGCACCCGTCGCTGAAGTGCGCGGCGGTGCTGGGGCCGGGGCGGATCGAGATGGTCGGGATGGGGCCGGACGGGGGCACCGCGGGAACGACGGCGCGCACCTGGACGCGGCCCACGCAGGCCATCGCGTTCGACAGCACCGGCCAGGGGCTGTGGACCAGTGACGTGGTGGCCGGGCGGGCGTCCGTGCAGTTGGTGGATGCCCAGACGTTGTCCGACGTGGATGGGATGGCCACGAGCCTCGACGCGCCGCTGGGCGAGGACGACGTGGACGGGCTGCATGAATGGATGCCGCACCCGAGCCTGCCGGTGATGGGCGCGGCGGTGAGCTGCGGCCAGGACGGCACCTGGCTCACGTTCGTGGAGCGCGGCGCGGCGGGACTGGTGCGGGGCGCGGAGGTGGCGTCGGCGGACGCGCCGTTCTACCCGGCGGGCTTCTTCCCGGATGGCGCGAGCTTCATCGGCGTGGGCGGCACCTGGGTGCGGCGCTGGTCGTATCCGGAAGGGACGATGGCGGCGGAGTTCATCCTGCCGGAGGTGGGCACGCTCGCGACGGGCTACACCGGGCTCGTGACGGCGCGCTCGGTGCTGGTGGCGGTGGAGGACCTGTTGGCGGCTGGGGAGTGGTACCTGCTTCAACTGGACCCCCATTCGCTGCGGCCCGTGTGCGCGTGGGAGCTGCCGTTGTCCACGGAGGTCGTCACGTCGCTGCACCTGCTGCCGGGCGGCTTCATCCTGTCGCCGGAGGACGGACAGCTCTGGCGGTTGCCCGAGGACGTGCTGGCGTCCGGCCCGGCTTCCGACCGGTGAACACCGGCCGCGCGGATTGTTCACGCGCGCGTGGAATGGTCCCCGGGGCTGTCTGTAGGGTCCGGGACCATGAGCGATCCGAACTTCGTCAATCAGCCCCCGGGAGTCCCACCGCCGCCGGCCGCCGAGCCACCGAAGGCGCCGTCGCGGGGCAAGGTCATGGGCATCCTGGTGGCGCTGATGGTCGTGGCGCTGGTGGCCTCGTATTTCGGGCTGAAGCGCCAGTCGGAGACCGCGCCGGTGGCGGTGACGCCGGCGGTGGTGGACGCGGGCGTGGTGGCGTTGCCGCCGGAGGTGTCCTTGCCGGAGAGCGACGGCCGGGTCCGGGAGCTGGCGCGCAAGCTGTCGGTGGATCCGGAGCTGGCGCGGTGGCTGGAGGAGCGCGATCTGGCGCGCCGGTTCACGTCGTCCGTGAACAACATCGCCGAGGGTGAGAGCCCCCGGGCCTCGCTGCTGTTCATGGCGCCGCCGGGGGGCTTCGAGGTGACGGCCTTTGGGACGGGAGGCCGCACGGCGATCGCGCCCGCGAGCTACGCGCGCTACGACCTGGTGGCCCGGGTGCTGGGGTCGCTGGATGCGACTGGCGCGGGGCTCGTGTACCGGGAATTGAAGCCGCTCATCGACCAGGCGTACCGGGAGATCGCGCCGCCTGGACAGAGCTTCGAGGCGACGTTCGGCCGGGCCGTCCAGCACCTGCTGGCGGTGCCGGTGCCGCCGGGGCCCGTGGAGGTGGAATCCAAGGGGGCGCTGTACGTGTACACGGCGCCGGAGCTGGAGGGCCTGAGCCGGGCCCAGAAGCACCTGTTGCGCATGGGCCCGGGGAACATCCGGATCATCCAGGCGAAGCTGCGTGAGATCCGAACGGCGCTGAACCTGCCGACCCCGGCGCCCACGACGCCGGAGCCGCTGCCGGACCAGGAGGCTCCGGGGCAGTCGGAGACCGGGCAGTAGCGGCTACTTGTGCTTCTTCTTGCCGCCCTTGGCAGGGGGCGGCGGAGGCTTGGGCTTTTCCTTTTCGCCGGCGACCTGGAACGCGGCGCGGAGGTCCTCGACGTCGCGACCGCGCGAGTCCTGGAACGCCGTGCCTGTCTGAGCGTCCACGACCAGCGTGTACGAGAAGCCCGTCTTGAGGGGCTGCGGCAGGTGGATGCGGTAGACGAGCCCGTCGTCGGCTTCCGTCACGGTGTCATCGGAGATCATGGCCCGGTCGGCCTCATCCATCAGCCGGACCCGGTAGTTCTTCAGGGGCAGCGTGCTGCGAAGCTCCAGGTCGGAGGTCTGCTCGACGAGCGGCTTTTCCTCCAGGGCCAGGGGGATGAGCGCGAGGCCGGCGTCCGGTGCTAGGTACTGGAGCGTGAAGGCCACGGTCGCGGGGGCCGCATCCGGGGGCGCCGAGGTCCCCGTGACGCCGCCATCCAGGGGCGCCTGGGGCGTCTTGTCGGGACAGCCCGTGAGCAGGGCCGCGGTGAGGCCGCAGAGCACGGCAAGGCCGGTTCGTCGGAAGAGGCGCATGGGGCGGCAACGTATGTGCAGGACGCGGACTCGGGAAGCCCGAGCACACGGGGGCACGAAGACTCCTGTGAGTGATATCTGGTTTCGCATGAATCTGGCTGTGCGGGTTGCCGCCGTAGGCCTTGGCCTCGCGCTCATGTCGGGATGCTCAACCGCTGCCCGTGAGCCGGACCGCCGCCCGACGGGCGACTACCTGGCGCAGGCATCGGACACATGCCGTCCGGGTGACCTGAGCATCGTGTGTTGCCTCAAGAAGCGCCGAAGCCCAGAAGCGTGCGGGACGACGGAAAGCGAGGCCGCCACGTTGATGAATGGGGCACGAGAGCTGGAATCGGCCACCAGCACGGCCGACGACGCGGACAGCGGCTGGCGGCAGCATTGCATCGACATGTACGCCCGATGCCAGTCCACGAAGAAGCCGCGCTGGAATGGCGACTGCGGCTCGTGCATGGAGCGCTGTCGAGGACAGCGGCAATGGCCGCTCGACATGTGTGGGCCCGGGGTGGCGCAGTGATGTCCGATGACTGGCGTAGAGCGATTGATCTGGGCCTGGCACTCGCCGGTGGTGCGGAACTGCCGCAAGACCCCGAGCTGCCGGCGCTCCTGCGGAGGATGGCGCCCCAGGTGGGTATGGCCGCCGTGGACGCCGAGGCGGCTCTCGGCAGCGAGTCTGGCACCGCCGCACTAGTGCGAGAGATCCATCGCCGGACGCGAGAGGGCACATATCGGCTCGGGCGTGCATTCGGAGCCTCCGACTCGCTCAAGGCGAGTGGAGACAGAACCGGGGCGCGTAAGGTGCTTGAAGATGCGATGGCGGCGGAGGTGGTGCCCATCTACCGGACCCAGCTTCAGGCGTACCTGAACCACGTGGACGACCCCGATGACACCTGAACCCAGCTTCAGGCGTACCTGAACCACGTGGACGACCCCGATGACACCTGAGCTTCAGGGCCCATTTGGGGACGAACTGGCTTCTGAACGCCCCTCTGGAATCCATAGGCGTGACGTCTGATAAGAAGCGTTATGTAAACTGACCGGATGGTCCGCCCGCAAGACGCCCCCCTTGGGTGTTCGGTTAACCGGCCAATCCGCCCCCGCTGCCGTCGCCGTCCCGCTGCTCTGGGTTGCGCTTGAGTCGCTTCACGAGCAGCTCCACTCGGTGGCTCAATTCGGGCTTGTCCCCTGTTCGCTTCTGGGCCCACCGGATGATGGCGCCCGGCGGCCTGGTCGGGGTCGAGCTTCGTCGGCTCCGTGCTGCGCAAGGCGAGCCGGTAGCGCGTCTCCAACTTGGTACATGGAACCCGGCGTGGGACGCGGGCTAGAGTCGGCTCGTCACTCGGCTCACGGAGACCGGCTCTCTTGGTGATCCTGCGCAACGTTACAGATGAAGACCTCCCGATCTTCTTCGAGCACCAACGGGACGCAGTCGCGCTGCGCATGGCCGCATTCCCGTCGCGGGAACGCGATGCCTTCCTGACCCACTGGCGCACGAAGGTTCTCCGCCCCGAGAACGTGACCCGCACCATCGTCGTTGGCGGCTTGGTCGCTGGGTACATCGGCAGTTGGGAACAGGACGGCAAGCGCCTCGTCGCCTATTGGATTGGTCGCGAGCACTGGGGCAAGGGCATCGCGACACGAGCGCTCTCGGAGTTCCTCGTGCTTGAGCCGATTCGTCCGCTCCATGCGTGGGTCGCTGTCCACAACGTCGGGTCGATCCGCGTCCTCGAGAAGTGTGGCTTCCGCACCGTGACTCAGGAGAACCAACAGCACGCGGACGGAGTTGCTGAGGTACTCATGACGCTTGGTCCGAAATAGTATGAGCCGGGTACCCGCAGGACGCAGGCCGGTTCCCAGCGCACCGCGTCCTTAAGCAACCCGCAGACGTCTGTGACGTGCTATGGGCGCCCGCCAAACAACACAGGCGCCCAGTGCCCCGTCAGAGGCTCAGGTCCTGCACCTGCACGGGCGTGAGGCGATTCGTGGCGGTTCCGTCTCCGAGCTGGCCCTGGGTGTTGTTCCCCCAGGCCCAGACGGTGCCGTCCGGCTTCAAGGTCAGCGTATGGGAGTAGCCAGCGGCGAGGGTCGCGACCCCCGTCAAGCCCTGCACCTGTACCGGCGTGAGGCGGCTCGTGACTGTCCCATCGCCGAGCTGGCCGTCGGAGTTACGGCCCCAGGCCCAGACGGTGCCGTCCTGCGTCAAGGTCAGCGTATGGTTGAAGCCAGCGGCGAGTGTCGCGACACCCGTCAGGTTCTGCACCTGCACGGGCGTCAAGCGGTTCGTGGCGGTTCCGTCGCCGAGCTGGCCCTGTGCGTTATAGCCCCAGGCCCAGACGGTGCCGTCCTGCTTCAATGCAAGCGAATGGAATTCGCCAGCGACGAGGGCCGCGACCCCCGTCAAGCCCTGCACCTGCACGGGCGTCAAGCGGTTCGTGACGGTTCCGTCGCCGAGCTGGCCGTCGGAGTTCTGGCCCCAGGCCCAGACGGTGCCGTCTTGCTTCAAGGCGAGCGTATGGCGAGTGCCAGCGGCGAGGGCCGCGACCCCCGTCAGGCCCTGCACCTGCACAGGCCTGGGGCGGTCCGTGAGCGTTCCGTCGCCGAGCTGGCCGCTGCCGTTGTAGCCCCAGGCCCAGACGGTGCTGTCCTGCTTCAATGCAAGCGAATGGGATTCGCCAGCGACGAGGGCCGCGACCCCCGTCAAGCCCTGCACCTGCACAGGCCTGGGGCGGTCCGTGAGCGTTCCGTCGCCGAGCTGGCCGCTGCCGTTGTAGCCCCAAGTCCAGACGGTGCCGTCCGGCTTCACGGCAAGCGAATGTTGGTAGCCAGCAGCAAGGGCTGCGACGCCCGTCAGACCCTGCACCTGTACGGGCGTGAGGCGCCTTGTGCCTGTCCCATCGCCGAGCTGGCCTGAGTGGTTGTAGCCCCAGGCCCAGACGGTGCCGTCCTGCTTCGCGACGAGATTATGAACCCCGCCCGCCACGATACGAGCCCCGGGGCTCACAGCGCAGGCGGTGCCGCCCTGGAGGGCGAAGATGAAGCGGGTGAAGAGGCCGAGGGCGTTGGTGACGGTGGCCGTCACGGTGGGCGTCGTGCCCGAGGGGACACAGGAGGGCGCCGTCCAGAGGACTTCGCTGGTGGTGGCCGCGTTGGTGGCGGTGCCCAACGTCCCGGTGCTGGTGGCCCAGGTGAAGCCAAGGGCACTGCCCTGGGCATCCTGCGCCTTCACCCGGAAGACGACGGTGCCGCCGGACGCCGGCACGCTTGCGCTCGACTGGGAGGCCTCCACCACCTCGGGCGGGAAGCGCGCTGAAGTCCCCGGGCCCACGTAGATGCCCAGACTGCCCGTGCCCTGCCCGCCCCGGCCGTCCGAGGCCACCACGGTGAGCGTGCACGTGCCACCGGACGGCTGCGCCGAGGGCGTGAAGCTGGCGCTGGCGGAGATGGCATTCGTCCACGTGCCCGCGCACGAGGCTGTCCACTGGTAGGAGAGGCTGTCTGCGTCCGCGTCGCTCGCGACGGCCGCGACGGCGGTCGCCTGGCCGACGGCCACGGAGGACGGCAGCGCCGTCACCCCGGCCACCTGGGGCCAGGTGTTGAAGGTGACGTTGACGGCGGCGCTGCCGGTGCCGGTGCTCACCGTGACGGTGACGCTCAAGGCGGCGGAGGCACCCTTGGAGTCCGTCACCGTCAGCGTCAGCACCACGGGTCCGGTGGAGGCCGGCGCCGTCCAGGCCGTGGAGAGGCTGGAGGGCGCGCTGAAGCTACCCGTACTGGCTGTCCAGGCGGAGGTGAGGGGGTCGCCCGCGTTCAGGTCGTCCGCGGTGGCCTGGAGGGTCACCTGGCCGCCCGGGGCGACGGTGCCGGGGCTGGCCACCAGCGAGAGGATACGGGGCGCGGCATTCTCGAAGGGCGGCGGCGCATTCACCTCCTGCAAGAGCAGCGTCACCGCCGTCGTCAGCCCGGCCTGGATGGTGACGGGCGTCACCTGGCCCGAGTAGCGCACGGTGTTGGAGGCGTCGAAGGCCTGCGCGCTGAAGGTGCGCCCGGTGCCCGCGGGGAGTTGCCCCAGCACCCCACCCCAC
>NZ_RAWI01000372.1 GCF_003612125.1 Corallococcus praedator
CCCGCCGGCACCGCCACCTTCCCCACCGGGCCCACCGCGACGATGCGATTGCCCTTCACCACCACCACGCCCGCTTCCAGCACCTCGTCGCCCTTCATCGTGACGATGCGCCCGCCCACCAGCGCCAGCGTCCCCTCCGGCACGTCCGACTTCGCCGTGAACGACACGTCCACGCCCTCCGCGGAAGGCGGCGGCAACGTCTTCGGAGACCCGTCCAGGAACGTGAACGCATCCTTCAGCGCCCGCGTGAACAGCTTCGGACCCAACGCCCAGTGCAATGACAGGCGAGCCCCGTCCCCGGACCAGTGCAGGTATTCGCCCGCGTCACGGCTCACCTGCGTCACCGGCATCGCCTTGGTGCCCGGCCCCACCTGCGCCTCCTTGGAGCCGCGCACGAAGGGCGTCACGTACGCGTTGAAGTCCTCGCGGAAGGCCACCCACCTATCGTCGGGCGACACCTGCATCTCCATGGCGCCCGCGCTCTTCAGGTGCGTGCGCTCATTGCCCCCGTCCAGTTCGATGCTCTGGAGCGTGCGGACGTCGTCCACCTCCTTCGACTCCACGCGCAGGAAGTACACGCGGTCCGACTTCGCGCCGAAGTGCGGCTGCTGTCCGTCCCGCGTCAGCTTGCGCGCCACGCCCCCACCCGCGGACGCCACCGCGAACAGCCCCGTCTCCCGACTCCACGTGCCCGGCATCAGATAGCCATCCCCCGTCGCGCGGTACACCACCGACTTCCCGTCCGGGCTCAGCACCGGCTCCACGAAGAAGCCCGGCTGCGCCGTCACCACGCGCCCCTCCCCGCCCGTCGCCGCGACGATGCGCACCGCGCCCAGCCGGTCGTCGTCCCACGTCGTGTAGACGATGGAGCGCCCATCCCGGGAGAACGACGGGTGGAACTCCAGATGTTCGTTCTGCCGCGTCAGCCGGCGCGGCGTGCCCGACGGCAGGTCCTTCACGTAGAGCCGGCCCAGCGCCTGGTACACCACACGCTTGCCATCCGGTGACACCTGCATCCAGCGCAGCATCTTCACGTCGAAGCGGTCCGGCGCCACCGCCCTGGAGCTGCGCACCGGCTGGAACACCGTGCGCGTCCCCTTCACGTGGAAGGGAATGGGCGTCACCTTCTTCGTCGCCACGTCGATGCGGTGCAGCGTCCCGCCCGCCCAGAACACCAGCGACTTGTTGTCTGGCGTCCACGCCACCACCGGCGTCACGCCGTGGATGGCCCACGTCTCCTGCATGTCCCGGTCGAGCCCGTCGTACAGCGGCCGCTCCGCCCCGGACACCACGTCCGCCACGTACAGCACGCTCTTCGCGCGAACGCGCCGCACGAAGGCCAGCTGCTTGCCGTCCGGCGACGGCGTGGGCCGGATGGAGCCGCCCGGACCGGTGACGAAGGGCTCCACCTCCTTCGTCTCCAGGTCCAGCCGCTGGATGGCGTAGATCTCCTTGTTCGGATCCTTGTCGTACTCGAAGGACTTCCCCGGCGTGACGTCCTGGCTGAAGTAGACGTAGCGGCCGTCGGGGGAGAACGCGGGCTCGCCCAGGTCCTTCTGGTCGTTGGCGCGCTCGGTGAGCTTCACGCCCTCGCCGCCCGCGCGGTGGTACATCCACACCTCGCCCGCGCCCAGCGAGCGCCGGCCGGTGAAGTGCTTGCGCCCCACCAGGAACTGCCCGTCCGGGCTCCATGCCGGGCTGTTGAGCAGGCGGAACTTCTCCTGCGTCACCGGCTTCGGGTCGGAGCCATCGCGGTTCATCACCCAGAGGTTGTCGCCGCCGCCCCGGTCGCTCGTGAACGCGATGGACTTCCCGTCCGGGCTGTAGCGCGGCTGCATGTCCCAGGACGCGCCGGACGTCAGCGGCCGCGCCTCGCCGCCCGCGATGGGCAGCGCGTACACGTCCCCCAACAGGTCGAAGACGATTTCATCCCCGCGCGGGCTCACGTCCACGTTCAGCCACGTGCCCTCGCGCACGTCGATGGGCACCTGCGTGGCGGTAGCACCCGGGGGCGCGTCCACGCTCCACGCGTCCTTCTTCGCGTCCGGTGGCTCGGCGGCGGCGACGGGGAGCGGGGTGCCCGCGTCTCCCTCGCTCGCCCGGGCGGCGTCGCGCGCGGTGTCCTTTGGCGCGGGCGGCGGAGGCGGCTCCTGGGGGGCTTCGCCCTTCGGCGGAGGAGCGGTCGCACCCGCGGGCCGGGGCAGGGGCTGCGCGGCCAGGAGCAGGCCCGGCACCAGCAGCGCGAAGCAGAGGGCGGAGGTCAGTCGGTTCACCGGGGGAGTCCTCGTGGGGAGACGAAAGGCGCGGCAGCCTAACCGGCCTGCCCCGAGCGCGAAGGGTGAAGCGCGCGTGAACCAGCGGACATGCGGGCGGGCTCCAGCCTCCTCGAAGCGGGCGCGGACGGACGCGCTCCCCACCCCTCGCTCGAATCTGCTATCGCGGGACGTCTATGTCGGACCTCACGCTTCCAACGGACAAGGCGGGACGGCAGGAGCAGCTCTCCGTGCTGTTCAGCGAGGCGGTGCCCCACAACCACGCGCTCGGCCTGCGGCTGGTGGACGTAGGCGCCACGGACGCGACGGTGGTGATGCCCTACGCGGACGTGCTGGTGGGCAACCCGGAGACCGGGGTCGTCGCGGGCGGCGCGGTGACGACGCTCATCGACGCGACGTGCGGCACCGCGGTGCTCGCGCGGCTGGGCACCTTCGCCGCCATCGTCACGTTGGACCTGCGCATCGACTACCTGCGCCCCGCGCGCCCGGGCCTGGAGCTGACCGCGCACGCCGAGTGCTACAAGGTCACCCGCCTCATCGCCTTCGTGCGCGCCCTGGTGCACCAGGGCGACCCGGAGCGGCCGGTGGCCTCCTCGCAGGGCACCTTCATGCGGGTGGAGGACTGAGCGCCATGAGCACCCCCACCCCTCCGCTCGCGGACCTCGTGCGCACGGTGCGCCAGTCGCGCGAATACCACCGCCTCACCGACGCCATCCCCTACACGCGCTTCATGGGCATCGGCGTGGAGAACCTGGCCGGGGAGATGCTGTGCCGCATGCGGTACGCGCCCCACCTCATCGGCAACAGCCTGCTGCCCGCGCTGCATGGCGGCGCGCTGGGCGCTCTCCTGGAGTCGTCCGCCATCTTCGAGCTGCTGCTCCAGACGGACACCGGGCGCGTGCCCAAGGTCATCTCCAGCACCGTGGACTTCCTGCGCTCGGGCAAGGCGCAGGACACCTTCGCGCGCGCCTTCATCACCCGGCAGGGACGGCGCGTGGCCAACGTGCGCGTGGAGGCATGGCAGGACGACAGGACCCGTCCCATCGCCAGCTCACACGCGCTCTTCCTCCTGTCGGAGCCGTGAGCGGGGTGGGCCTCTAGCGGCCCACCTCGATGCGGTACGCGCGGCGCTTGCCCGCGCTGTCCCAGGTGAGGAGGGTGGTCGTCCCCTCCGCCAGGCCGGAGATCTCCACGGCCTCCGCGCCCGTCGTCACCACGTCCGCGATGGTCGGGTCGCCCAGCGCCACGCGGCTCAGGCCCGGCACCAGCAGCGAGCGCTTCGCGCCCTTCCTCAACGTCAACGTCTCGTCGGCGGGCGGCGCGTCCACCTTCTCCTGGGCCACCTTCTTCGCGGATTCCTTCGTCGCCTTGGACGGCTCCTTCGCGCCCACGGGCACACATGCGAACAACAAAGCTCCCAACGTGAGGGCTGCGATACGGGATGCCATGGTGTGACCTTTCAGGTGTCTCCGGTGGACGCAGGAGGAGCCCCAGCGTCGCATGCGTGCGCATCCGACGTCCCCAAAGTCTCGCGTCATTCGCTGACGTCATGGATTGCAGCACTGGCGTTGTTACAGCGTCGTTCCCATTTCTACAGGGTCGCTGCCGCGTCTTGCATTGGACAGCGTGCACGGGCGCACGGAGTTTCGCCTCGGGGTCCGCCGGATGCAGGACACGCGTTCCGGTCCCGGGTCCCGGTGGGGGCGCGGCAGTGAACGGGACCGGTCGTCAAGGGCGCTCGGCACGCACCCTGCTAGCTCCGAGAAGCAGCACGGACGCAGGGGCCTTCCATGAGCGAGCGCGAGACGAAGCTGCGGGAGTTGAAGGAAACCGCCCACGCCCTGTACCAGCGGGGCAGGTACGCACAATGCGTGGAGACGTACTCGCAGCTCGCGAGGATGCTGCCGCACGATGCGAACGTGCGCGTGCGACTCGCGGAAGCGTGCCGGCGCGCCGGTCAGCGGCCCCAGGCCATCGCCGCGTACCGGGATGCAGCGACGATACTGATGCTACTGGGTTGTGCCTCCCGCGCGCGGGGTGCGCTGAAGGCCGCGCTGGAGCTGGATCCGCGCGACCCGGTCCTCCAGATGGAGGTGGTGCGGATGGGCCAGGGCGAGGTGGTCTCGGCGGCGCTGGAGGAGGATCCGCTCGACACGTCCGCGAACGACTTCTTCGACCGGCTGCCCCCCACGCCCCCGCCGGGGCACGTCCGGAGCATGCCGCCGCCGCCTCCTCCGGCCTTCGTGCTCAATGCCGCGCTGGAATCGGGCCCTTCGAGCGGGCTGCCCGCCGCGCCGCCCATCTCGCCCCTGAGCGCCTCCGGGGGCCGGGGCGCGGCGCCGACGCGGACGCCAGCGTTCGGCTCGGGGCCGGGGCGGGAGGCCCTGCTGCCGCATCACCGTTCCGCCGCGCCGCCTCCGGCACAGGCACCGGAAACGGTGACGGAGCTCCTCGCGCGCTCCCTGGCGCATGTCGCGGCGGGTGATTACACGCGGGCACCGAACTCCGTTCCGGGCGCGCAGGGTCCAGGCACCGCGCCCGTGCGAGCGCCGGGTTCCAGCCCGGTCACTCCGGCGCAGGGTCTGGCGAACGCCGCGAACCCTTCGCGGTCACCTGGCTCCAACCCGGTTCCGCATGGCGCTCCGGCACAGGGCGTTGCGCACGCCGCGAACCCGGCCCGGACGCACAGCCCCAGCCCGGTTCCGCATGGCGCTCCGGCACAGGGCGTTGCGCACGCCGCGAATCCTGCTCGGGCATCGGCTCCTGTCCCGCACGCCGCGAATCCTGCTCAGTCCGCCGGTCCTGTCCAGCACACCGCCCCGGCCGCTGCGCGGTCACCGTCTCCCGTCCCGCACATCGCTCCGGTGCAGGCCACCGTCCTGACCGCTGCGCGGTCAGCATCTCCGGTCCCGCACATCGCTCCGGTGCAGGTCACCACGCCGGTCACGGCTCGCGCCGCGCCGCCGACTTCTTCGGCCACACCGCAGAAGGCCCTGCCCGGGACGCTGCTGGCCCTGCCGGCGCATCCCCTGACGCCCACCGCCTTCACGCCGGTGTCGAAGTTCGAAATGCCTCCGGAGCGCCCCACCGTGAAGGTCATCGCGCTGCTGAACCGCTCGCCGGAAGCCGTGCCGACGCCGCCTCCTCCCCCGCCCCTGCCGCGCTCCCAGGTCGGGCATCCGCATGCGTCCTCGCTGACGATGCCGCCCCTGGCCACGCTGCCCTTCAAGCCGGAGATGCGCCGCCTGGCGCCGAACGTGGTGGCCCTGCGCGTGTCGCCCCAGGCTCGCTGGGTCATCATCCGCTCGGACAGCGACCTGCAGGTGAGCCGTTCGGAGGCACTGCCTGGAGACGCGACCGCGTCACCTTGAGCCGTGCGCCTCATGCGGGCTGTCCGACCGGCCTCTCACGCCTTCGCACTTCCAAGCGCACGGTCCCTTGCAATCGCATTGCATGCCATGAGGTCCTCCTGGGAGCAAAACCGCTCCGAGAGGACTTGGCATGCAGCCACGGTGGTGGATTCCCTTTCTGCTCGTGCTCCTCACCGGGTGCGGCAGCGCCACGAGGGTGGTGCGTCTGGACACGGGCCGTGGCGCGCCCATCGTGATCACTCCGCGCGGAAACGCCGCGCTGGTGAAGCTCAGCGCGGATGACCTCAAGGAGGCCGTGGAGGCCCTGGCTCACGTCGCGCGGCCCTCCACGCGGCCCCAGGCGGCGGCGCGGCGCTTGTTCGGAGTGGATCCACGCAGTGGCTCGTACCTGTACGAACCCCACCGGCGTCGCATCACTCCGCTCGATCCCGGTGAGCAGTTGGAGGGGGAGTCACCTGCCGAGGAGGTGGAGCTGACGCGCGCCTACCTGCGCTGGTGCGAGCGCACCGCCAGGAAGGGTGACTGTCTGCACCTGTTGGCGGAGAGCCCCACCGTCACCGGGGATGGGAAGTACGCACTGGCCCTCGCACTGGCCCAGGGCGTCGTGCTGGAGGAGATGTTGGATGCCTTCAAGGGTGCACGAGCCGTTCTCCAAGGGCATCGCCGCGGTGATGACCGTCACGCTCATCGGCTACGTGGGCCTCGATACCTTCAAGAGCCTCATCGTGGGCTTCAAGCAATTGGTGGAGGCCGTGGACCGGGCCAACACCTTCGATGAACTGCGAACCGAAGGAGAGCGCTACGGCAAGGTGATGGGCAGGACCGCGGCGCGAGCGTTCGCCATGCTGGCCGTGGCGGCGGTGGGCAACACGACAGCGGGGCTCGCGGCGAAGGTCCCCACACTCCCAGGTGCCACGCAGGCCGGTTCGGGCCCCAGTCGCTCCACAACACCGAGAACGTCATCCCCCTGGACAAGACCCTGCACACCGACATCAGCGCGGTCTATTCATCGGTCCGCTACGCCATCACGCAGTCCTATACACTGACCGTGCGGCAGTGGCTGAGCACGCAGTCCTACCAGGCCCAAGGCGAGTTCGGGCTGCTGGCCATCGAGAACGTGCAAAAGGGGCTCTGGTGATGACGCTGGAAGAATGGGTCGCCCGATTCGCTCAGAACGTCGCGGCCCAGACCGATGCCATCCGGCAGGGTGACGCCAGGACAGGGAATCGCCACGCCAGGCAGTACACCGCGGCGCTTCAGGAGTTGCGCGCTCGGGGAGATGCCGGCCGGGAAGCCCTCACCATGCCGCTGACGCATCCCCGCACGGATGTTCGCGCCATGGCGGCGGGTTTCCTGCTCCGCTACCGGACGGCGGAAGCCAGGGCCGTGTTGGAAGCTGCGGCGAAAGAAGGAGGCGTGGGCGCCCTCGACGCCATCATGACCCTGCGACACTGGGACAACGGAACCTGGGCGCTGGATCCGGAGTAGCCCTCCGGCCCCTTCACGCCCCGACCCCCACGCGTCCTACATCGACACGGACTTCTTCGGGTCGATGAGGCTCTGCAGCGGGCTGCTCGCGTCTTCGGCGTCGTGCGTCTCTTCGGGTTCGTAGGCGCGGACCTGCGCCTCGCAGTGGTTGCTCTTGCGGCTCTGGTGGCAGTGGCGGATGCCGTAGACGTGATGGCAGCCGCACGGATCCACGCGCTTCTTCGCGCACAGCGCCGGATTGAACACCGGGCCCGCGGTCATCTCCACCGGCCCCGCCTGCAACGACATCGCCAGCACCACCCCAGTCAGAAACCCCATCGCCCACCCCCTTGATGCACGCCAGAGAAATGGGAATGCCGATCCAGGGCCGCAAGCCCCAGGCTTGTCCGACTGCCGATCAGTGCACTCCGACCGACAACCCCCTCGCCCCAAGGCCCTCCCACACCAGGCAGGCAGCCATCCGGATGTCGGAAACCCTACCTCCGTCAGATATGAGGGACGGGTCCGTCACTGCCGCGGGTTCACCCACCTGGGGTCACACGCCATGAGCTGGAAGCAACACCTGGAAAAGGTCTCCGAGGGCCACTACGTCCTGCCACGCACCAAGACGATGCGCGTGCACGCGGACCTGTTCCTCTCCGACAAGCTCCTCTGGGGAGAGGGCACCCCGGAGTCCCCCGGCCTCGAAGACGCCGTCTTCGACCAGATGGTCAACGCCGCCACCTTCCCCGGCGTCACCCGCGTCGCCGTCACGCCCGACTGTCACGTGGGCTACGGCGTCCCCATCGGCACCATCGTGGAGACCGACGGCGTCCTCCTGCCCACCGCCGCCGGCTACGACATCGGCTGCGGCATGGTCCAGCTCCAGACCTCCCTCAAGGTGGAGGACGTGGCGGACCCCGCCAAGCGCCGCCAGTGGATCAACGAGGTCACCGAACGCATCGCCGTGGGCGTGGGCGCCAAGCGGGTCAGCAAGCAGCGCAAGCTCAACGAGAGCACCCTCAAGGAGGTCCTCCGCCACGGCGCCAAGGCCCTGGGCCGGGGCAACTCCGTCACCGAACGCGACTTCATCCCCGTGGAGGACACCGGGGTGGACATCCCCGGGCGCGCCTACGACAAGCGCGGCCAGCTGGGCAGCCTGGGCGGCGGCAACCACTTCACCGAGATGCAGGTGGACGAGCTGGGCCGCGTCTGGGTGATGCTCCACACCGGCAGCCGGGGCTTCGGCTGGAACATCGCCAAGCACTTCTTCGTGGAGGGGGCCGCCCACCTGGGCCTCAAGAGCCGCAGCGAGGACCTCATCTGGCTGGACGCGGACAGCGCCCTGGGCCGCTCCTACTGGAACCTGCACAACATGGCGGCCAACTTCGCCGTGGCCAACCGGCTGCTCATCGGCGAGGCCGTGTGCGGCGCCCTGGAGGACGTGTTCGGCGGCACCGCGAGCATCTACTACGAGATCTCCCACAACCTCATCCAGCGTGAGGCCGGGAAGTTCGTCGCCCGCAAGGGCGCCACGCGGGCCTTCCCCGGCGGCCACCCCGCCCTCAAGGGCACCGTGTGGGAGTCCACCGGCCACCCCATCCTCATCCCCGGGTCCATGGAGACGGGCAGCGCCATCCTCTTCGCCGAACCCGGCGCGGAGAAGTCCATCTACTCCGTGAACCACGGCTCCGGCCGCAGGCTGTCCCGCGCCGCCGCGCGCCGGCAGCTCCAGCAGGAGGAGACGGACCAGCGCATGAAGGAGGCCGGCATCCTGCTCAACACCCGCACCACCCCGCTGGACGAGTCCGGGCCCTGCTACAAGAACCTGGACGACGTGCTGGAGACGGTGGAGCAGGCCGGACTCGCCCGGGTGGCCCACCGCCTCAAGCCGGTGGCCTGCATCAAGGGCGCGGACTGAGGCGGAAGGCCCGAGCCCGCGGGGGGCTCGTGGGGGAGCCCGGGCGGCGGTAGAGTGGACGCCCGCCTGGAGCCCCAC